>JANMOF010000426.1:0-11578 GCA_031368925.1 Leptospiraceae bacterium
CGCAGAAGGCAAGAGCGGATTACAAGCATTATACCCTAAAGTAATTAAAACCACGATACTCATTGTTAAAATTTTTGTTTTCATGTTAGAAGCTCCATTGGTAGCTGATAGTGTAGTTTGTTTCTGGAATTGAATTGATTGTTGATCTTGAAAATTGATTTTGAATGTTAAATTGAAATCCAATTTTTTTAGAATTGGTTTCGCTTGACTTGTCCTTCGCATAATACGCGTCAGCCAGATTGTAGATATAAAGTCCGACTAATAGAATCGAAAATCCCTGCAACTGACCTGCACTCGATGAAAGTTCTGACCTTGCTTGATTTGATTTAATACTGGAATAAATTCCAATTCCAGAAGTAGGCGAAGCAAAGCTCAAATATCCAAGGGAAACATTATTATCATAATCTGCCTTTGCGTTCGTATAATCTCTATTAGCCTTTACCAAAAGCCCTAGCGTAATAAGAGTAGAAGTAAATAGAAAACCCGCCTTGACTTTTTCGCCTTTCTTCCAATGTCCGAAGCCCGGTAAGACAGCAGAGCGAGCAAGGTGCGGTAAATTTTTATCAGGTAGAGAAGTAGAAATTCCTAAGTCCGCATAATCGAAAATACCCCCTGCTGCTTTCTTTGCAAAACAATCTGCCGCCTCCGGAAATCGGTCGCGATGGTTTCGACTTCGCCTGCTTCCACTCCGGTTCCATTTCGAAAGTTTAGAACGGCAACTCTAAGTTTGCGCTCAGGGGCGATTTCCCATTCCGTTGTTTGTAGATGGCTTTTACTTTAAACCCATCTGCATTGTCTTTTTCTATCCAGACTTTTTTAATGCATTCATTACTTCGCGGATAATATCGTCTATATGCTCAAGCCCAACAGATATGCGAATCAATCCGGAGTCAATGCCAACTAACGCACGCTCGGCATCACTCAACTTGGAATGAGTCGTAGACGCGGGGTGTGTGGCAATAGTGCGAGTATCCCCTAGATTCGCAGTGTGAGAAAACATCTCAAGAGAATTTAAAAATTTTCTACCTCTCTCGATTCCGCCTTTTACAATAAAGCTAACAATTCCACCGCCTAATTTCATTTGTCTTCTGGCAAGTTCGTATTGCGGGTGAGAGGGAAGGAAAGGATAAATCACTTTAGCCACATCAGGCTGTCCTTCTAAAAATTCTGCGAGCTTTAAAGCATTATACGAATGGCGCTCCATACGAATCGCAAGCGTCTCGAGGCTTTTCGAAAGTATCCACGCATTCATAGGGGAAAGAGAAGGTCCTGTGTGTCTTGCAAAAAAACGAATCTCTTGGATTAATTCTTTTTTTCCAACTATCACTCCACCAATCACCCTACCCTGTCCGTCCATGTATTTTGTACCGGAGTGAATCACTAAATCCGCCCCGTATTTAATTGGTTGCTGCAAGTAAGGAGTGCAAAAGCAATTATCCACATTCAAAATTAAATTGTATTTCTTGGATAATTTTCCAAGCCAATCTAAGTCAATTAAATCGAGAGAGGGATTAGAGGGAGTCTCCACAAAAATCATGCGCGTATTTTTCTTTATATAGCTTTCCCAGGTTTCCGGTTTGTCTATATCAGCGTAGGTAAATTCGATTCCAAAACGGGGAAATATTTGCGTTAAAATCTGATGCGTGGAGCCAAATACAGATCTCGAAACTAGAATATGATCTCCCGATTTTAAAATTCCTGCAAGACTTGTGTATACCGCCGACATTCCAGAGGCAGTGGCTATTCCATCTTCCGCGCCCTCTAGTTCATAAACCTTTTGCACAAACTCGCTGTTATTCGGATTAGAAAAGCGGGTATAAATATTTCCAGGAATTTCATCTGCAAATAAAGCGCGTGCTTGCTCGGCATCTTCAAATGTAAAACTAGAAGTCATATAAATAGGAACACTGTGTTCTCTATTTTGAGTTTTCTCTGCTTGTATACGAATCGCTTTGGTTTCAAAATTTTCTGATCTTGGATAATTCATATTTAACTCTCAATTTTAAAAGTATAAGAAATTTTTGCAGTCTTTTCGAGTGTTTTTGCAACAGAGCAATATTTCTCTAGGGAAAGTTCAATGGCACGAATTAATTTTTCTTCTTCTACATCTCCTTTCACAAAAAAATTTACTACGATGTCGGTAAATAAATTTGTATCCTTTCCTGTTTCGCGCTCTCCGTCTACAGTAACATTAAAATCAGTAATGGAAAATCTCTGCTTGCGCAAAATATTGATTACATCAATACTCGCACAGCCAGCAAGACCCATGAGGAGAAGCTCCATTGGTCGCACGCCCTTATCTGTTCCACCAATTTGTGGAGATGCATCAATCTGAATTTTGTTTCCTGTTTGGTTTGTTACTTCAAAATGATACGGCTCGTTAATACGCTTTAATTCTACTTTCATATAAATATAGAACACTAAAAAGGCAGAGCATGTCAACTCCAATCTTTTCACGGCGAACGGTAATTCTAATTCTTTACACAGAGTCTCACTGAGAAGTCACAAAGTGACACAGAGGCAAATCCAAAACTCTGTGTATCCTCTGTGCGACTCTGTGACAAAGTTTTTTTCCTAAAGACTACCGAAGTCAAAAATTTTAGGAGCACCACCTGCTTCAGGAATAAATACATGAATCGGGGCGGGTAATCCGTTTACTCCGTCTTTCTTTTTCACAAAGTATTTATCTCGCCTACCGCGCTCTGCTGCTTCTTTAAATCCAACAGTCGAAACAGAGCCTTTATGAACATCTCCCAATTCCACAGGAAGTTTGTAGAGCTTAATCATATTAACCGCTCTTTTATAGGAAAATTGTTTGACGCTAGAAAATAAATCTTTCTTATCGTTTGACTTTAAACTATCATGCACCATGGGTAAAATCGCCTGTAGCCGCTCTGCTTCATCTGCAATAGTAAGCGCGTTCATAAAATCATTCACAAGCTTTGCTGCGGCGGGATCAGGTGCTATCTTTTCAATCGCAACCAAGGGTGATATTGCAAAGCCCAGTAAAATTACTAAAAAACTTTTCTTCATTTCTATACCTCGTATATTATTTCGCAAAATTCTAATCAAATCATAAAACTAGTCAAGTAATTTCTGCTCAGTAAATGAATTCGTAAACGGTGCTTGGAGCAGAGTCCCAAATTCCCGATAGGGACAATTTTCCCTTGACTCTATGCCTAAATCCTAAAATTTGCTTATTAATATGAATGAACACGAAATTGAACACAATGAATTAATTGCGCAGCGAATTGAGAAAGTAGAAGAGCTCAAACGATTAGGAATCAATCCTTATCCAATCCGATTTTTTCCAGAAAGTTACTCCAAAGAATTAATCAATAATTACACACTGATTATGAATGAAAACGAAACTCTCCAAAAGATGGAAAAAGAAAAAATTCCAGATGCGGACGTAAGCAAAGTTCACATCATTCATAAACTAGCCGGACGTGTTCAATCCAAGCGGATAATGGGTAAGGCAAGTTTTGCTCATTTGAAAGACCGTGACGGCATAATACAATTATACGCATCAGAAAAAGATTTAGGAAACGATCAGTATCATATTTTTAAAACTCTAGACCTCGGAGATCAAGTCGGAGTTGAAGGATATTTATTCACAACTAAAACCGGTGAAATTTCAATACACGTAATAAAATTTCAACTTCTCGCAAAATGCATTCGCCCTCTTCCAATTGCAAAAGAAAAAGATGGCGTGGTGTTTGACGCATTTAGTGACAAGGAGCTAAGATACCGTATGCGCTATGTAGACTTAGTAGTCAATGATCATGTGCGAGAAACATTTATTATGCGTAGTAAGATTATTTCTGAAATTCGTAATTTCTTAACAAAAGACGGATTTTTAGAAGTAGAAACTCCTATGATGCAACCAATTGCGGGCGGAGCAGCGGCTAAACCTTTTACGACTCATCACAATGCACTTGATATGCAACTTTTTCTACGAATTGCACCGGAGCTTTATCTCAAGAGACTCATCGTAGGTGGAATGGATAGAGTATTTGAACTCAATCGTAATTTTAGAAATGAAGGAATTTCCATTAAACATAATCCAGAGTTTACGATGATGGAAGCTTACATGGCTTACGGCGATATGGAAACAATGCTTAAACTCTGTGAGAGAATGATTGTGCACGTTGCAAACGCAATAGGAAAAGGACTTAAGTTTAAATATGGACAGGATAATATTGATTTAACTCCACCATGGAACCGCAAAAAATATGTAGATATCATAAAAGAATATTCCGGAATTGATTTTTCAATTATTAAAACAGTAGACGAAGCAAAAGAAAAAGCAAAACAAATTGGAATTAAATCAGACGAAGCAACGTCTATTTGGAAAATTGCAGACGAGGTATTCTCCGAAAAAGTAGAACCTAATTTAATTCAGCCTATTTTCATCACTGACTTCCCGAAAGAGCTATCTCCTCTTGCAAAGTCGCGTGAAGATGATCCAAATTATGTAGAGCGATTTGAGCCATATATAGTTGGACGCGAAATTGGAAATGCATTCTCGGAATTAAACGATCCATTCGATCAAAAAGCTCGTTTCGAAGAGCAAGTTAAAATGCGCGAAAGTGGAGATGAAGAAGCATTCATGATGGACAATGATTATATCCGTGCACTCGAGTATGGAATGCCCCCTACAGGTGGACTTGGAATTGGAATTGATAGACTTGTAATGCTTTTAACAGATTCAGCTTCAATACGGGATACTATCTATTTTCCGCTCATGCGACCAGAATAGTTTTAGAATTTGAATTTCTGAATGATAGATTCGAGCTTGGTTGATTCTGTTTTAAACCTCGCCGATCTATCCTGCAATTCTTTTGCTATTTCAATAAATTCGTTTGAGTTCTCACGAATAACCCCGAAGGAATCTTTTATTTTTAAATTCGCATCATATTGATTTAAAGAATAGGTTTTAATTTCTTTTGATAGTTCATCTAGCTCATGAATTTTATCATTAGATTTGGCAATGCTTTCAGTTTGGTGAACGAACTCCTCAGCCACTGTATTAATTCTTTTTGTATTCACTTCAATTGCTTCAAACATTTGTAGTAAGTTTGCACTAATTTCATCCATAGACTCTGAGCCTTTGTGAATGATGGAAAGATTTTGCGAAATTAATTTTCTTACATTTTCGGCGGCGAGCGTAGAACTTTCAGCAAGCTTTCTAATTTCTTGTGCAACAACGGCAAACCCTCTACCCATTTCTCCAACTCTTGCTGCCTCAATAGAAGCGTTAAGCGATAGAAGCTGGGTTTGATCAGCTATTTCATTGATTGTTCCAAGTATATCAGAAATGCCGCGCGCACTTTTATTTATTTCTTCCATATTCACTTTGATTAGTTCAAGTGATTCATGGCTCATTCGAATTTGTTTTGCGGATAAATTCTGTTCTTTCCTAATGAAATTAATATCTGTATTCATTTTCTCGACTGAGCTTGTTAATTCACTCATACGAGAAGAGGCGTCATCGGAAAGAAGAGCTTGTTTCTCTGAATGCTGCTCTACATTTCCAGAACTTTCGGAAAGATTTTCAAGGGAATAATAAGACTTATCCACAGAATCAATTTGGTTTTTAGAGTTTAAGAGAATTAAATCGGCTGATTCACTTAAACTTTTGCTAGAACCGCTGAGTTCATTCGATGAAAAACTTAGCTCCTTTAAAGTTTCACGAAACGACTCAATTGTATGATTCATAGATCCATACAAATCTTTTAATTCTCCGGTGACTCCTTGCGGCTTAAGGCTAACAGTCAAATCTCCCGTGGAAACATGATGCAATATATCGACTAGTTTATTGAGAGGTTCATTTAGCATTTTACTAGTAGAATAATAAATAATACCGACTACGATTGTTACTCCCAAAACAGCTAGAACCAAAAAAAGATATTTCAATTTTGCAGTGAAGGCTTCTTCCTTCTCAATCGATATCACCATATTGAGAGCACCAATTACTTGACCTTCTTTTACGCGGTGACACCCGAGACAATTAATTCCCATTCGGTCTGTCTTAGCAATGTACGGAACGATGATTCTAATCTCAGCACCGGATTTCCCCTGAATTCTTTCTGCAAAAATTTCACCCTTCTCTAAAACGAGAATCTCTTTCTCATCCTTTGGTTCTTTATAATTTAATGGTTTATTAAAAACTTCGTTCACATATTTAGAGCGGATAGTGTATATATCCCGCATACCATCTAGCTTATTGCTTTGCTTTAGAAGGAATTCGCTTTTTTCCATCTCGTTATTTAACATTAATAAATTCAGTCCGTTCATGACGGAATTCGCTGTATGCACAGCTTGATCTTTTACAATTTCATCAGTATGATAATTTTGAATAAAAATTCCAACTACCACGGCAATACCCCAAAACACTGCGAGAGTTGTTCCAATGATTAAGTTAAGTCGATTACTAAGTTTCATACAGAATATTTTATTAATCATTCCTCCAAGCACAAATACTAATTAATTAAAACTCAAATTTAGCAAAGATGTTTTTAACCCCTTAACTACTCAGATATAAGTTTCTAAAAATAATAGCAACTCACCTCCCCTTTTTTTAGCTGACAATATCCTTATACCTAAAAGAGTATATTCTAAGCGCAATTTTGCGCTCTTTTATCTTAAATCAGGAATGTATTATGAAAATTCACGAATACCAGGCAAAAGAAGTATTACGCAGACATAAAGTCAGCGTTCCATTCGGTGTTGTAATCGACAAAAAAGAAGAAGGACCGAAAGCATTTGAAGAAGTTTCTAAGCTTTCTCCCGTTGTTGTTGTCAAAGCACAAATCCACGCAGGTGGACGAGGCAAAGGTGGCGGTGTAAAAGTTACCAAAACCAAAGATGATGCGTTAGCCGCTATTGATAAGATCTTGGGTATGCAACTCATTACCCACCAAACAGGACCGGAAGGAAAAAAAGTTCTCAAAGTCTACTTAGAACAAGGAATTGATATTGATAAAGAATTTTATCTAAGCCTACTCCTCGACAGATCTGCCAAAAAAACAATCGTCATGGCTTCCCGTGAAGGTGGTATGGACATTGAAGAAGTAGCAGAAAAACATCCTGAAAAAATTACTAAAATTGCAATTGATACTGGTGTTGGACTTCAACCAAACCAAGCGCGCGAAATAGCGTTTAGCCTCGGATTATCGGGTGACGCAATCAAGTCAGCAGTTCCTTTTTTCATAGCACTTTATGATGCTTATATGAAAGAAGATTGTTCACTCTTGGAGATAAACCCGCTTATCCTCACCAAACAAAATCAAATCATCGCTGGTGATTGTAAAATGACTTTCGATGATAACGCTTCCTTTCGTCATGCAGACAATTTGACTTTCCATGACAAAACAGAAGAAGATCCATTAGAATTACAAGCAGCTGAGTTTAATCTCAATTATGTGAAGCTAGATGGAAATATCGGTTGTATGGTAAATGGTGCTGGTCTTGCAATGGCGACTATGGACATCATTAAACTTGCCGGTGCAGAGCCTGCTAACTTCCTAGATGTGGGGGGCGGAGCAAATGTAGTAACTGTTACCAATGGTTTTAAAATCATATTAGGAGATCCTAATGTAAAAGCGATTTTCGTAAATATCTTTGGTGGGATTGTAAGATGTGACCGTGTTGCACAGGGTATAGTAGAAGCTGCTAAAGCGGTTAATATCAGTGTGCCTCTCATGGTTCGTTTAAAAGGAACCAACGCAGAAGAAGGCAAAAAGATTTTATCTGATAGCGGTTTAACTATAGTAGTCGCAGATGAACTTTTAGATGCCGCCGAAAAAATCCCAAAACTATTAGGCAAATAATTACAAGGAAATAAAAATGTCAGTTTTAATAGATAAAAATACTAAAATCGTAGTACAGGGGATCACTGGAAAAGAAGGTTCTTTTCACACATCTCAAATGATTGAATACAATACTCCGTTTGGATCTAAAGTTGTAGCGGGTGTTACTCCCGGAAAAGGCGGAACTAAAAGCGAACATGGAGTTCCTGTTTTTAATACTCTAAAAGAGACCATCAAAAACGAAGGGGCTAACGTAAGTGTAATCTTTGTTCCTCCAGCTTTTGCGGCTGATGCAATTCTGGAAGGAATCTTTGCGGAGATACCTCTTATTATCTGCATCACCGAAGGAATTCCTGTTCATGATATGACTCGTGTTTACAATGTTCTAAAAGGATCTAAGACTCGCCTAGTAGGACCAAATTGCCCAGGCGTAATTAGCCCCGGCAAGTGCAAAATCGGTATTATGCCCGGCTTCATTCACAAAGAGGGGCGAATCGGTGTTGTCTCCAAGTCTGGAACTTTGACTTATGAAGCTGTTGGTCAATTATCGAACGCAGGTCTCGGTCAATCTACTTGTATCGGAATCGGAGGAGATCCAATCATCGGAACTAGTCATATCGACGCATTGGCACTGTTAAATGCTGATCCTGATACAGACGGAATCATTATGATTGGAGAAATTGGTGGAACTGCAGAAGAAGAAGCAGCAGCTTATGTTAAGGCTAACATCAAAAAGCCGGTAGTTGGTTTTATTGCGGGACAAACTGCACCTCCTGGTAAACGTATGGGTCATGCCGGTGCGATTATCAGTGGTGGAATGGGAACTGCTCAATCAAAAATGGATGCAATGAGAGATGCAGGCATTCATGTTTGTGTATCGCCTGCCGACATGGGCGCAACCATGAAAAAAGTTTTAGGTAAATAGACACCTCTCCCCCGATCTTTTAATTCTTGTAGAATGCAAAGAAGTCACCCCTCTCCTTAAGGAGAGGGGATTACATCGCTTAGATTCTGCAAGGAGTAAAAAATTGAGGAGAGGTGAGGTAGAAAGGAGAGTTATGAATTTTAGAATTTTATTTTTAAGTATTGGATTATTTGCAGCGGTTACTACTGCTTATGCAGAAAAGACCATTGCAGAGGAAACAAAGACGTTAGCAGAGAATAATGCTAAACCTGTAGCCAGTGATGAAAAACCCAAAAAGGTTTTAAAGCTCACACTTAAGGAAACAGTCCAGCGATCTGTTGAGTTTAACCCAACGATTCGTAACGCAAAATATGAATTAGTAAAATATGATTCAGGATTTATGAAATCAGAATCTAAATATTCCTGGAGGCTTGTGGGTGGAGCTGACATCGTAGAAAGTAAACTACCCTATAACCAGGCAAATCTTTTATCAGGAACTAAAACCCAAACCAATAGATATAATATGGGTGTAGAAAAAATCTTCAATACTGGAACTTATTTCAAGATTGATGCAAGCACACAAAGGTTTGATAATAACGCGTTTGAAGACCCATTAAAGAGCCCGAGCGGTTTCCGAGGATTAGCCATTCCTCCACTTTACACGAGTGCAGTAACTGCTACTATCTCCCAAGATTTACTCAAAAATACATTCGGTATGCAAGATAGGAATAATCAGAAAATTCTAAAAAATCAATCCGAAATCACAAAAGAAGAATTATCTCTAAGGCTTTCCAATACAATTGTAGCAGCCCTTGTGGATTATTGGAATTATTCGGTATCTGATTCCTCAACTGCAACCTTTGAACAACTTTTAAAAAATACTAAAAATATTCGCGATCTAACAAAACAAAAAACCGGTTTAGGTCTTGCTGAAAATTTTGAAATTAACCAATGGAACGCTCTTTATACACAAACAGAAAACCAATTGGAAAGAGCAAAGTTAGAGCGCGACGAAAATAAGCGCAAACTCATTCGTAACCTAAACCTGACTTCGGATTCAGAAATCGGGAATATTACTGACCTGGAAACAGAGCTTCCTACTGGGTTAGATTTTGAAAAAGATTTAGAATTTGCATATAAAAACCGCGGCGACTGGAAGAGTATGAAACTTAGAAAAGAAATCGCAGCTCTTTCTATAAAAAATGCTAATGACAATGCACTCCCCTCTCTTAAGGTTAATGGTTCTTATGCGGTGCAAAATCAGACATTGCTTTCTCCTCAAGAAGGCTTCTATGAAATGGGTAGACAATCAAAAGACGTAAGTCCACCTAAGAATGGATTTCCATACCATAACTTAAACGCAAGCGCACGATTAACCTATCCAATTGCAGACACCGGTGTAAGAGCAGAAATCCGTGATGCGAATATTTTACAACGCCAGGTTTCGATAATGGAAGATGATCTCAAAAAAGAAATCGCAGACGAAGTAAGAGCAAGAGTCGATGCTGTAATAATCGGACACAAGATTTTACAGAATGCGATGAAAACTCGTAAAGAATCAGAGAGTTACTACAATGGGCTACTGTCGAGTTTCCGCCAGGGTAGATTTACTGCCGTTGCAGTGAAAAACGCACTTGATACATTGGTTCAAAATGAATTACAAGAAACCCAGGCAAAGATAAATTTTAATATAAATATCCTCCGTTACGAAGTAGCAAAAAATTCACTCTTAAAAAAATTCGATATTGATGTAGATAAAATTGTGCCAGATGAATTTTAGTATTTAAGGATTCAGCAGTGCCTACTTTAATAGATGCTGCTGATCAAAAAAATATTGAAGCTGCTAGACCTACTAACCTTGCCAGGATGGCGAGTGCTCTTATTTTTATTATTTTATATTCATTCTATGATTACAAGATTGTTTTATATTTTGCAATTCTCCAATTTTCATTTTCATTAATTTGGTTTTGGTTAATTGAAAAGAAATTTTCTTTGTACAAAGCTTACCCATCGTTATGGTATATCCCTGCTTCTATAGATATTTTCTTTGCAACTGCATCGGTTTATATTACAGGAGTTTCTTATTCACCCGTTATTGTTGCCTATATTTTAATTACTTGTATGAGTTCGGTAGATTTAATACGCGCAAGGGGTCTCTTTACAACGATAACAAGTTCTATCTCTTTTATCTTCATTGTTCTCTTAACTAAATTAGAAATTATTCCTTTTCTAAATATTTTAAGTAACTCTAAATCAGAAATTTCTTTATTTTCGATGATACTCTCATCCATTCTTTTAACTATGGCATGCGTTACGGCTAACAGCGTGATCTACCAGATTTACTTTCAACTAAATGATAAAAATAATGAACTGAGTTCTTCTTTCGATAAAATTAATTTATTAAAATTACAACAGGATGCTGATTATGCGTTAACCGCTAGACTTATGGAACCTTTCGGAGGGAGCCTTGTCAAAAGTGAATTAGTAGAAATAGAATTTTTCCTAGCTCAAAAAAAATCTTTCTCTTTTAAAAACCAAATGCTAGAAATTGGAGGAGATATTTTAATAGCTGATATATAAGGGATACACTATAACTAATAATGCGCACTAAGATGTTTACTAGAATCTACGAGAACTAAGCAAACACGGGCTTTAAAGGGTTCGAGTGAATGGATTTTATCCCTCGTATTCCCACAGAATGGGAACGATAGAGAGGCAAATTAGTGTTACTTGTCAGAGTACACAATCCGGCGAAAATGGACACCGATTCCGGCTGAAAGTGGACACTTTTTAGTTCTTTAAAAAATCATCTGTGATGACAATACTTTAAGAGAGTAAAGTTCATGTCAAGACCTCTGAG
>JANMOF010000441.1:0-3776 GCA_031368925.1 Leptospiraceae bacterium
CTTGATCTTTTCGAAGACAGATTTTATTTTGCGTATCGGTTCAAGTTGAGTCTTTACGATTTCATACTCTACTTGAACTTCACCTATAGGGAGAAATTGTATTTGAGCAAAGTCTTTTCTTAGATGAGATATACCAGATTGGATTTTAAAAAGCAAAGTCTTTAAAAGTATATAATTTGCAATTTTATCTTTGATACTGGAATAATGCTTTCCGAAAGGGAAAGATTCAACTAAACCGAATTCATTAGAATAATCTAAAATATTTGTTTCCATAGTAATAACCTTAATGATTAGACTGAAAAGTCAATCGCATAAAAACTCTTAATTACTTTTCTTTTTAGCGTAATCGGCTAATGGGGTGTAAACTATAATAGTCTTTAAGAGAGCGGGCAAATTTTTTTGAGTTTCAAACTCTAACAGAAAAAAAGCAATCTCCTAGTTTGATAAGTATATTCTTATTCTTGCATCTTGATATTTTGGAACATTGTTAAAATTACCATACCGTATTTGTTCCTGAATAAAGTCTTCGTTTATGCTCGTGTCACCATTCGAAAAAATTAAAGCTGAAATTTTTCCAGTTTTACTGATTGAATTTTGAATTTTTTTGTTTGAAAGTGGAAGATTTTCCCAATCCATGATCGCTTTTCTTTGTGCGTAATATGGAAATGATGAATCCCAATTTTCTCCATAGATGAATAGTATTGCATCTTCTTTTGTTATTTTTTTTATCATATTGGTTGATTCTTCGAGATAGGTATTATTGTTTGATTGGCTATTATAGAAGGCATTTTTATAAGAAGTTATCAATAAAAAAAACAACATAGGTGTCAGTATTAATAATGAAAATATTTTGGTCTTATTACTGTGCTCTACAAAAAATATAATAAAAAATCCTAAAATGAACGATAGAAAGAAATTATTTGCATAAAAATAATATGTATGGATGAAGTAAAGATTGGTGAAAATAAGAGGTCCGGCGATAAAGAAAATAAAGGAATAAATTACTTCTTTCCGATATGATCTTGCAAAGATTATGAATAGTGGTAACAAAACAAGGAAGAATGGAATTGTGAAGCCAGAAATGATTAAAGTACCGAAAACTTTCGTTGGTATTAATGCGTTACTAAAAATTTTAACCCATATGTTAGGGTTAATTTTTTGATCAAATGTTCCAAAATTCCATTTAGTTAGATCTGCTGATGTTAAAAATCCATTTGCTAAAGGGTTGAGACTTTTTTGGGCATCAGCAAAATGTGTCCAAATAACGCCAGTAATTAGTGGAACTAGGAAAATAAATGTCCCGTATAATATGTATTTTTTTATGTTTTTGAAATTTGGGTAATCCGAATTATTTTCTGTGTGAAATGAATAAATAAAAAAGCATGCTATCGGAATGCATAAGACAATGAAAGTTGTTATTTTAACTAGTGAGGCAAGGCTTCCAATAATAGGAACTAAAATATAGAATATTAGTTTATTTGTTTGAAGAAGTCTTATTGCGAGCCAGAGGAATAGTATTGCAAAAAATAAAGCTAATGATTCTATCAAGAACGTACGTGACCAGAATAGGTACGTAGGATTTAAAAGTATAAAGCTAAGCATCAATAAAACAAAATTGATTTTCTTTAAATATATTTTTAAAATTGCAAATAATGGAATAATTGATAAATAAAAAAAAACTAAACTTACAAATCTCCCAGTTTGATCTAATGAAGTTTTAAAAATTATCACTATTCCAGCAACAATCCACTGGAATAGTGGAAACTCAAGAGGAATTGACCATGGAGAACCAAGCACTGGTGTAAGGTAGCGCAATTTAAATCCATCTTTTATTGTGTAATATGTTGATATTGCTGTATGTGCTTGACGAAATCCATACTGATCGAGTATATTATTATTCCATCCAATGAATGAAATGTAAAAATGTATGATTAGTGCGATGGTAAAAATGGTATAAAAGTAAAAACTTTCATTTTTCAATAAAAATTCTTTAAATGTTTGCATTCGCCTTGTTATCATTTTTTTCTTTCTAGCCCCGAAGCGGCTAATTTCGATCTCACTCATCTATCCTCGCTCCCCAAGATTCTACTTGAATGCATTACCTAGCTAGAGAAATCCTAGCTTTGTTATTCGTCAAATTCTTTTTCTGAAATATACACTTCCTATCAGATGCCGTTTACTCAACTACGGTGCAGTAGCGCTTATATCTACGGTCTAAGTTGAGGTAGCCGTCGCAATTTAGACCGAACAACTACCGAAGAAATAAGCGCAGCTAGACCGAACGAGAGTTATAGTCATCATATACAAAGGATATAGGAGCTTATTCCATTACTTTAAATTCGTCTTTACCCGCTACTCGTTGTAGTTTAGTTTCGTAGGGGAGATTGATGTAGTTGACGATTGACCTGTCGTAGTTTGCAATTTCGTTTATATCAAACCTTTCTAGGTTCTCCGGATTATTCATATAATCCTCATCTTCCACACCCGCAATAAATCTCCAACCGCTATCCATATCGTCTACCGGGTAGTCTCTATACATATATCCAACAGGCATTCCTTCCACTGTGATCTTATCTGTTGCAAGACAAGTCCCAACAGATTGAACGAGCCTTATAATATATTCTTTCTTTAGTTTAAAATTCTTTTTCTTAATCATCATCCACTCTGACAGGCTAATGCAATTTGTCCGGTGCGTGCCATTTCGATGATTCCGAATTTTGCCATCATGGAGATAAAGGCTGTTACCTGCCTTGCATTACCGGAAAATTCTACCATGAGACTGGAATCTGTAACGTCTACGATCTTTGCGCCAAAGACTCCACAAAGAGAAATAATCTCGGTGCGGTTACTGTCTTTTGCCTCTACTTTGAGTAAGACAAGTTCGCGGGTAATTGCCTCCATATAGAATAGGTCTGTAACTTTTAGAACATCAGGAAGTTTTAACAGTTGCTTCTTTACCTGGTCAACAACAGAATCATCTCCTTTTAAGACGATTGTCATGCTAGATACTTCTGGATTTTCTGTGACACCAACTGCAATGGAGTCGATGTTGTAACTTCTTCTTGTAAAAAGTCCTGATACATGACTCATTACTCCAGGATGATTGTTTACGAGGATACTTAGTGTATGTTTCATTTTGCTGCCTTTAAACTTGCTAGGTCTTTAAATTCTAGCATATCCTTTTGTGATTTTCCGGCTGGGATCATTGGAAATACTTTTTCTTCGGCGGGAACAACTACTTCGAGTAACGCCGATTTGTCGTCTTTCAAGAAAAATTCTAACGCTTTATCAATGTCCTCTTTTTTAGAGATACACATTGCAGGAATTTCATATCCCTCTGCTACTTTTACAAAGTTTGGATTGTAATTCCATTCAGAATGAGAAAATCTTTCCTCATAGAATAACTCTTGCCACTGACGCACCATACCCAGGAAATTATTATTGAATATGAGTATTTTCACTCCGAGCTTATACATGGTGATGGTGGCTAATTCCTGTATGTTCATTTGAATAGAGCCATCACCAGAAATACAAATTACAGTTTTATCAGGTCTTCCAATTTTTGCACCGATGGCAGCAGGTAGACCGTAGCCCATAGTTCCAAGTCCGCCGGAGGTTAACCAGTTGTTAGGCTCATCGAACAGGTAATACTGAGCAGCCCACATTTGATGCTGACCTACATCTGTTGAGACAATAGCCTTGCCATTGGTTTTTTGATAAAGTCTATGTATGAAATCTTGCGGCTTAATTTTATTATCCGTAGTGTTATCAAAGTC
>JANMOF010000481.1:0-5786 GCA_031368925.1 Leptospiraceae bacterium
CATCTGAATTGCAATACGATTCGAAAAAGACTGCGTTACATCGAAAGCTTGGAGTGATTACGCATGAACGATGGCTAACGGAAGTTTCCGCTCTTGAGAAAAGCTTACAAGAGTATGTTGACAAAAATGGAATTAGCTTTCTGAATTTGACAACTATTTTTCGAGAAGAGTCTCGGAAAAAAGAATTAAATTTTCCGTTTGATCTTCATTTGAATAATAATGGAAATGCAGTTGTCGCTCCGCCATTGGTAGAGTTCATAGAGAAGAACATTCAAATCCCAAAATAGTATTAGTTGCAATGCTCGATAAAATAAAGAATATCAATCCCCCTATTATTATTTCATTTATAGGCTTAATTTATGCTATGCTAATAATTATTAATCCCTATAAGAATATTCATTATGGCGATATAGGTTTAATGTATGTGCAGGTTCAAGATATTATTGATAGCGGCTATTCTAAGTTTTCCTTATCTTATAAGGGTGAAAGCATTGACCCTGAGTATAAATTTTTCCCTTACAAAAAACCTTTCGTCGGAGAAATAAACCAAAAACATTATTTTGTTTTCCCACCTTATTTCCTTTTGATGAATGCAATTTTATTTCAACTTTTTGGTAATGATGGATTGTTTATTTTGAACTTTCTTTCTTTTCTGATTACTCTTTTTTTAATTTATAAGTTGGGTAGTCAATTTGAATTAGACAATTTTTTTATTAACCTTTCAATCATATTGTATGTTTTTGGAATGACTTCCTCCAATTATAATTTTGTTTTTCATGAATTACCGTTTGCGATTTTTTGGATTACACTTTCTATTTACTTTTCGTTTTTATATTTGAGAGATAAACGGAATTTATACTTGTTCCTGTTTGGTTTTTTTGGTGCGATTTCTTTGTTTTTCCGCTTAGAGATGATATTTATTATTGTGGCTTGTGGTGTCACTTTACAGTTGGTTTTACGAAATAATTTTTGGCAATTTCTAAAATTTTCTATTATTGGTTTTATAATTCCGTTTTCCATTTTTATATTTTTTAATTATCAAATATATGATAATCCATTCGGTTTAAGATATTCCCTTAACCTAACCGAAACTTCAGCTTTAAGTTTAAAAGATAAATTTCAAATTATTTATGATTTGCTTTTTTTGAAAGCAAGAGGTTTATTTCATCAGTCCCCTTTTACAGTTATTTTGTTTTTGTTTACTTTTTTTTATAGAAAGAATAAAGACCCTAGAAAGAAATTTTTATTCATTGTAATTTCACTATCTTTGCTTTGCATTTTGATTACATCACCGAATAACGGAGGGCATATTTCACCCCGTTATCTCTTTGGAGTTTACCCTGTATTGAGTATATTCAGTGTTACCTGCTATAAATTTATTTTAGAATATTTAACCGGTATGCGAGAAAAAAGACTCGAGTCATTTTTTTATAGAAACCTTGATTTGAGTTTTAAGATTCTCTTTGTGTGCCTGGTTACTTTCTCTATTATTTCCAATTATCAGAATTACCGCTGGTTGCAGAAGTCGTCCGCCAATGTATCAATATTTAATTCTAGACTCCAATCTTTAGCTGGAAAAAATCCAATTGTATTTCGAGACTATAGTCAACCGCTTAATGCGCAAAGTTTGTATTTGAATCAAATGACTTTCACTCTTGAGGATTTGAATGATCTTTCTATTTTGCTGCAAAAATTCAAATCTGCGAATATTGGAAAAGCAATAGTGAGTCAGGTTTTTCCTGCTGCTATGGATGATATAAGCAAGAGCAAGGCGATGGAAATTTACATAACGTATTTAGAACTTTCTCGTCGGGAAGATAGGTTTTATTTCCCTGACGAGAAAATGTATGTCACATTTAACTGGATTGACCTTGGGAAAAATCAAAATCTTCTTGTTTTGAATATATTTCTCTAATAGTTGAATTTTCTATAAAGCTCTTAGAGGCTTTTTGTCGTTAATCTACTTAGAAAACTTTAAGCAAATAATTTTTTTTGCCTTAGAATAAAATTGTGGATGACAGAAATCATTTGATTATGTCACATATTAAAATTTAGAATGGAGATACTTTAACTATGGGAGACGGCTCACTTTCACAAGATGAAATAGACGCACTTTTACAAGGAGCAGATGAGACTCCTTCTTACGACACTGGTGGCTCTGGTGGCGGAGGTGGTGGCGGTGGAGATGATTTATCTCCTTTAGATAAAGATGCTCTAACTGAAATTTTGACTGCTGCTTTTTCGACGGCTGGCGGAATGCTTGGAACGTTACTTTCCAAGAATGTAAAATTTGCAAATCCAGTGCCTGAAGCTAAGAGTGCCGCAGATATAAGTGCAGAAATTGGAGCAGGCTCAGTCTGTCTATTTTCTACCTTAACAGGCACAGTAAATGGTAGGGCTTGCCTTATCATGTCTATGGAGAATGGTTCCAAGATTGCACATTTGTTAATGGGTGGGTTATCTACAGGTGCGATGGAGACTGCTCAATTAGATACACTGAAACAGGGATTTACTTCTGTAATAGGAAACGTAACAGTTCAAATTGGAGTAAAGGTATCTGCGCCTATTTCTGGTTCGCCGGTAGATGTGTCGAGTTCGAAATCTCCTCGTGATTTAATTTTGCCCGATGGAAAAACTTTAATAAGAACAACGTTAACACTGACCATTGACGGAATCGGAGTTTTTAAAGTTCACTATATAATTTCTAAAAGCATGGCGGACGAAATTCTTGCGCTGAGTAGAAGAACGCCAAATAGAACAGGATATGGAGACAGTAACGGCGGAATGAATGTGAATGTAAGCCCATCAAATTTCGGTGGTCAGTCGGCTAGCATAGGGATGACGAGTTCTGGTCCTCAAATTGGGATAAAGGGTGTAAGCTTCCCTTCTCTTTCTACGGCGGGTGCTCCTTCTGGTGCGACTAATCTTAATTTGCTTATGGATGTGCAAATGTCTCTCACCGTTGAACTCGGTAGAACTAAAATGTATATAAAAGATATTTTGGGGCTAGGAGAGGGTTCTATTATCGAGCTGGATAAACTTGCCGGCGAGCCTGTTGATTTACTTGTAAATGGGAAATTGATTGCAAAAGGGGAAGTCGTAGTCATTGATGAAAACTTCGGTGTGCGCGTAACAGATATTGTAAGTCCGACAGACAGAATTAAGAACGAAACCAAATAATGAAGATTATCCTCAAAAACTATAGCTTACTTAAATCAATTCTTATGATGGGAAAAATATGCCTATTGGTATTATTTTTCCAGTCTGGATTGATTGCAGGTGAGAGAGATGAAATGGATCAACTCCTCCAAAAAGAATTGGGTCAAGATCCATCCAAACAGGTAATTGAGGATAATAGTAAAAAGCCACTAGATAAAAAAATCGAGCCAATTAATCCTGTTGAGGAAAGGTATAGGAGAGAAGAAGAGCCGTCTAGTCTTTTATGGACATTAGTAAAAGTAATTTTAGTTTTTGGAATTCTAACGGCTGCTATGTATTACGTGCTAAAATTCATTTCTAAGAATAGGCAGAATATGTATCCAGTCAAAGATGCAATGCGTGTTCTGGCGAGTTTGTCATTAGCCCCTAATAAACAATTACAGATTGTAGATATTTCCGGCATGTTGTTGGTCGTCGGTGTTTCGGATGGCTCTGTTAATCTTATCAAAGAAATTGACTCTAGTGAGATTAAAGAAAAAATTTATCACTCAAAAGAAACGCATGAGCCACAGTCGGAAAATTTTCTCGAAGTATTTATGGGGACTTTTAAAAATTTGGATTTCAAAGCTGGAATTGGTTCTGGAAATCAGAAAACTTCTGAAACTAGTGATGAAGAAATTATGGATGAAATTAAATTTCGCCAGTTGGAGCGATTGGAAAAATTGAAGCAAGATAGAACAGATCTTTCTGGGAGTAAGGGAAATAAATCTTCCGATAATTTTTCCTAATATTGTATGAGACATAATAAAACTATGCGCGCTAAAAATACTAAATCCAGGACAAGAAATTTTTTTGTATCTAAAATTTTAAACAGTTGGGTTAAATACCTATTATCCTTTAAGCCTCTTTTGAAGTTTATTTTAATTAGTTTTTTAACTATATTTATTCTTGGAATTGGGGCAGAGGTATATGCTCAGAGCACAAATACTCGAATCCCAATTCCTAATCTTAGCTTTAATGTAAACGAAGCAAAAAATCCAAAAGAGACAAGTCTTTCTTTAATGATTTTGTTTTTAGTGACTATTCTTTCGTTAGCCCCAGCAATAATCATGTCAGTCACTTCTTTTACAAAGATTGTAATCGTAATGGACTTCGTTAGACGCGCGTTAGCCGTTCAAAATTTACCTCCAAACCAGGTGATGGTAGGGCTTGCTATCTTCATGACTTTTTTTATTATGGCGCCGACTCTTGGGACTATTAATGATAAGGCGCTAACTCCATACCTAGATGGAAAGATTGAAACTAATGCATTTTTTGAGAAGGCGATGGTTCCGCTCCGAGAGTTTATGATGAGGCAAATTGGAAAATCTGGAACCAAGGATGTTGCACTCTTTTTGAAATTGGGTAAAGTGAAGCAAGTAAAATCTTTTGAAGAAGTTCCATCTTATGTTTTAATTCCTGCTTTTATGCTATCGGAATTAAAAAAGGCATTTATTATTGGGATCTATTTATTTATTCCCTTCATTATTATTGATATCGTTGTTGCTTCCACTTTACTTTCTATGGGCTTAATGATGTTACCCCCTGTGATGATAAGCTTACCGTTTAAGTTGATTCTATTTGTTCTCATTGATGGTTGGAATTTATTAGTCTTTGAGCTTGTGAGGAGTTATAAATGACCGAAGTCGATGTTGTTAGTTTAATTCGAGAAGCATTATTTATCGCGATTAAAATTTCTGCGCCTATTTTAATTACGGCTCTCGTTGTTGGTTTGATACTTGGTATTATTCAAACCACCACATCCATCCAAGAGCCGACGATTGCTTTTGTTCCACGCTTACTTGCTATTTTCATTGTAATTATTATCTTCGCATCTTGGATGGTGCGAACAATGACTGATTATACTCGAAATATTTTTATGATGATTGAGAAAATATGATAGAGTCATTTGTAAATAACTTTCAAGCTTTTATGATGATCTTTGCCCGTATCATGGGGCTATTTAGTCTTGCCCCCGTGTATTCTTCTGAGGCAATTTCATTTCAAGTGAGAGTTATGCTTGCATTTTTACTTTCGCTTATTCTATTTCCGGTTACTGCTAATTATCTACATACCGTTCCTGCGGGCATGGGAGAGTATGCGCTTGTGATTCTTTCAGAGGCTTTGATTGGTGTTTTGATTGGATTTTTAATAAGCATTATTTTTGCAGGGTTTCAAATGGCGGGAGAATTCTTTAGTGTTCAGATGGGATTTGGTTATACGGAAGTATTAGACCCGGTCAGCCAAAGTTCTCTTCCTGTAATCAGCACACTAAAAAATCTAATGGGGATTTTAATTTTTTTAACCGTCGGCGCACATAGGACATTACTAGAAAGCATTGCGTATTCATTTCAAAAAATTCAGCTTTTGACTTTTACGAGAGAAGTAAACATTGGAATATTGAAGAGCTTTGAATATGCGATAGGCGCTATGTTTATTGTTGCGTTCAAAATTTCTCTACCGGTGCTTGGCATTTTAATTTTAGTTACAATTGCAGAGGCTATTATGGGTAAGGCTGCACCGCAAATGAATATTATGCAGCTTAGTTTTCCTGCAAAAATTTTTGTAGGCTTAATCGTATTAATCAT
>JANMOF010000513.1:0-22921 GCA_031368925.1 Leptospiraceae bacterium
ATAAAGAAATAAATTGTATATTGCCATTATTAAAAGAATTCCAAAGTATATTCCGTAATACATTTGCATATTGTGGTCATAATTGTAAAAAGCCTTTGGTTCCCACGCCGTAAGTGGTACTGTAACAGCTCCCTGCGAAGCAAACTTCATATAAAATATTTTTTTTTCCTTTGTAGGAATCTTCATTTCAAAGATTGGATTCCTATTTATTATAAGTCTTTTCGTAAATGAAATTCGATCGCCTAAAACGATTTCTTTTATTTCATTACCTTCTTCATAATAAAAATGCGCGTAGTCTAACATAGCATAATCCAACTCCAAAAAATACTTTACCGGCTCATCTTTTTTATTCTCAACGTTGAATTGTACCCAATAAGCCGAGGAGGAAAATCCAAAGTTTGGTTTGTCTGATTCACTTTTTTTCCAGTCGAGAGCGTAGAGACGTTGCAATGAAACGTCTCTACCGTTGTCCTTTTCGCGGATTTCGTTTTCACGATTGTATCTTCCAGCGTCCATACCACGAATATCCTCAATCGTAAGCAAATTGGACTTATCCTCTAAGATTTCCAAATACTTTCCAATTACACAATTGGGGTAACAAGTATTTATGTCAATAGTATCGAGTGCCGATAGTGGTAGCGTGAAGAGGAGGAGAACAATAATATAGAACATCATAGAGATAAGGCTCGACCTTTCTTTACGTTTCGCCTGAATAAGACTATTATAACGGATTCCAAACATGATGCAAGATTTTCAAAAGAGGTAAGGCGTTGTCAAGGGGAAAATAAAGGCAGAAAAAATGATTGCTTATTTTAAGTAGTTTTCATAGTATTTTATAATAACCGAAATTTGAGAAGGATTCTATGACTACAATTCAATTACGAAAAAGTCTGCTTAAAAAAATAAGTTCAATTAACGATTCAACATTTTTAAATGCCTTGAATGTAATCATAGATAACAGTCAAATCAGAGAACCGGTATTCCGATTAAACAATTCTCAAAAGAAAAGCATTCAAGTAAGCCGCGAAGAAATTCGCAAAGGGAAATTTATCTCCCATGAAGAAGTAATCCAGAAGCAGGCTAAATGGCTCAAGAAATAATTTGGTCACTAAGAGCCTTAAATGAATTTAATGAAATCTTAGAGTATTGGACAGAAAGAAATCAATCGGATATATTTTCTAAGAAGCTTGCAGTGCAAATTATAAAGTCAGTCAATAAGCTTGGAAAATTTAATTACCTTGGTAAAGAAACGGAAGACGAAAAAGCAAGAGTATACCTTTCTGGGAATTATTCTATTTTTTATGAAATCGCTGAAGAAAATATTCTAATTTTATGTTTGTGGGATAATCGCCGAAACCCGGATACCTTGAATGTCAATCAAACAGATCCTTTCAATCTATGATAAGGTCGGTTTCTAGAGAGCCTGATATCCTATATAATTTTCTTTATTGTTATATCATAATGATTCTGAATCGTAAGAAAAAAGACATCGTTTTATCCAAAAAATTTTCCTAGGAGTAATGAGATATGAGCGGTCAGATTTTGTTTGACTCTTAAACTCTGACACAGATTCGTTTCAGGAACTCCGGTCACTAGGCAAAACATTTCTAATTTTTCGAAAGACTTGCCGTCATAGGATTCTACTTAAAATCCAATTTCTCCACTCCATCCCAATTTGGATCAACGCCATTCTTGGAATAAAAATTACATCGTTCAATGTAAAGTTCGGCTGCCTTGTCTTTTGAATCTTTCTTTAAAACAGATTTCATTTTTTTCAAAGAGTCTTTAAATTTCTTGCTGTAATAAAAATCAATTCCTGCTTCGAAGTCAGGTCTAGTTTCCATTTTTAATTCGCGGATACGCGGAGAAACCCCATTTAGGATTTCAAAAATACGAACCGCTATGTTCTTGCCTTTTACTTTGACGGTATCCAGAAAACGATATTCATATTTGCTCTTATCCTCTACACCTTCGAGAACATCTTCGCTAACTAGAAGTGCAGTGGAGTAAGCCTTCGTTAGCCCCTCTAATCTCGACGCAGTATTTACAACATCAGAAATCACAGTTCCTTCCATGCGTTCCTTTTCTCCAATGATACCAAGCATCTGACTTCCAGTATGAATTCCAATTCCAATCGAAATAGGAGCAAAGCCCTTACTCTTTCGCTTAACGTTTAGTTTATACAATTCCTCTAGCATTTCAATCGAAGCATCAATTGCATCAGAAGGCTTCTGCGGAAACAAAGCCATGATCGCATCTCCGATGTATTTATCTATAAATCCATTGTGCTTACGAATGACCGGTCCCATCGTCTCCAAGTAGGAATTGATAAATCCAAAGTTCTCACTTGGACTCAAAGTTTCTGAAATAGAGGTGAATGCGCGTATGTCGGAGAATAGAATCGTCATATCTTTCTGAACGGAGTCGCCGAGTCCGACTTTTGTGATGATGTCTTTTCCGAGAAATGTCAAGAGTTGTTCGGGGACGAAGCGGGCGTAAGAGGTGATGAGTTTCTTTTGTTCTTCAATCGAATCTTTCTGAGTCTGTAATTTTTCTTCTTTGAGTATATTGATCTTATCCCCTAGACCAATGGAGAGGAGAATCATTTCTAAGGCAGAGCCGATTTGGAAAGAGAAATTTGTAATAAAATTTTCAGGTAAGAAAGCAATTGATTTTAGCCCAAATAAGAATCCTCCTAAAATAAGAGATGCCCATGCTAGCGCAAAATACTTTGCCGCTCTTACTCTAAGTAATGTTCGAAACACAATGCCAATGACAAGAATTACAAGAAAAACTTCCGATAGGAAAGTTATTTTTATAGAAATTTCGTATGGTATGATAAATGCGCATAATACTGCTAATACGTTTGCGCCTAGCAAGACAAATAATATTTTATGAAGAATAGGAGTCGTCGTTTTAGTCGATAAATAATTGCTCATAAAAAGTAGCATACAAGCAATAGTTATTCCGCCAAAAAGGGGAAATACTTTTCCATTGAACCAAATCCAGTTAGGCCAAATGTATTCTTGCCCAAATCCATTGATTGATAAGAAAAAAAAGGTTTGGCAAAATAAATACGAAAGATAATAGAAGTAACTAATATCTTTCAGCGAGATAAATAGAAACATATTGTATAAAAATAAAGCGACCAATACACCATAGAAAATGCCAAGAGCAATAGTTTCCGAATGTTCTTTCTCTATTAATTTTATTGGCGAATAAAGAATTGCCGGATATGAATTTGTGCCACCTTTCGATTCAACTCGAAGATAATACGAATAAGCCTTACCTTTATGCAATGGAACTTTTAAAATAAAATGCCGATTCGGAATCTTTCTATTATAAAAAGGAAATGTATCGCCAGTTGTTTCTACCGTATAATCCCCATTTGCCTCTGGAGAATACAAATCAATTTTATCTAAGAACGGATACGATATTTCTAAAAGCCAATGTTTGTATTCGTCTTGTTTATTTTGGATTTGGAATTTAATCCAATAAGCGGAAGTCGTGAATCCAAAGTTTAGATTTTTCTGTTCGCTTTTATTCCAACAGGGTTTGGTTGTTGTAGAATCCGTCGTGATTGTAGAGACGTTGCGCGCAACGTCTCTACAATTGGCTTCCGTTTTACGTATATCGTCAAATGTCAATTTGCCGTCTTTGTCTTCCATGTATTCTGTGTGAAGTCCGAGAACAATTTTTCCTTCTGGTTCTGTTATCCGAATTAGCTCTTGTGCGGATAATGGTAATGTGGCGAGGAAAAGGCAAATCCCCCCTATCCCCCTTTTGAAGTAGTGGGAATTTTTAAATATTTGTTTTGCATTAACAAAAAAAATTGAAAGAAGGCGATTTACTCGTATAAAGTTCATGCCCAGTGATTCTCGAAAGAATCAAACCGATGTCAAGAGGAAAAATTATCTAAAAGGGATTCGGTATTGTAAGTTGGTTATTTAGGATTTGTCTATCTTGCATGTCTTCGGAATACAAGTAGTTACAATCATTTTCCAAGGCAACAGCAATAATCAAACTATCCCAATAAGAGTAATTATATTCTAAAGAAATTTTACAGGCTAATTCGATTGAGGATTTAGTGATTAATTTCACATCGCAACTTTGTAAAATATTTTGACCATGAAAAAACATTTGAATCAATAAAAATCTTATTCTCGTTCATTGATCTCTTCCCGATTAAATTTGAATCCTTTCATATTAATTTTAATCGAGTTATAAAAACTTTCTATATCCTTTTTTAAATCTTGAGTAGAAGACCTTTCTTTCTCGTAAATATCAAACGCTAAAATTTCAATCGTTTTTCCAATAAAGCTATCAGGTAAATTAAGTGTAACCACATTGCTCCAAGGTGTTAATATTTGTCTAACCATAGTTTTACTCTTCCTTTAAGCCTATCTTAAAAGTTTAGTTTTTTCCTTTCAAGTTCTTTTTCTTCCATCAATTGTTATCATTTCAACTGGGGGCAAATTGCCCCCAGTTGCGACTGAGTTCAGGGTCACGGCTTTTTAATTTTTTTATGTATTGCTTTATGTCGCTGCTACCGGTTAATATCAATAATACGCCTTGGATAGAAAAATACCATCGCCATTCCAAACAGCCCGAACTTTTGTATTTTCAAATAATTTTAAATTACTCATAATCTCTCCACCACGAAAATTGTATTACCACGACCTGTTATAATCGGAAGGAATTATAGGTGTGTCAAGAAGCATTAAAATATAAATCCGATTTTTTACAAATCTTCATTAGAGTTTTGTCGTTTGGTAGATATGACAATTATCATTCCTATTCTTTATAAACAGGAAATAAAAAGATTCACACAATGAGCTGTATTTTTTAAATTAGTGTGAGGGGATTAGAAGTTTATGAATAAACGAAATCTTTTTATAATTGCAGGTGTTGCCCTTATTGTGGCGGTAATTTTAGGATATGGTTTTTTCTTTAAAAAGCCTAACGTAGTGAAGCCCAAAGTCGGTTCTATTGTCGAAGCCATCTATGCACTCGGGACAGTGAAATCAGATGACGTTTTTAATTTAAAATTAGGAATCACTTCCGGTATAACGCAATTTTTAGTAACAGAGGGCGACATTGTCCAGAAAGGGCAAAAGTTAATTGTCACCGAATCGTCTACTCTTGCTTCTCCTATTCGCGGAACGGTTACTCGTATTTATCTAGATAAAGGGGAAACAGTGATGCCCGGCATACCCGTGTTAACCGTTATGGATTTAACAAAGACATTCATTCAGATTTCACTAGATCAATCATCTGCCCTTAGAATTAAGAAAGGACAAAAAGCAGAACTGAGTTTTGAAAATTTAAGAGGGACAAAAATTAATGGAACTGTGCAAAAGATTTATCCATCCGATGGACAATTCCTTGTAAGGCTAGAAACGGAAGCTCTACCTTCTGGAATTCTTCCTGGGATGACAGCTGACGTTGCCATAGAAGTAGAGAGAAGAGAAAATGCAATGCTTGTTCCAGTAAGTTCAATTCACCGGGGACAAATTCGAATCCTAAGAGATGGAAAGCCAACGACTCTTAATGTAAAGATAGGAGCGGTTAATGGCGAGTTGGCTGAAATCCTTGACAAACAAATTTTAGTGGAAGATGAAATTTTGATTGGTAAAGAGAAATGATCTTCCTTGCACTCAGGCAACTTTTAGCCAGACCACAGCAAACTATTCTTACTTTTATTGCCATCGTAATTGGCACCGCCGGTTACATTGCATTTTCCGGTATCATGTTTGGATTTAGAGAATACATCATTGAGCAGCTAGTTAACAATGATGCACAGATTAGAATTTCTCCTAGAGATGAGTTGATTTCAGAGGATATGTTTAACAATATTTTTTTTCCAGATTCAACAATCAAGTGGATAAAGCCTCCTTCAGGGAAAACAGACAATAGCCGCTTAGATAATATTCAATGGTTGTATGAAAAATTACAAAAAGATCCAGAAATTGTAGCTTATTCTCCCCAGCTTGTCCGTCAGATTACTTTTTTAAGAGGTAAATTACTATTTCCCGCAAAGATTATTGGTGTTCGACCGGAAACTCAAGCCTTGATTACGAATACAGATAAATACATAGTAGCCGGTGGCACTCTAAAAAATTTAGGAGAAGGAGATTCACTGGCTATCATTGGTGCAAATTTACAAACCAAGATGGGAGTAATGCTAAATGATGTAGTGCAAGTTGGCATTCCAGGAAAACAGATTTCTTTTTTGAAGGTTATTGGGATTATCCAGACAGGAAATAAGATGATAGATGATTCTCTTTGCTTCACCTCCCTTACAACCCTACAGAGAATAACTGAATCTCCGAGCGAAATTTCAGATATTGTAATCCGGGTAACGGATGTTAGTCGAGCAAAAGAGATTGCAGAGGACTGGTCTCAATTTACTCGAGATAAAGTAGAGAGTTGGGATCAGGCTAATGAAAGTATAATGTCAATTTTTAAAATGCAGGATATTATCCGCAATACGATTACGGTCGTAATAATGTTAATCATATCCTTTGGAATTTATAATATTCTAAACATGGTCGTAAGTGGAAAGAAGAGGGATATTGCTATTTTGCGCTCGATTGGATATGAAGAGTCTGATATAATTGTTTTATTCTTAGTACAGGGAATTATCCTCGGGGTAAGCGGGGCTATTTCCGGATCCATATTTGGTTTTTTCTTGTGTAAATATTTAGGCACTATTGAAGTTTTTAAGGGAAAAAATTTAGCAACAGGAATGTCAAACTTACTTATCTCCTATAATATTTATATATATATCAAGGGTATGGTTTTTGCAATTATTGCCTCTCTTATTTCTAGCATGATTCCCGCCCGTGCGGCAGCAAAAATTTCTCCGATTGATATCATACGAGGTTCTTGATGTATACTGGTATTGAATGCAATTCATTAAATCGTTCTTTTGGAAATCCACCTCTTGAGGTTTTAAAAGCGATTGATTTTAAAATTCCAAAAGGACAATTTGTTTCTGTCACGGGTAGATCCGGCTCAGGCAAATCGACATTACTCTATACCTTAAGTGGATTAGATAAGATTACTTCTGGAAGGGTTTTATTTTCTGGAGAGAGTATTCACGATATGCCCGAAACGCAACTAAACCAATTTCGAAATTTCAAAATGGGATTTGTATTTCAATTTCATTATCTACTTCCGGAAATTACTGTATTAGAAAATGTTCTTATGCCTGCGCGCAAAACAAATTTACACAAAGTCAAAGAGGAAGAAGCGAGAAAGATTCTGGAAGATTTTTCTCTTTCCCACTGCGCCAATAAAACACCGGGACAGATTTCTGGTGGAGAATCACAGCGAGTCGCAATTGCGCGTGCTCTTATTATGCGCCCGGAATATATATTTGCTGACGAACCGACAGGTAACTTAGATTCAACGAATGGGGAAAAAGTTCTTAAGCTATTTCAAAAAGTAAACCAAGATTACAAAACTACGATTCTAATGGTAACACACGATGCTGGTTACGCCAAATTAGCCCAAAGGACAATTTATCTAAGCGATGGTAAGGTTGAATCGGATACTATGAATTAACCTTTCTCGATCCATGTGGCGTACTCGGTATCGAAGTATTCTTTTACTTTAGAAATTTTTCCATCTGCAATTGTAAAAAGAAAATGGTAATGATTATTGTATAGCCTTCCGCTGGAATGTTTGCCTTTTGATTCAGCTACAAGA
The DNA here is from genome assembly GCA_031368925.1 of Leptospiraceae bacterium. GTDB lineage: Bacteria > Spirochaetota > Leptospiria > Leptospirales > Leptospiraceae > UBA2033. The sequence continues at coordinate 7,714 of JANMOF010000513.1, forward strand.
GAAACGCGGTTATCCTCAGCAGTCATCTCATGCAAAATAAAATGAAATCCTTCGAATCCACGGTGGATCATTTTAAATCCCAGACTTATCATTCGCTTGTCTTTATTCCCAGAAGCTTTCGTAGTCCCTGCAATCCACCAATGCAAGTCTTCGCTGAGTAGTTCAAATGCCTTTGCTGTTTCTTTCTTGTTGATTAATTCAAAATAATTTCGAATGATTTGTTTGTTTTCTTCTAGCGTCATAGACTCTCCTCTCATTATATATTGTCAAACGATGCAATAAATTTATACGATTAAAAATGATGTTTATTGTGTCATTCCCGAAATTTTCAGTGGGAATCTGTATTTCTTGAGACCCCCGATAGAAAACGAAACTCAATAGCGTAAGCGTTGCTTCCTTCGGTCGCAACATAATGGGGGTGACATCAGAAAAACAAAAAGTATTCGTAGAAATGTTCGTTTCGAATGAATCCATATTTTTCATATAGACTTTGCGCGGTTTCGTTTTCGATTCCGGTTGACAGAGTAAGACCTTTGCTATTTGTTTGAACGGCAAATTCTTTTGCTGCGTCTAATAGCATTTTACCCACGCCGTGCTTACGATAGGCTTCGTCTACATACAAATCATTCAATATCCAAACTCTTTTCATTGAGAGCGAGGAAAAAGATGGATATAATTGTGTAAAGCCAATAGAAATATCACCTTGCATTGCTAGAAAAATTTTTGATTCGTTCTTTTCTATTCGATCACGAAGAAATGCTTCTGCTTCTTCTGGCTTATCTTCTACTTGATAGAATTTCCTATACTTGTTAAACAATGGCAGTATGAGAGTAATATGAGTTAGCTGTACTTCTATAACAGAATAGTTGGATTGGATCATAAAATATATTTAATATGAAATGGAGCTACTAGAATAGTAATTTCCGCCATTCGAAATACCAAAATAAAAGTTATTTCCTTGAACAATTTTTGTGGGTGGATTATTCAAACCACTTGGCTTGCCCTTAGAAGACTGCCAGGTTACACCATCTTCTGATGAATAAAAATAACTTGAATTATCCGCAGGTATACATACTGCAACAAATCGGTCGTCTAATACCTGTAATCCGTTAACTAAACAATTTGTAGTCGTAACTTTTACTAAGGCACTACCACTCGTTGTTTTAAATAAATGAGAACTTGTGGGGTTAATTCCCGAGACAGCAGCAAATGCAATTACGACGCCATTTTTTTCAACAATACCACTAAAAGAACCTATTCCTGTATCTGTGCTAACACTCCAATTAGCCGATGAACTACAACTTGAGGCACAAAAATTAATATTGCCTGATTTTCCTAAAATGTATCCTGCACCATTTTGAGTTAACAGACTGAATGGACGTAAACTAGTTCTATAGTCATAAAAATTGTCGTTCGATAAATCAGTAATAATAGTCCAAGTTATCAAGTCAGTAGAGATGGCTCTAAGCATATAGGAAGAATAGGTATAACCAGTCGCAATATACAAAGACGAATTTCCGGAAATAGTTGTAAAAATTCTTACATTCGTTATTGTATTTGAGACTTTAGACCAAGTAGTTCCATTTGTGGAAGTATAGACTGCGGCAGAATCAGCTGTGCTGCTATTTCCTCCGACAGCAATTAAAGTATTATTTATAAACTTAATATCGTAAAATTCAAATCCAGTAGGAACTGTAAATACAATCGTCCTACTCTTTCCATTTTCGGAAGAAGCAATGTAACGATCACCCACAGTCCAAAATTTACCTAGAGCAAAAACAGTAGACCTAATTGTTTCATCATTTGTATCAGATGCATTCCATATAGTAGCCACTGTAGTTTGAGCAGTACCACTTTTAGCAAGTTGAGCAAGGAAGAAAGCTCGATCAGTATCTTGATTAATCCTATCCCCTTTCTTGCAATTAAATGATGTATACAAAATAATCAAAATTAATACTAGAATTCTTAGTCTCACGGATATCTCCAGTTGTATCTATAGTTATAAACCACTGTGGATACTTAAGTCAAGAAAAAATTACTTCTCATCATCAGAATTAACTTTGTTTGCACGGTAAACGATGTAGTAAATTGCAAACGAAAATCCAGCTACGGCAAATAGCATTAGCCCCCAAGGAGATGTATCTATTTTTTCATCAATGTAATTTCCAAGTAGAACAGAGCCCACAAAGATGAAGGCAAACTCAATACCTAAACTAGACAGTTCCCAGAGGTTCACTCTAAAATGCGACCAATGCGCTTCCAACGAATATCCATACGCCAAATACGATAGCGTAAAGTTCTGTCAAGCCAACCGAGTAAACTTTCGTTCATCATAGACCTGTCAATTTCTGATACATGGCAGTGCTTAAATAATTCTTCGTTCTCGTATCGTTCCTCATGGTATGGATCAGATTCAGTGTTTTCTGAACTACTTTTATACATACAAGTGTAGTCTTTCCAATTAATAGAAAAATAAATAATCAGCGCCTTACCAAGAATATCCTCACGCTTGACAAGTCCCCAGAAACGGGAATCACTCGAATCATCCCTGTTATCCCCCATGACCATGTAATAGCCTTCTGGAATTTTGCAAACTCCACCATTACGAGAGCAATGTTCAAAAAAAGTATAACTTCCTACATGCGAGCCTTCGATAGTAAAATGCTTGAAGTCTCTTTTGTTTTCGACAAACAAGGATTTGCCTATAGCATTTACATTATCTAAATCAGAAAGCTCTTTCTCAGTCGGCTGAATTTGCGGATTGTAGTTTGTAAAACTATTCGCACCTTTCTCTTTGTATTCGATAAATGTATAACTAACTGTATCCCCACGATTTGCTTTCATTTGTGCCTGGCTCAAACGAATTGAATCACCCGGTAAACCAATGACACGTTTTACAAAACGTTTTGAAAACATATTTCCAAGTCCAAAATATTTCTGAGGAGCATTTGTCTCGATATAATTTTCCTCAATTGCAGGTGGAATATAGGCGGACAATTCAGGACTTAAACCGAGAGCAATTAAGAGTGCACGAATTTTATCACGATTAGGTGGAGCAAACGTTACAATATCACCGCGTTTAGGATCGTCAAAGCGATAAAGTTCCTTTTCAGTAAATGGCATTCTTAGCGAATAACGCATTTTATTTACAAACAAAAAATCTCCAATCTTCAGAGTTGGAATCATGGAGCCGGAAGGAATATTATTTGCATCTAAGATAGATGATTTAAAAGCAAAAACCAAAATGATAATAAACGCAAGGGAACCAACGGAGGATAAAAAGGATTGGGATGGAGGGGAGGATTGCTTTTCGGTTTCTTTACTCTTAAGAGTCATACATTAATTACCATTGGTAGTATGAGATTTCGAAGCCCTTATTCTGTGAATTTCTTTTTTTGTCCTAGCGCAATTTTTTGAAGAAAAATTCTACTCTTGACAGATGGAAGCAAAAAACTGATTTTGAATTAGAGCTTTATTCCAATATCAAAATGAAAGGTTAGACAAATGGCAAAAGAAAGAATTTTACAACCGTCAAAAGAGTTTACGAAATCCACAAATCTCAATTTTAAAGACTACCAGAAATTATACAATGAATCCATTAAATCTCCACAAACCTTTTGGAAAAAGCAAGCAGAGCGCCTAACATGGTTTAGCCCACCAAAGAAAATTTTAACTGACACCTTTGCAGAAGGAAAAGTAAAATGGTTTGAAGGCGGCAAATTAAATGTATCCTACAATTGCCTTGACCGTCACCTGGATTCTTCTCTAAAAAATAAAGCTGCCATCATTTGGGAAAGTGACAGCGGGGAAGAATCAAAAACTCTAACGTATCAAGAATTACACAGAGAAGTCTGTAAATTCGCAAATGTTCTAAAATCACACGGAGTAAAGAAAGGAGACAGAGTCATTATCTATCTCCCAATGATTCCAGAGCTTGCCATTTCTGCCCTTGCTTGCACACGTATCGGCGCAATTCATTCTATCGTATTTGGTGGATTTTCTCCTGAGTCATTGATTGGAAGAATTGATGATTGTAAACCCAGCTTGATTATTACGTCCGATGGTGGTTATCGCGGTGGAAAATTCATCGACATCAAAAAGAACATTGATCTCGCATTAGAAAAATCTGAAACTAGAATTAAGAACGTAATCGTTGTTAAGCGCACAGGAATGGAAGGGGATTTGAATTGGCATGAAGGAAGAGACCACTGGTGGCACTATCTTATGAAAAATGCTTCCAGTGTTTGTGAGCCTTATAAGGCAGATGCAGAAGATCCCCTCTTTATTTTATATACCTCAGGCTCAACTGGAAAACCAAAAGGGGTTTTGCATACTACGGCTGGTTACCTGCTCGGCGCACATTTAACATTTCACTATGTGTTCGATCACAAGCCCGAAGATACATTCTGGTGCACAGCAGATATTGGGTGGATAACAGGACATAGCTACATCTTGTATGGACCTCTTTCTAATGGGGCAACATCTATCATGTTCGAAGGCGTTCCTACATTTCCAAACCCAGGACGCTTTTGGGAAGTCATTGACAAATACAGCGTAAACGTATTTTACACAGCTCCCACCGCCATACGCGCGTTAGCCAAAGAAGGAACTTCCCATATCGAGAAACATTCCCTCAAATCTCTTCGACTCCTCGGAACAGTAGGCGAGCCAATCAATCCAGAAGCATGGGAGTGGTATAATAAAAATATCGGGAAAGGCAAATGCCCAATAGTCGATACCTACTGGCAAACAGAAACAGGATCTATTTTAATTTCTCCACTTCCTGGCGCGATTGCGACTAAGCCCGGTTCTGCGACACTTCCTTTCTTTGGAATCAAACCAATCCTCGTGGACAACGAAGGAAAAAAAATTACAGACAAAGGCGAAGTGAGTGGAAATCTCTGTATCGAATCTCCCTGGCCCTCCATGATGCGCGGTGTCTATGGAGATCCAAAGCGCTTTAAGGCTACTTATTTTTCTCAGTTCAAAGGATTGTATTTTACAGGAGATGGGGCACGCAGGGACAAAGACGGTTACTACTGGATTACCGGTCGCGTGGATGATGTTTTGAACGTTTCCGGTCATAGAATCGGAACAGCGGAAATTGAAAGCGCTCTCGTAGCTCACAAATCCGTAGCAGAGGCGGCAGTCGTTGGTTATCCGCATGACATCAAAGGACAAGGAATTTACGTTTACGTAACAGTTAAAAATGGGATTACTACAAACGATGAACTTAAAAAAGAATTATTAGCAACTGTAGAAAAAATGATTAGTAAAATTGCAAGACCCGATGTAATTCACTGGGCACCAAGCCTTCCGAAAACTCGTTCCGGAAAAATCATGCGTCGAATCTTACGTAAGATTGCAGCTAATGAATTTGATGGTCTAGGCGACATATCCACATTAGCCGATCCCTCAGTAGTAGCGACTATCATTGCTGATAAGCAGAAATATCATAGTTGATATTATTGTTCATAACAAGTTGCATCGCAGGGCTCTTTGATTGTATTACCTTCTTTCTTTACATAAAGTAAGGATGTTTTATTGTTGCGGAAAATCCATATAATGAACTATAGAATAATAATCACTCTCGGGGAAGAAGAACTAAAGGATTATAAGAATCCTTCAATTAAAGAAGCGGATATTTTAGAAATCCGCTTGGATCTTTTAGACATTTCTTTTATAAAAGGGAAATTACTCCCCATCCTAAAAGAACTTGCAAAACCGGTTTTATTCACGTATCGAAACCCGAAAGATTCAAGTGAGTCAATGAGCACAAAGTTAGTATATGAAGAGATTTCTGAATTACTTCAAGAATTTAACTCAGAAGAAAATTATTTAGATATTGAAATCGACCAAGAAAAATCTATCTTTGATTCTGTTCAGGATTGTGGGTATACGCTAATTTACTCCTATCATAACTTTTCAAAGTCAGTAAATAAGGAAGGAATGCTAAATTGGATTTCTAAAAAGCAAAGTCCGAATTGTATCTACAAATTTGCTGTTAGTCCAAAAGATATTTCCGAACTAGAAATATTTCTAAAAGACTTAAATACAATATCAAAAACATATCGAGTGATTGGTATTGCCATGGGAGAAATCGGCGTTTACTCCCGTGTATTCGGTGATAGATTTGGATCTTTTGCCACTTACAGTTGTATCGGAAAACCAAGGGCTCCCGGGCAGGTAAATGCATCCATTCTACGAAGAATTCGAGAAGAGTATAAGGATAAGCCTCTACCAGAGATGAGTTTTAAAATAGAATAGTAAAAAAGATCCTGAATATGGACAATAATCCAATGAGTGCAATTTTATTTTTTTCCTTTAATTTACTTTTCATTTGCAGTGTTATACGGAGAGTCGATTGCGATGCATTTGACCTTACCCTCATATTCAGGAGGAAGCCTTGAGTGCTTCCTGATTGTCGCCGTGGATGATTTTTTTTAAATATAACGACTTACAAGACTTTGCCGCAAAGGGCGCTAATATCGGGATAAGTGTAAAGCCCAGATTTATTAACCTTAACTCTTAGGTCACCGCCAAAAGCAATAATGCATGGCTTGTTCTTAAATTGATTCTTGAGTGAAAACATTATATTATCACAAATGACTTGGTGGTTACGAGTAGCACCCGCCATCGCAAACATTTCCCCGTTAAAGTATTCACTTTTAGTCTTTGCTGCGCGCTCGATTTTTAAATACTCTTCGGTTGTGATAAATGCCTTTTTCTCAGCTTCCATATATTCAAGTAAATAACTAGAAAAATTTTAGTAAAGCCATAAATTGAAAAGAATCCAACCAAAAAATTACTTTATAAATTATGCTATTGAATTTACACTGTGCTAAAGAGTGAGAATCAAATGGAAGAAATTACAAAATTTTTAGAGCCTTTTTTTATACCGAGAGAAGTCCCAGCTACGATAATTAAGACGCTAATGGAGCTTGTTTATCGCGTAGAAGTTACTGGAACGGAGCATGTTCCCGAGAAAGGTGGTGCTGTTTTGATTTGCAATCATACGGACTCGCTTGATATTCCAGTTGTTAGCCTCTATCTAAATCGTAAAGTGGTTATGCTTGGAAAAAATGAAGTCTTTAATCCTCAAGATGCGCTAATTAAAATGATGAATGCAGAAAATTCTCTTTTAAATGCTCCCGGTTTAAATTTCATCAAAGAAGGTCTTGAAAAATCTCTAAATACTCTTGGGGATATTTATTCTCATCAAATGCAAAAATGGGGCGGAATGCCCGTTATCCGTAATTTTCACGGAGAGGACGCAAAATCAGCAGTAGCCTATTATGAAGAATTAGAAAACTATATGGTTTCTATTTTAAAGTCCGGCGAAATTTTATCTATCTTTCCAGAAGGGACTAGAACTCAGAGTGGAGTCATGGGACCTTTTAAAGCAATGGCGGCTAAAATTGCAATTCGCGCAAACGTTCCTATTATTCCGAGTGGAATTTCAGGCGCATGGAATATGTCTACACCAAAGGCAATTCTTTCGGGGCAAACAAGAAATACCCTCATTAAGTATAATATTGGAGTTCCTGTTCTACCAGAAGCTTTCCCAAAAGAACCAGAAAAGAAAGCTGCTAAGATGCTAACCGAAGAATTAGAGAAACGAGTTTATTTTTTAACTACTCACCCTGAGCGTCGTGGTCAACCGCGACGATTTGCTACTAAGTTGTAAAAGGTTATGCCGCAAGAAAAAGATGATTTAGGGAAAATTTATTCCGAAATTGAATCCATTGAAAATAAAATTGGAAATTTACAGGGAGAATTAAATCATCTAAAGTCGAAGGTCAATTCATATGTTCAGAAAATAGAGAAACCGGGGAGGGAACAATTCATAATAGATACTACTTTAGAAGAAGAGTTAACCGAGCCGATTACTGGTTCGCACGAAATAGTTTCTAGTCATCCAATTCCTGAACTCGAATCAAAGCAACCAGAAACAACACAGCCGGTTACACCGAAGATTATAACACCACGCGTTGAAATCATTCGTCCGAGTCTAACAACGAATACCCCCATTAAGAAAGAAGAAATAAAAGCCTCCGTAAAATCTCCTGAGTCAATAGCAAGACCTATTATCCAAAAGCCAACAATTCCAACTGAAGCTCCGCCAGACATTTTCGATGACTTGAAGAATTGGGTAAAAAGTAAAATTGGAAATATCCCGGTAGAAGAATTTGTTGGAGTGAACTTACTCAATAAAATCGGGTTACTTTTATTAGTAGTTGGATTTAGCTTCTTCTTGCGTCTTGCTTATGATTGGATTGGTCCTTATACGAAGATTATTGGCATGTTGCTATTATCCGCAGGCGTATTTGTAGGTGGCGATAGGCTTTATAAAAATAAATCCTATTCTATTTTTGGATTAGGAATGATTGCTTCTTCGTTCGCTGTTTTTTATTTTACTGTGTATGCTTCGTATAATATTGAAGCTACGCGTATTCTAAAACCAGAACAGGGGCTACTTGGATTTATCCTCTTATTACTAGCTTCGGGTGTTGTTATTGGCGCGAGCCTGCGTTATAAGATGGAAGCCCTGACATCATTCGCTTATTTTCTAGGTTTTCTTACGATTTCGATAAACGAAAAAGCAGACTTTAATTACTTCTCTATGATAAGCGTAGCAATTCTTTCGGTGAGCCTTATTGGAATTATGACTGTTATGCGCTGGAAGTATTTGACTGGAGTGGGAATACTCGCTTCCTATGCAAACTATTGGCTGTATGCGAATGGACTTCCCCGGACTGCGGAAGGATATTTGCTTAGAGTTTCGGAAACAGGTCAAAATTACTATCTCGAATCAATCTTGTATTTATTATTCTTTTGGATTATCTTTTTCATTTCTACTTTCACTATGAAGATTGAAGATAAGAAGAGTGAGCGAATTTGCTCTGCGATTAATATTGTAAATGCATTTTCGTTTTTTATAATGCTTGGTCATGTTCGTCCCGAGCCGACCGAGTGGGGACCCTTCACTCTCAATATGAGTATGGGAACTCTTTACTTGCTCGGAGCGTTTGCAGGGAGAAAATTTGGTCGAGAGTTTTTGTGGAAGTCCAGTATCATCTTGGGAATATCTCTTATTACCCTCGCCGTTCCTGCGAAGTTTAGCGATTATGGACATGTATTTGGCTGGCTTATGGAAGGGACAATGCTTATCGTTCTGGGATTCTTATATAAAGAGTCTTATCTGAAAAATATGGGTTACCTTGTTTTACTTTTAAACCTCGGAAAATTCTTTACATTACCATATAGTGATTTTTTCTATTCGTCTACGATTGCTTATCCGCTACTTACATTTGACATGAACCGCGGGATGATTTATATTTTTATGCTTGTAAGTTTTTATGGGCTAATTCCATTTCTCCGTAACTATAGACCTGTTTGGACTTCGATTGATAAATTCGCTTATAATAGCTTTGGGTTTTTAGCAAGCCTTACTTTATTTTTGTTTTCCTTTTACTTAATCCAAAAACCATATCAGGCTTACGTAATTATTCCTGCCAGCGGACTTGTTTTATACTTAGCGGTTCATTTTAGAAATAGAAATTTGTATTATTCGTCTGCGGGTCTAACGGCTCTTAGTCTTTTAATTTCTATTGAGTTACTCTTTCAATCCAGTAAAATTCCAAACCAGATTCATGAAATTATTTCGTTTTCGTTGATACTTATTGGAAATGGAATTCATTACTACTTTGCAAGGGAAAAATCTCTTATCAGTCGGTATTGCATGGAAGGTAAGACTGCGCGTCATCGACTTCCACAGTTTTCCTTTTATTTAAAAAATATTTTCTTAAATGCAGAAATATTTCTCTGGGTGGGAGCAATTACTATTGTCGGACTTTTCTTAAATGAAGTTTCAGCCTATTATCATACAGCTTGTATTTTGGTTGCGGCTTATATTGGTATACTGCTACAAAAGAAATATGCGCAAGGAATTAAGCAAAGTATTTCTTTATTCTGCATTGCCTTCTTGGTCGGTATTTATCGCTACGGAATTTTCAACGAGAATCGTGGTGAGGAATTGAATTCCTTTGCCTGGATTGCGATTGGAAACTTATTTGTATTTTGGAGTTCTGGAATTGGAATTCTTTGGTTTCAGGATAAACTAAATTTAGCGCAAGAGTCTAGGAAAATTATCTCCCCTATTTTGATTTCGGCTACTACACTCACCGCGATGATGTGTGGAAATATTTTAATCAAAGAACCATACCTTCTTTCCCTAGCGGCTATTTATTATTTGGCTCTAATTGGTTCTTACATAAAACTAAAAGACGAGTTTTGTGTTTATAATTCATTGCTTCTGAGTTGGTTCAGCTTGATTCTAGGAGTCGGCGGAATGATTGTCCGTAAAGAATCGCCGGAAGGAATTTATGAGCATATGAATTTAGTTACTTATACAGTTTCTTCTTTATTTGCTACAGGTCTTTCTTTTCAGCTTGTAAATAATTCTCTACCTAGAGTTCTTTCTTATGTTCAGAGTCTACTTGCAAGTATCTGCTTCATCATTATTGTAGTTCCGAATGAATATCGTCCGATCGCATTTTCTGTTTTACATTTAGGACATCTAGGATTTCTATTTAAGTTTAAAGTGGATAAGTTTTATGAATATTCTTATATTACTTTAGGCATCACGGTTTTATTTTTCTTGCATCATACAGGTTTTCCAAGTTCAGGAAAGATTTCTGATTATAAAGAAATCGCGTTGATTGCTGGTTATTCATTATTATCCGTATTACAATCTATTTATATTTTTTGGAATGATACGAAACAAAGAGATCGTTATATTTATTATATTTTAGCTTCGTCGATTTTATTCTGGTCGATTCATATTACTGCTTCTTTAGAGTATGCAGTCTTACTTTTTGCAGTTCTAGTTTATGCTAATAGCATTTTACTTTCTAGATTTGGAATTAAAGAGATTGAGAAATTATACTATTATCCGCTACTACTTACCATGTTTAGTTTTCTATATTTTATATTTTCCGATAAACCAAGTGTCTTAGAAGAAATGAATTATAAAAATTTTGCTCTTGGTCTATTTACTTTATTTTTACTTCTCCGCGGAGTTAAGGATGCTGAAAACTATAAAGCCTTACAGGCTGGATTCAAACAAGAAAAATACAGCTTCGAGCGCATTGTTACACTGATTCTATTTCTGGAATTTATTTTACTTACGATGACAGTAGTTGATATTCGCTGGTGGAGTTTGATTTGGACAATAGAAGCAATGGCATTTATTGGCTACGGAGTATTTAGAAGCCAGCCTCTCATTCGTTATGCCGGCATCGGACTAATAGCATTAGCCGTTGTAAAGATTGGCTTCTGGGATTTACAAAACTTAAAAGAAAATACTCGCGTTCTAGTTCTAATTTCTATCGGCGGCTTATTCGTAGTAGCCAGCTTCTTGTATGCAAAGTTTAAAGATAGGCTTTTTAAGGAAGAAAAAGATTCTACCACGGATGAACACAGATAAAGGATTGTCACTGTCACCCCCGAAATTTTCTGTCGGGGGTCTATTGTTGTTAGGACAATTTAGATGGTTTCAATGTTTGCATTTATTGTAATGAGATTCCCGACTAGGTCCCCGATAAAAGATTTCGGGGACAAATTTCGGGAATGACAAAGTAAATCGCTTCCTTTCAATGATTACATAATTATGATTTCAAAAAGAATTAATCTATTCCTTATATTATTTTTATTTATGTCCTTCCAAATCCACGCAGAGGATTTTCGTATTATCTATAGCTCTTCGCTCACTGGAAATTTGTATTCCTGTGTTTGTGGATTAAAATTTTCTGTCGGACTTGCGAAGCGAGCAAGTTTTTTTAAGCAAAGAGGAATTAACCCTTCGAAGGACATACTGGTTGATACTGGAAATTCTTTAGATGTAAAAAGTCCAAAGAATAAAGCAGAAGCAATCTTTCATTCCTTCCAGAAAATGGGTTATGCTTCTGTTGGCTTTGGAACCAATGATTTACAGGAAGAAATTATTCCTATAGTGGAATTAGACCGTTATCCGCTACAATCCTCGAATGTGTTTATTAAGAACTTTTTCGGCTCTACTAAAATCGGAAAGCCTATAAAGTATCTAAAAAAAGGAAATAAGAAGATTGGAATTATTTCTTTGACTAGTCCAACGATTCAATATACTCTTTCAGGAAATTTAAAAAAAAAGTTCATAATTAAAAGCATTGACTCAACTATTCGTGATCTACTTTCCTCCCAAGAAGTAAGTGCGGATACTTACATTATACTGCTTCATGGAACCACAGAAGAAGCAGCCAGGCTTGCCTCTATGGATAAAAAGTTCATCGTAATTTATGGAGACGAAGCAAATAGAAAACCGGTAGCGAATAAGAGCGGCTATTTAGATGTAAACGGTATTCGCGTCTATTCAACCCTTGATTTGCTTGGAGATAAAATCGGAATTCTAAATCTAACCGAGAACGAAACTAGCTTTACGATCAAATCATCCGAAGTAATCGAAATGAACGTCGACAAACTTTCCGATTCAGAAGAAATTTTATCTGTCATGAAACAGTATGGTATTAAGCCGGAGTGAGATTAGACTTGTTGAAAAATTAGCTAGCATCGCGTCAGTTCGAGCGATAGTCGAGAACTACAAATGTTTAATGTTCGATTGACTTATTTAATCGACCGCAACCTTTGCTTGGTTCCATTCATTTAAAAATTTATTCGGAATTCCTCGGTTGTAATAAATCGTCTGTTTGGGCTTGTCACCCGATAAATCAATGCGCGCAAATATTTCATTAGCCACGTCAGTACCTTCACGCTCAACTTGTTTTGGTTCAGTTTCTGAATCTTGGAATATACAACTTGGAACTTTAATAGAAAAAAACAATGCCTTTGGTGCGGTTAAATATCTAGTCTCAGAAAAATACTTCAGTACATCTGGACCCCAAGAAGGATAGCTCCAGCAGGCAGGTCGCCCATTATTTTTATAAAAGTTAATTATAAATAATTTATCTTTCGAAGCAAAAATTAACTTATATTCCCGTAAACCTCCCCAGCAACCTTCTATGCTATATGATTGAATGAAAGCTACGTTCTGTAACGGAAAATTTAGTTTCAAAACTGTATTTAAAAATAATTCTTCTTCTCTGGAATCGCTCACCTTTACAAAAATTGGATTCGGTGGTATCTGGAATATTTTATTTTGAATTTCAAAATACAAAGTTTTTTGAAATTCATTTGAGCAATCTGCCTCTTTTTTTCCTATTTGCTAATACAACTGAAGATCAACTAAGTTATGCTTTTTCATTCGAGGTAATCTTGCTTTGAACTTTGTATATCTGCTTTTACTTACTTCGGGAATTGGAGGTGAAATAAAGTTATCCTGAAATTCATAATTTGTATAACCAGAATAAACATAACCAATATTATCTTTATATTTTACTTTAATCCAATAGCTATTGAATCTAGAAATTTTTTCTTTCTTATCTGTTCTTTCTAAAAATTCCATTTCATCTAGTAAGGGGATAACAGCAATTTTCTTTGCTGACTTGGCAGGACTTTCTCTAAGCACAAGTCCATTAAATGCTTCCGATTTTAGTTTGATGTATTCGAATTTGTCTTCGACGAAGTAATAAGGAATATACCCCTGCGAAATTCCATAGGTAATCTTAGCCCAGGGAGAAGAGCCATATTTCTCTAAAACGATTTCTTCTTTTTCAATGCTGTTTAATTCTATTTCCTGGTATGGATTTATTTTTTGAATTGTTTTAGATTTCTCTGAAGGTGTTTCTTTTAGTTCTACTTGAAACGGAGCTATCACATAATGCTTATTAGTCTCTCTCAGTTTAGGTATAACTGTTATGCAAGATTCAATAGCAAGGAGAATACTGACTGGAATAATAAAGAATTTCATGATAAAATTTTAAAGTTAATCATTATTCGAAAAAAAAGCTTAGTGTAAAACCGGATAAATAATAACAGTAATTTAGTAATAACGATTTGAGTGACATTTTTTTATTCTATGAAACTGGTAACATTTTTAATAAGTATGTATGAAGATTATCAAATCTCAATGTTAGTCTCTTGAAATTGTATAATCTTTTTTCTCGCATATTTTAAAATCTAAGTATAACATAATGTAAAGAGCATCTAAATTTAGTTTTGCATTCGATGTTGGGGGAGAAATTATGAACAGCTGAATGCGTTTGTTCAATATGTTTTTTTTACATTTTCTTATTAAGTCATTTTTGTTAGGCTTATCTGCGTAACCACAAAGGACAAAGAAAAGGCAAATCAAAACTAATACACTTTTCTTTGTCGTGCCGAAGCTCGACCTACCTAAAAATATTTTCATTAAATTCTATAATCTAAATAGAGAATTTAACTGTCAATTTTATTAATTTACTAGTCAAATTGAATCAAAACAAATTCTCTTGCAATCTTAGCTATTTGAAAAAAATTAATCTTAGGAGTAATTATAAATGAGACCATTTAAAGTTTTAGGAATTCAACAAGTTGCAATAGGAAATGAAAGCAAAGATAAACTCAGCAAGTTCTGGGGCGATATCATGGGACTAACAAAAGTTCATACTTATAAAAGCGAAAAAGAAAACGTAGACGAAGATATTTACCGAATCGGAAATGGAGCCTTTGCTGTCGAAGTCGATCTAATGATGCCGATAGATGCAAATAAAAGTCCTAAGGTTCATGATCCAAAATTAAATCATATCGGTCTATGGATTGATGATTTGCAGGCTTGCGTCAAATGGCTAACAGAGCAGGGAGTTCGTTTTACTCCAGGCGGAATTCGTAAAGGTGCTGGCGGATTTGATGTTTGTTTTATTCACCCAAAGGGTAATGAAGAGTTTCCGCTTTGTTCGGAAGGTGTGCTTGTGGAACTCGTGCAAGCTCCTGATGATGTTATAAAAGCATTTAGTAATCTATAAAATCATTATACGCCGATGTTTATATGAACTTATTCATTGGTGCTGTGTATAGAATTGCCTTTCTTAGAGTGTGTCTGAGAAGACGTTATTCTATTAATAAGAGTCAAGCTCCAAGAGCCTGTAATATCCTTCAGACAGGCTCTTATACAAAAAAGAATACTGAATCAGGTGAGATCTATAGTGGTATTGCAAGCGGGCTAGAAGATATTGAAAATTCTTTTGGTGGACTTTCTATACTATTTCTTTTATTATTATTTCTAAAGGCGATTTGA
>JANMOF010000547.1:0-2524 GCA_031368925.1 Leptospiraceae bacterium
AGTCCTGCTTCTTTTAGATCAAGAAAGCCCATGATTTCACCCGGGTCAATTGCCTTTGTTCCTATAATGTTTATTTTGGAAACAGGAATTTCATCTCCCTCGTCAATGACAAATTTTACCTTAACTAAATTTGTTTTTGGATTAATTTTTCCCATTTCAAATTTTACATAAGCGTGAAAGAATCCTTCATCTCTATATTTTTTTAATATAACTTCTCTAGTTGCATTTACTTTTTCGGGAGTAATTACTTCATTTTCTTTGATAGGCATTTTATCTCGAAGGTCTGATGGAAACACTTCGTCAGCCCCAACAAAATCTATTTCTTCTACTCGAGGGCGCTCTTTTAATTCAAAGATTACAATCACACTACCGTTAGGTGCTAGATCTGCTTTAATATCAATATTATAGAAGTAGCCTGTAGCGAATAACGCTTTTAAATCATTGTTGAGAAGCTTCTCTGTAAGGATTGCACCTTTTCTCATTTCGATGAAGCCTAATATATCATCCTTACCGGTATTCAGATTTCCTACAAATTTTATGTCAGAAATTACCTTGCCAATATGGATGGATCTTTCTGAGAGAAGTTTACCGTTTCCACCGAATGCAATCAGTGTGGCTAACAGGATAACGGCTAGGAGTTTAAAGGCAGTTTTTACTTTCAAATGCAATTAGATTATTGTTGTTCTTCTTCTTCGGGTGGTGGGCTAGTGTTGTTTGAGCCTGTGCCTTTAACCATCGCTAGGTTAAATCTTGTAACACCAGCAGCGTTTACTTCATCAATTACTTTGACAACAGTTTGATAGTTCGCACCAGCATCTCCACGAATGATTACTTTATTTTTTTTCGGATCTCTTCCTTTCTTCGGACCTAGAAAGGAAATGATTTTATCTTTTAATTTATCAAGAGGGACGGGCTCTGGATCACGGTCTAACAATACTTTGCCCGCTTTGTTGACAGTAATGATTAATTCGTCTTGGTTCTTTTCTTTAGCAGAACTTGTCGACGAGCGAGGCAATTCAATCTTAATGCTAGTTCCTTTTTCTAAGGTAGCATTAATTAAAAAATAAATTACGATGAAAGATACAACGTCAATTAGAGATGTTATATCAATTCGATCGAATGTTTTCATCGTCCTTCTAAATTTCATATCTTTTCTCTGTGAAATACTTGTATAAATTGATCAGAAACATTTTCCATCTCGGCAATTTTTTCTTCTTTCTTGCGAACCAAGTAGTTATAAAAAATATAAGCAGGAATTGAAACAGATAAACCCATCGCAGTAGTAATGAGTGCCTCACTAATTCCAACCTCGGCACCCTTTGTACCTGCACCTTCTGCAAAGGAACGAATCATACCTACTACTGTTCCTAATACTCCAAGAAGTGGACCGATAGTTGCAATGGTTCCAAGACCTGTAAGGTATTTTTCCATTTTAAAAATTTGTCTGTAACCTTCTGATTTCATTTCGTCTTCGTAATACTTCGATTCTCTACGTTTATATTCGATACCGGTTTGTAAAATGGCTGTAGTCGGACCCTTGCTACAAGTTGCAAGGTAGTCTTTTGCATCATCCCATTTCTTTTCTATAAGCAAATCCTTTACTCTTCGAAAATCTTCCGGGTTAATGGACTTTAGCTTCCAAAAATAAACGGATCTCTCAATTATAATTGTAAAGGCAACAATCGAAACAATGATGATGACGATAGGAATTGTTTCGGGCGGAATGGATGCAATGATTGAATTGGATTTACCTAAATGGAACATTTATGACTGCTCTTTATTATTGATTTAAAAGTAAAGTATTCAGAGGTTGTTTTACTGCCAAACACTTTATTGGTTTTTTAGCTTCGTATAGATTTCATTTGCCAAATCTGGTCTGTCAGTTATTAGACCGTCAATTCCAAGCTTTATCAAATTTTCCATTTCTTTTGGGTCATTTACTGTCCACGGGAAAATTTTATATCCAAGTCCCTGGTACTTCGCCACATAATCAGCATCTACCATATCCTTTCGGGGAGCTAGAATATCAGGTTCTGCCTTTCCATTTAAAAGAAGATTTCGCAATACAAATTTTGTAACCCAACCAAGTTCCTTTACATCGTCAAAGGAGGAATAAAGCTGTCCTCGTAATACTTCTGGGTTTGTCGTTTTAATTGTCTCGAGAACAAATGGGTTGAAGCTTGTTACAAAAACCTGTTTTTCCATTTTTTTCTCGGCTAATAGCTTTGCTACGGCAGTTCCGATTCTTTGGGCTTCTTCCTTAGGCGCTTGGGCTTTGATTTCTATATCGATTAGAGTTTTGCCACCAAACTCTGCGAGAACCTCGTCTAAAGTTGGAATTTTTTCCCCTTTGAATTTAGCTGGAGCAAGTTTGGCTGCATCTAGTTCCTTTAGTTCTGAGAGAGTCAAACTATCTACCATTCCTTTTCCATTTGTAGTTCTATCTACATCGGAATCATGGATAACAACTAGCTCTCCTGATTTAGCAAACATAGTGTCGAGCTCGAAAGCGGAATTATTTTTA
>JANMOF010000580.1:0-12398 GCA_031368925.1 Leptospiraceae bacterium
ATCGGAACTGCTGTCCAAGATTGCACGTAGTTTATTTTCTGATTCTATGATTATTCGACTTTGTCTTTCCAATTCAGTTACATCATGACCAAGACATAAAATTCCAACCGGCTTACCATTCTTATCCGTAAAAAGAGAAAACTCCCAATCAGTTTCGCAGTATTCATTATTGTTATCAAAATCCGGTTTTCGAATTTTAAGATTTACGACTGCATCCGGGTTGTTTATGCATTCCAAGGAAGCAGTGGCACATTTTTCCAAATCTTCTGGATGAACGCTGTTCTGAACAGAGAGTCCAATAAAATTATCAGAGATAAACGAAAATCGTTTTTGAAACAGATCATTTACAAAGATATAATTACCTTCCAGATCCGTTATGATTAAATAATGTTTTTGGGAATATAGTATCCTGTTCGGAAGGAGTTCTTTGATTTCGTCTTGATTCATTAATTACGTATAATGTTTAGTTTATTACAGATTTGAATTCTGCAAATTTATAACAAGAAAAAAACCTAGTAGTTATACTTTAGTTCGACAGAGAAGACTCGGTTTTCTGAAATTTTAATTTTGGGAAGACCACGCTATGTTCAATGCAGTCAAGTTAAGGAGAAAAAGAAAGTTCACGCAAAGACGCGAAGGCGCAAAGGGTGTTCAAAACTTCATTTATCCTCGCATTTAATATCATTCTAGCTATTCCATTAAGACAAAATAACTTAAACTCAATGTTGCTCTTGGGGCGCAACATAATGTCTCTGCGCCTTTGCGTGAATCTTCTCTTAAATTGACAGCATCGTGCTACGTTTACGGAAATTTTAGATAGTCTTTTTTTTAGATGACTCATTGTTCTAGTTTTGCGATACAGGCAAATAGCATGTATACTCATGACTAGAAAATTAAATTTTTAGGAGAATAAAATGAAAATAGCAATCATAGGAACCGGAAATGTAGGGGGAGCCCTGGCAACGAAATGGTCAAAGGCAGGGCATGAGATTTTCTTAGGCGTTGGGGACTTAAATACCTTTAAGGGTAAATCGCTATTATCCAATGAAAAGACATCTGTCCATTCGATTGAAGACGCAGTAAAAAATGCAGAAATCATTTTAATTGCAACTCCCGCACCCGTGGCAGTAGAAGTAACCAAATCTTTAGGAGATACATCTGGAAAAATCATTGTAGATGCAATGAATATCGTAATGGGTAAAGGACCCGTTGGCTTTACAAATACCTCAGATGCAATCTTAGCAAATACGCAAACTAAAGATGTAATAAAATGCTTTAATACAACTGGCTTTAACAACATGGAAAATCCTACTTACGGAAACACTGCTTTAGATTTATTTATGGCTGGTGATAGTGAAAGAGGAAAGACGGCTACTCGACAGTTGGCGCTTGATGCTGGCTTTAGTGAATGTTATAGCGTTGGCGGAAATGATAAGTTTCAACTGATGGAGCAATTTGCCTTTTTCTGGATCAACCTTGCGATGATGCAAGGACAGGGCAGAAATATTGGCTTTAAACTATTAAAAAAATAAAAGGAATTATCGGCGTTTTGGAATTGTGAATTTAAACTTACTCCCTTTTCCAATTTCGCTCTCTACCCAGATTTTCCCGGAGTGCTTGTCAATAAACTCTTTGCAGAGGATAAGACCAAGCCCTGTTCCTTTTTCTCCACCCGTCCCATCTGTGCTGAAATGCTTAACGTCGATCTTGAAGAGATTTTCTACTATTGTCACATTCATTCCAATACCAGTATCTTGGATCATAATTTCAATAAATCCCGCATCTTCATTTGCAGAAATTGTAATACTACCATTATCATTTGTATATTTAAGAGCATTACTAACTAGATTTCGCATCACAGTCGTTATCATTTGATAATCGAAAAATCCGAAAAGATTTTCAGGAATTGTATTTATAATAGATATTTTTTTATTATTTGCTGATGATTCAAATAACTGAACATTGGATTGAATTAATTTTGAGATATTAAAATTTTCCGGCTTATACTGAATATCCCCTTTTTGCGATCTTGCCCAGGTTAAGAGATTTTCTAGTAAGTCCCTTATTTTTATAGAAGCATTTTCCAATATAACGAGATCTTTCTTGAATTCTTCCTTCGAAATATTTTCATACTGCTCTGTCATAAAACTTAAAAAAGAACTCAAATTACCAACAGGACCCTTCAAGTCGTGAGCTATAATAGAGAAAAATTTATCTTTAGAGGCAATGAGTTTATTTAGTTCTACATTATTATTAGATAGTTCTTCCACTAAATTATTCAGCTTCTTATTCTGCTCTAAAATTATATCCTTTGATTTTTTTAAATCTACATGTGCTCGAACACGCGCAAGGAGCTCTAGAGTATTGAAAGGTTTAGTCACGTAGTCATCTGCACCCAAACTAAATCCATGAACCATATTATCTATTTCTGTTTTAGCCGTTAAAAATATTACGGGGATACTCTTGGTTTTCTCCTCTCTTTTTAAAATGCTGCAAACTTCAAACCCATCCATAACCGGCATAGAAACATCTAAAAGTATTAAGTCAGGAAGCGTGTCTTCGATAATGGATAATGCTTGTTTTCCGCTTAATGCAAAGCTTGTATCAAATCCTTCCCTACTCAGTATATTACCAAGAACCTGGAGATTTTCACCGATATCATCTACAATTAGAATATGTGAATTTACGTTTTCCATCTACTTTAACCGACCGTATACCTCTTCCAAAATATCTAAGGCTATAGAAAGCTTACCTATTGCGAAAGAGTTTATCAACTGAATCAAATAATTCGCATAACGTATAAAGTCTTCTACATTATACCTTTCACTTAACGTTTTTAAGTCTAAGATAAAAGTTTTAAGCCTATTTGTATTCAATGACTTTCGGGCAATTTCACTATCTAAATGCCATATTTTATAGTGATGTATAAATTCCTTAGGAATTTTTTGCATAGCCAGTAAAACCTCAAACTTTTCCAAAAATTCTTGCGATGTCAAATCAGTATTATCCACTTCGGACAAATCTTTTTGAATTGGAATAAATTTTTCAATTTCTGAATTAAATTTTCTACTGTCACCAGCTACGATTGGTTCTGATTTTTTTTCAACGTGATCGTTTGCTATCGCAATATCCGAAATCGTAATTATAAATTTTGAGCCCTTACCTTCTTGGCTTTGAAAAGTAATTGTTCCTTTCATCATTTCGACTAGTCTCTTGGCAATTGAAAGTCCAAGACCGCTATGGCTACTTTGTCCCTGTTGTTGCTTGAACGGCTCGAAGATTGTATCCATATCGCTCTCAGAAATTCCAATACCCGTATCAGTAATCTCAAATAGTAAGTCGATGTGATTACTATCTTTTAAAAATCCTCGCACATTCACGTCGACCCCACCTTTCTCCGTAAATTTTACAGCATTTCCAATCACATTGAACAATACCTGCCTGAGTCTCAGTTCATCTAAAAATATACTACGGGGTAAGTTGTCATCAATAGTAATTTCAAATTTTAATTTCTTTTGGGCGGTTTGAATTGAAAAAATTTGTTTAATATCGCTGATAATAGAATTTAGGTTTACAGGAGAGTAAACAATTTCCAGTCTACCGGCTTCAATTTTAGCAATATCTAATATATCACTAATTAAATGAATTAAGTTATTTCCACTTTTTTGAATTCCAGAAAGATATTCGAGTAATTCGGAATTATCCCCTACTTTATCTTTTAAAATTTCTGCAAAACCTAAAATTGCATTCATTGGAGTTCTAATATCATGACTCATATTTGCCAGAAATTGACTTTTCAATCGATTTGCAATTTCAGCTTCTGCTTTCGCTTTCTGCAAATTAGCTTCTGTTTTTTTTCGCTCGCTTATGTCTGTGTGGGTTCCTACCATTCGAGAAGGTTTTCCATCCACTGACCTAATTACTTTTCCTCTAGAGAGAACCCAAATGTATTCACCATCCTTACGAATGACCCTATGTTCTGATTCATAACTCGAAGTATTTCCTGAAAGATGCATTTGGATAACGTCCGTTACCCACCCAACGTCATCGGGGTGAATATGCCTTGTCCACTCTTCATATGTATCCCACATATCACTTTGATTGTAGCCGAGCATTTCTTTCCATCGCCTCGAAAAAAAAACTTCGTTAGTCTTTAGATTCCAATCCCATACTCCATCTCCATTTCCCTCGAGCGCATACTGCCATCTTTCCTCACTTACCCGTAACCGCAGGTTTGATTCTTCCAGCTCACGGGTTCTATTCATTACACTTTCTTCTAGAGCCAGATTCACATATTCTAAACGAATTCGCATAGCATTTAGTTCTAGCTGTGTATTAATTCGTGTAAATAATTCTAAGTCATGAGTAGGCATCATCACAAAATCGTCACACCCATACTGTAATGCTTTCATTGCGGTCTCAGAATCTCCATGACGATTAATGTATAGAATTGGAATACCTTTTGTAATAATGTGCATCCCTAGCTCACGAAATAAACTCTTTATATTCTTATCAGTTATATCCATATCAACTAAAATTAAATCCGGAGAATTTTGGTTTAGATTCCTTAGATCAAAAGAATCTTTAAATAACATCTTCACCAAGTAACCTTCTTTTGTTAGTATGCTTGACATATAGTTTGAATCCGTTAAAGAGCCAGCAACGACTAATATGAATTTGCCACTAGTATACATTTTATATTTCCTGTGTAGCTGTGGTTATGATTAAATAAATTGAATTAAATGAATCTAACTGGTATGAAATTTCAGGGATAGAGAAATTTTTAATTAGCCGCAAAAGGTTTACAGCAAATTTTTTCAAGGGTTCTACTTGGTATTTCTCACTCAGCGATTCTAATTTTGTCACGAAGAGAGTTAATTTATTTGTTTGCAGAGATTTTCTAGATAATTCGCTTTCAAGAAAAAGATTTTCTAATTCCGTCTTAAATTCTTTTTTGATTGGATTTAGATTTACAAATTCCTTAACGGCATGTAAGAAATCAATATCACTAATCTCTATATTTTTTAGATTTGAAACATTTCTTTTATGAGGCAGAAATTTTGCTATTTCGTTGATTAGTTCTATTTTTGAAATAGGTTTACAAAGATAGCCATCGGCAAAAGTCAAAATTTCGTCAGCATTTTCTTTTATAGTTGTAGCTGTTAATATTAATATAGGAATATGTTTGTATCTCTCATCTTTTTTTATAATCTTACAGGCAGACCTTCCATCTAACTCAGGCATTTGCATATCCATGAGTATTAAATCAAAAGAATTTTTTTCCAAAACATCTAAGGCAATTTTTCCATTTTCAGCTTGCACGATAATAAAATTAAACTTTTCAAGAAAACCAGTCACTACTTTTCTATTTGATTCGATATCTTCGACAAGCAAAATTCTCGATTTTTCAAAAACTATATTTGCTAATTCAATATCCGCTTCTTTACCATTATGCGCCATGGAAGATATTTCCAAATCTTTAATGCATACACTGAACTTTGATCCAACTCCCAATTCGCTTTCAACTGAAATAGTTCCTCCCATCATCTCTACTAAATTTTTGGTAATGGAAAGACCGAGACCGGATCCACCAAATCGCATAACGTCTTGCCCTGATTTTTGAATGAACGGTGCAAAAATTGAATCTAATTCATATGCAGGTATTCCAATTCCAGTATCTTGGATTTCGATTATGAGATCAACAGAGCTACTATCGCCACCTTTTGGTATATGAACTACCCTGACTGCAATCCCTCCTCTTTCTGTAAATTTCACTGCGTTTCCAATTAAATTGAACAAAACCTGTCTTAGCCGCAGTTCATCAATCAAAAGCGTTCTAGGCATTTCTTCATCAATCGTAATTTCAAAGTTTAACTTCTTTTGCATTGTCTGCAAAGAAAAAATCTGCTTCAAATCTTGAATCACAGAAAATAAATTAACAGGGGAATAAACAATATCCAATTTACCGGCTTCAATTTTAGCTAAATCCAAAATATCATTGATGAGGTTAATTAAGTTTTTCCCACTTCTCTGGATTCCTGAGAGATAATCTCTCACAATCGGGTCAGAGCCGATTTTGTCATTTAGTATTTCAGCGAAACCGAGAATAGCATTCATAGGGGTTCTAATTTCGTGACTCATGTTGGCAAGAAATTCACTCTTTAGCCTATTGGCTACTTCCGCTTCTTCCTTGGCTTTAAGTAAATTAACTTCAGAAAGTTTTCTTTCTGTTATATCATGGGATAATATGATTACTCCTGTCTGCTTACCTTCTTCAATAAAAGGAGTATATTTTATTTCTAGATACCTACTAGTTCCATCTTTTAACTCAAAAATATTTTCATAAGTGACTGCTTCTCCAAGAAGAGCTCTCGCATAATTGATGCAAACTTTTTCATAAAAAGATTTACCTACAATATCCTGTACTGTTTTTCCAAGACATTCTTCTTCGGAAGTTTTATATATCTCTACAAAACGCTTATTTATAAATTGGTATTCTAAATCTTCATTTACCATTGAGACGCTTGCAGGAACGTTATCCGCAATAATCTTTAATTTATTTTTATTTTTTTGTAATTCCTGCTCGGCAAATATTCTAGCTTCAATCAAATATTCTTCTCGTTCGGTATTAGCCTTTTTTTCAGATTGGGCTTGCAATAGAATAACTTTTTTAATGATAAAAAAGCCAGAAGCTAAAACAAAAAAAATAAAGATTAGAAGACTTAAAATAACGCGCTTCATTATTCCTTCTGATTCAGATATGAAATTTGTAAATTTATTATTTGCAAAGCTTATTACATAGGATATTAGAATATTTAAAGACTCAGTAATTTCTTCCTCTACTTTAACATGAAGTTTTTCAGCGGAAACTTTATTGCCGGTAAGTAGAAATTGGAATTCAGATTCACGAATATTTTTCCATTTACCTAGAAGATTTTCAATTTCTGTTACCTTTTGCTTATCCCCAAGAAAATTTTCTTTGATGATAAAAACATTTTGTAGAACAAGAGAATCTAATTTTTCAACCTCCTCTGATAGTTTCTTAATTTTTTGTCTGTCAGAAGAAACCAAAAAACTTTGAAACATAAGATTTCTAATTCGAACCAAGTTATATCGAAGTTCGACCGCTGAATTAGTTACAGAAAATGGATGTATATAAATATCTTTTGCAATCCCATCTAAACGAACGATAGACGGAATTGCAATGATTCCAATTATTATTAAGAATAAAAAAATAACAAAATACCAAAGAGATATTGTTTTTACAATCTTTGAAGAATCTTTGTGTTCAAAAATTTTCCACTTCATATAATCAATCTTTTACAATAAGTTCGTATTGTAAAAAGATATTTGCAAAAGAATGCATAAACAAATAAATATTTAGTTGCCAGTTTACATTCGATATTGTGAAATTTGAGAGATATTATCTTAACACTAAAAAAAATTTTAGGAGAATAAAAATGAATAACGAATCAGAGGAGACCTCGGAACCGAAAGAGGAAAAGAAAAAAAAGAAGACAAAGAGATTTACTTCCGAAGGAGAAGGAAGTTCCAAACTTTCTAGTAAAAAATACGAAAAGCAGCTTGCAAAATTACAATTAGAATTAGTTAAAATGCAATACTGGGTAAAATTCTCTGGTGCCCGCATCGTAATCATCTTCGAAGGAAGAGACGCCGCGGGAAAAGGAGGGACGATTAAAAGAATCGCAGAGCCCTTAAACCCGAGAGGTTGTAGAGTAGTAGCACTTGGAACTCCAAGTGATAGAGAAAAAACAGAATGGTATTTTCAGCGGTATGTACCTCATTTGCCGGCAGCGGGTGAAATCGTAATGTTCGATAGAAGCTGGTACAACCGAGCAGGCGTTGAACATGTAATGGGATTTTGCACAGAGAATCAGTATAAAGATTTCATGCAAGACTGCCCGGAGTTTGAAAGAATGCTTGTTAGATCTGGAATTATACTTTTGAAATATTGGTTCTCTGTAAGTGACGAGGAACAAGAAAGAAGATTTCAATCGCGCACAACCGATCCTGCAAGACGTTGGAAGTTGAGCCCAATGGATTTAGAGTCAAGGGACAAATGGGTAGAATACTCTAAAGCTAAAGATACAATGTTCTCTCATACGAACATTCCAGAAGCGCCCTGGTTCACTGTTGAGGCAGACGATAAAAAACGTGCACGTCTAAATTGTCTGCATCATATACTTTCTAAAGTCCCCTATCAGGATATGACTCCCGATCCACTTATCCTGGCTCCTCGAAAAACAGCGGATAACTACGTTCGCCCACCACGAAATGAGCAATTCTTTGTTCCAGAGGTTTACTAGGAGTAGCCCCTTATTTCTTTCGAGGATTTTTAGATGCGGGTAAGCAGAGATTGCGCTTTGATTTTTCTAAGAAGTCTGCAATCTCTGTTGCAAATTTATCGTTCGGAAATTTTTCACGCAAAGGTGCAATTCTATTTTCCATAGCACCGCTCATATCATAGAGGAAGTCATAAATACTTCTAATATGGTGAATATCGCTCTTTGTAAAACCTTTTCTTTTTAAGCCGATGATATTTAAACCAGCGAACTCATTGGGTCTTTCATTTTCTGAAAGTGCAAACGGCGGCACATCTTTAGTAATCGCAGATACGCCGGATACCATTGCATATCTCCCAATTCGACAGAATTGGTGAAACCCGGATTTTGCACCTAACACTACGTAGTCTTCAATTTCGATGTGACCGGAAAGACCAACGCTCGCAAGGACAATATGATTTCCTATATGACAATCATGTCCAATATGCGTTTCTGACATGATAAAATTATTATTTCCAATGATTGTTTCATGTGTTGGTGTGCCCGCATGAATACTACATTTTTCTCGGATGATATTATTTTGCCCAATGGTCAGAATTCCATCTTCGAAATCTGGATATTTTAAATCCTGCCCGGGTGTGCCAAGCACAGTAAAAGGATACACTTGCGTATTTTCACCGACAGTAGTTTTTCCAACAACCACAACATTCTGCGCAATTTTTGCATTGTCCTTGATGGTAACAGAGGGTCCGATAAATGAATAGGCTCCAATCGATACATTTTGTCCAATTTTAGCACCTGGCTCAATGACGGCTGTGGAATGAACCCCCGGTTTAAATAATAATGATGACATATTCTCTCCCAATTAGTTTCTATATTCTCACTTTCTTAAAATGAGTTATATCATTAATGAAAAATTTAAAGTTCTTAAAGTCTAGGTTTATTTATAGGATACTTTAAAAAAAATCTTAGAGCGTGTCTTAGAAGATGTTTTTCTATGAATAAAAGTCAAGCTCCAAGAGCCTCAAATATCCTTTTCAGACAGGCTCTTATATAGTGTAATATCCATTTACCGCTTGTTATTTCGTGATAACGAACTCCAATGCTGTCAGCTTAAGGATTTCATTTTTTAAGATTCAGTTTCACATTATGTTTCGACCTTAAAGAACGTGAATTCGATGCAAGGAATTATTACTATAAAGTTTTCAATTAGTCATTCCCGCGTAGGCGGGAATCTAGAGCATCTCTGCGTTTTCCTTCATTAGAAAAATATTTCTGTAATTCTGGATTCCTGCCTACGCAGGAATGACATCATAAAATTTCTTACACCGAATTCACGTTAAAGAGAAACATTGAGTTTAGGTACAAAGTTGCTAAGGGCTTTCAAGTCGTTATTGGTGCCTGTTTTATAATATGTCCTACTTATTTTTTAAAACAACCTATTCAATAACTTCTCATTTTCTTTATTCAAATTACGAAAGGCAATTCCAATTCCATCTGGATCAATTCTAACAATGCCAGATTCAAGAGAAAAAGGATTATCCAGATAAGTAAATTCTAAAGTTACTTTTTGATTTGGTTGTAAATCCGAATTCGCATAATCTGCATAAACCCCAGTTGGGCTAATATCCTTAGTCTGCGTTACAAAATCATTTATCTTAATTGAAATTTGTATCGGCTTTCTTTTTTCTAATCGCCAACCCACCGCCCCCATTTCTGACGGAAATGTCTAGCAGGCTTCAGCTCTTTCGCTGCTCCTCCCTTTCGCTTAACGCTCACAAACTGCCAAGCAATCTCAGAGCTTCACCGGATACATCCTCATATACGGTGCAGAAATATCTTTTCTCAGAAAATAAAATACTGCCATAGTTCCAACTACTGCTTGAATAAAGGCAAATACATTAAAACCTTCTGGATATTTGATAGTTACATACAAGTTATATGCAATGAGTAAAGGCGAATAAAACAAGAAAAGCCAGAATCCCCATTTCTTTATTTTCAATAATCCAATTCCAATTAATAAAGGTGTTACCATAAGGATAAATGGTATTAACCCGACTATTTTTATAAATAGTGGAATGTTATAGAATTTAATTCCATATTGAAAAGAGAGATTCAAATAATTGATAATCGGGAAAATTAAAAATAATAATCCGAATAGTACAAGTGTTTTAGGTCTTGCCATTCTCTTTCTTTGGTCAGAGTAAGAGAATAATTTATCTTCTACCCTTTCCCAAATTTCGGATGCTTTATTTTTTTTTGTGAAATTTCCATTCTATTTTCTCCTAAAGAAATGTAAGGTAAGTAGTAAAAAGTTTTGAATACAAATTATGCTTAGGATTATTTCTGTCTTAGACCAACTAGCGTCTGTCTCTTTGTTATTTTGTTTTTCCGAAAATTCATAATTCAAACTTCCTTGCAAACCTAACGGATAAAATGGAAAGGAAGGTTTTTTGGTTTCTGAATTTGAATCGAATAATACTCTTTCCGATAACTCTTTATAGCGAGTTCTTACTAGCGAATTACTTGGATAAACCTCATAAGCTTTCTTAAAATTCTCATATGCAGTTTTAAAATTTGAATTCTTATAATTCTGTTCACCGGTGTTAATCCAGATTTCAGTTTGATAAAGCTCCAGGGTTGGATCGTGAGGATTTTTTTCTTTTAGTATATCTATTTGTCTTTGTGCTTCTTTTAAATTTGATCTATCAATTAAATCTTTAATAAAGTAAAAGTTTTCAATATTCGATTGACTGAAAAGGGAAAGGCTTATTAGAAAAAGTAGAATAGATTTCATCGGTTTAATATTACTGCCTTATGCCCGAATCTAGCAATTGGCATCGTTGTATTTACCGTTGTCCAGGCACTTGTAATTGGATTTCCAAGAGCTAGAGAATAAACCGTATTTGTCGCTGAATTGATTAAAGAGCTACCACCAAATACATATACTGCTCTATTCTGGTAAGAGATTTCCATTGCAGGCATATATCTAGCACTTGGAAGAACGGGAGCGGTTAATAAAGTATTAGTTCCTCCTGCAACATAGTATTCTACAATCGAAGATTCGGTAGTAGCGGTTACAGGTTGAAACAAGTTTGTCAAGGTGCTTCCACCCGCTACAATGAACATAGGAGAATCAGAAGGATTTGGATCTGTGCTTGTCGGTCTATAACAAACAGAGCCAGCTCCATGTCTTGCAGTAAAAGGAGCTTCAGTAATAGATGTAGTACCGTTTGCAGATACTACATAGGAATCACTCGTACTTTGAGCGGAGCCATCTGAATAAAATCTACCCGTTGTAAAAAACAGATTCCCGTCTATCGCACAACCTGCCATATCTACTCTTGCTAAAATAGAATTTTGTGAAGTTCTAGTAGTCCAGGTTCCACCAGTTCCAACACTAGGAGTAAATTTGTATACGGAATTAAAAGTAGTTCCCGTTGTCATATCCGTAGTAGTCGTTCCGGCTAATATGTATATATCCTGCCCTACAGATGTTGCGACAAATCCTTGTAAGTTAGTAGGCATATTAGTCATGGTTGCCCAGGTATTTGTAGTAGGTGTATATTCTTCTACAAGATTGGAAACTGAGAAAGTTCCATTTGTATTTTTTGTCATCCCGCCCATTACATAAATCTTACCGTTATTAGAAACAATTCCAGCATAGGCTCTAGGAGTAGGGATGGATGTATACGAAGCATACCAAACATTATTCACAGTATCATAAGCATCTACCTGTGCGACAGGACTTCCATTAGAAATACCGCCTAGTATCCAAATAGATTGTTTAACCAATATTTCATTTATAGTTGGAGGTGCAGGTGGAGCGGTTAATGTTGTAAATGTTTGTGGAAGAGAGGTGCCTTTTAAATTCCCAAACTCTCCACACGTAACGTAGTATTTATAGGTTGTGGTTTGCGGTAAATTATTCAAGGTTATTGTATGAAAGATAGATTCATTGCCATAGGTGAAAAACGTATCTGGATTTTTAATCCCATAAATTAACTTTCCTACAGACTTAACCGAACAAAACCAAGTAATCGTAGCTGAATTTGTAGTAACCGTTGCATTGTAAAAAAGTATTTTTCTTTCAAC
>JANMOF010000487.1:0-1871 GCA_031368925.1 Leptospiraceae bacterium
TAAAATTATATTCCATATTTAGTAAGCTATTCTTTGTCCCACCGGAAAAGCAACCTTAAATGGTAAAATTCCATCGTAATAAATTAGCAATGAAGGTGGCGAATCCCATAGTGGGAAAAATAAGGGTACGAAGATAGTAAAAATGCCCTTTTACTAACGTTTTTAGTGTTAATAATCAGGTTAGATCCACCAATCAAGGACTTGCTATGAGACCGAAAAAGACTACTTTTGTGGCTTTCAAAATAAAGATGGCTCCTGAAAGTAATAAAATGGCCCGGAAAACTCTCCGGACGTCTTACGTATCAACCGTTGTTAGTATTGCTCTTGTGCTATTTATGATTGGTACATTGGGGGTGTTAATTTTACATGCCCGTAAAATTTCCAATTATGTCAAGGAAAATATTCAGTTGTCAGTGATGTTATTGCCAGATGCCGGATTGGAGGAGGTAGGGAAACTTGTAAAATCTATGGAGCACTCCAAATTTGTAAAATCCTCGACTTATATCACTAAGGATGAGGCAGCTGCCAAATTAAAAGAAGACCTGGGCGAAGATTTTGTTGATTTCTTGGGTTATAATCCACTTCTGGGATCAATTGATGTTAAACTAAAAGCGGAGTTCGCTGATATGGAAAGTGTTAATGCCTTGAAAGCTACAATTATAACTTTCCCAGTGGTTAAAGAAGTGTATTATCAGCAATCATTGATTGATATGATTAATAAAAATATGAGAACGCTGACTTTAATTATACTGGGATTTAGCGCGTTGTTGTTTTTTGTAGCTGCAGCCCTAATAAATAACACCATTCGTTTGTCACTTTATTCCCGAAGACTTTTAATAAAAAGTATGAAGTTGGTTGGTGCTACGAGAGGATTTATTAGAAAACCATTTGTTTTAGGTGGCATTATGCAAGGATTCTATGGAGCTGTAATTGCCAATATTTTATTGGCAGTTTTACTCTACTTTTCGAAAAAGGAAATTCCTGACCTTGTCGAAATACAAGATTTCAATATGGTACTGATATTAATGGTAGGTGTTATTTTGGCAGGAATAATTATTGCAGGACTTAGTACATTTTTTGCAGTAAATAAATACTTGCGAAGAAGTACACAGGATTTATACTAATATGGAGTTATCTATAAATTAAAATAAAAGTGCTATGGCCAAAGAAAAAGTGACTGCAGATTTCGCCTTTGGGCGGATTAATTACATACTGATGCTTAGTGGAATCGGATTGATTTTGCTTGGATTTTTTCTTATGTCAGGTGGCGGTTCCAAAGACCCCAATGTATTCAGTGAAGATATTTTCAGCCCGGTTCGGATTACAGTTGCGCCCTTACTGGTGCTTTCCGGATTTGTTTTGGAAATTTATGCTATTGTAAAAAAATCAAAAGACTAACCCTAAACCATGACCTTATTTGAGGCCATTATTCTGGGTATTGTAGAAGGCATTACCGAATTTCTCCCAATTTCTTCAACCGGACACATGATCATTGCATCCTCTCTTATGGGGATAGCAGAAGATAGTTTTACTAAAACCTTTACCGTTTCTATTCAATTTGGAGCGATTCTGTCGGTAATTTTTCTTTATTGGAAACGCTTTTTTCAATCCTTGGATTTTTATTACAAACTATTTATAGCATTTATTCCTGCAGCTGTATTTGGTAAATTGTTAAACGATTTTATTGATACTCTTTTAGGCAATGTTGCTGTTGTTGCCTATATGTTATTAGCTGGAGGCGTTTTTCTTATTTTTATGGATCACCTGATCAAACAAAAAACGGAAGAAACTGATGATGAAATCAGCTATAAAACAGCCTTTAAAATAGGTCTCTTCCAGGTCATTGCTATGATTCCGGGTGTTTCGCGATC
>JANMOF010000511.1:0-3028 GCA_031368925.1 Leptospiraceae bacterium
GGAGAAAGTCGAAAGAGGGACACAGTAAAGTGATGAAACTTGGAGCGACGATGAATAATTTATATTACCGCATCACCCCAACTAGCGATGTTTACGTGCGAGATAACATCAATGGTGCACAATACGTACGATTGTTAAGCAAAAAAATAGAAGACGGGATGAAACAATTACCGAAAGAATATTCGATTGAGCGTTATGTGTTTGATAAGACCTTTGGAATGTTTAGTAGGAGTATAGTCGTATCAAATACCAATGCGAATATTCAAAGGAAGGGAGGAGAAATTACGAACGAAGCGGAGTTGGAATTATATTGGGGGACATATTTCAAATTGGCTGGATATACAGGCGCTTTGAATGACAGGTTTTATAAAATGGAAATCGTATATTACTCTGATATAAAGGGCTACTATTATTTTACCTACAATCCCAAAAGTCGAAAATTTGATCTGCAAGTAAGAGTGGCATTTAAGGGAGTAAAGTATGAGAATCAAATTTTTGAAACAAATATTGATATAGAAACACAAACTGGAATTATTGCTGCTAGAGGTGCTGCGAATAAAAAAAATTGGACTTATCTTTTACCTTCTTTGCCTACACTACCTGTAACTAGGATTGGAAACCAAATTTTAGTTTGTACACAGGATGGAACAGTGATTAGCCTTAGTTCCATTACCGGAACAAAGAACTGGATGTTTTTAAGTCCAGGTTCTATTCTCATCGAGCCAATCCTATACAACGACCGTATCATTGTTTTTGACGATAGCGGAAATATGTTTTGGTTAGATCCCGATACAGGTTCCTTACGCCACAAATACTTATTAGAAGAAATGCCAGTGCCAAGTCCAATTTTACGCAATACTACTTTAATTG
Organism: Leptospiraceae bacterium; assembly: GCA_031368925.1. GTDB lineage: Bacteria > Spirochaetota > Leptospiria > Leptospirales > Leptospiraceae > UBA2033. The sequence goes on from JANMOF010000511.1 coordinate 871, forward strand.
TTGCGAATTCGCGTGGTTATCTTCATGCAATAAGAATGACAGACGCCTCCCCGAGTTGGAGGGATCATTCCCTTATGGGAACAGTTGATCGCATGAATGATTCAGATGGCGGATTTATTCTTCATGGGGCTAATAGCGCATTATTCAGTTACCATAATGGTGCTAAGCAAAAAATCTTAGGGAATATAGCTGCGGAATAATTATCACTAGTTCGCTGGGTTAATACAAACTTGACCATAAACCCATGTCAATTTTACTGGTTAAAAGTCATTCGAATGCTTGAAATTCTTTGAAAGTATCTATCGGAAATTTTATAATCGCTCTTGTTCTCGGTCTCTTTATTGGAGCTGTTGCTGGTGCTTTAGTCGATAAAATCCTGAATTTACATATGCTTTCCAAGTATTTATTAAGAGAAGCTATTTCGTTTGAACTTTATATAATTAAGATCGAGATACAGTTAACCCCTGCCGCTCTTGTTGGAATGGTAGTAACAGGTTATCTCGTGATAAAAAAGGGGTAAATATGTCAGTAATTTCAATGAAAAATCTGCTAGAAGCAGGTGTTCACTTCGGTCACCAGACTCGCAAATGGAATCCAAAAATGGCTCCATACGTTTTCACAGCGAGAAATGGTATTCACATCATCGACTTACAAAAAACAGTTCAAAAAGCAAAAGAGGCGTATGACGCTTTAAAAAAACTTACTGCTCAAAAGAAAACTGTTCTATTTGTGGGAACCAAAAAACAAGCTCGTGGTGCAATCGAAAGAGAAGCAAAACGTTGTAATATGTTTTATGTTTCCAATCGTTGGCTCGGTGGTTTACTTACCAACTGGAATACCGTTAAAAAAAGTATCGCTCGTTTGAAAAAACTAGAGCAAATGTTAGACAACAATACATTCGAACAAGAAGCAAAAACTAAAAAAGAACATTTAGGTCTTAAAAGAGAATTAGAGAAGTTGAAAAAAACTCTCGGTGGAATCAAAGACATGACAACGATTCCTGATATTCTTTTCGTAATTGATCCAAAGAAAGAAGAAATTGCAGTAAAAGAAGCAAAGACTCTCGGCTTAACAGTGTTTGCCGTTATTGATACCAACTGTGATCCTGAACTAATCGACTATGCAATTCCAGGTAATGATGATGCGATACGCGCAATATCACTATTTCTCGAAACCATGTCCAATGCTGTAATCGAAGGAACCGGTGGAGAAATCCCTGAATCTGCAAGATTTACAGATGACATTGATGGAGATATGGGAATGGATTACCGTGGCGAATACGACGAAAAAGGTCGATTCATTATGGATGACGATGCAAATTTCCAAAAAGAATTTAAAGAAGTAGTGGCTACTGAAGTAGTTGTCACAGCAGAAATTCACGCAATGAAAGAAGAAGCAGCGGAAGTAAAGGAAGGTTAAGATTTTGGCTGAAGTATTAGTATCATCTGATTTAATTAAAGAACTAAGAGAATCTACCGGTGCCGGTCTCTTAGATTGTAAAAAAGCCCTCGTTGAAAACGGGGCTGATATGCAAAAAGCGATTGACTATCTCCGTGAAAAGGGAATGGCAAAAGCTGCAAAACGTGTTGACAAAGAAACAAAAGAGGGCAGGGTAATTTCATTTATCCACGAGTCTGGAACACTTGGCGCACTTCTTGAACTCAATTGTGAAACTGACTTTGTTGCTAAAAACGAAGACTTTGAAAAACTAGGAAAAGAAATTGCAATTCAAATGGCTGCGGCTAATCCATCTTACCTTGAAGTATCTGGTGAGTTGAATGCTGCTGGAAAAGAATTCAAAACCAAAACGCAGGCAAAAGACAAAACCACTCATATCCAAGAGTTCATTGCAAAATTTGGAGAAAACATCACCATAGGAAAATCCGATCGTTTTCAAACAACCGGCTCTGGGCGTGTGATTTCCTATATTCATAGCAATGGAAAAATTGGGGTTCTTTTAGAATTGAACTGTAAGTCTGATTCTGTTGCTGCAAATCCAGAATTTGAAGAACTTGGAAAAGAAATTAGTTTACAAGTTGCTGCGGTTAATCCTCTTTATCTGAACATTTCTGATGTTCCGAAAGATGTAATCGAAAAAGAAACACAAATTTTAAAATCGCAATTACTTGAACAAGGCAAAAAACCTGAACAAATTGAC
>JANMOF010000514.1:0-26820 GCA_031368925.1 Leptospiraceae bacterium
ATTTTTCATTGTAAGCAGAATATTTTTCTTCCCTCGCCCAATCTCGCACATCCCAGGCTACTGCAGACAACGCTTCATCTTGAATTTTACATTCTTTTAAATCTATAATTTTAGAGTAATCTTTCGCGTGTAAACCGAGAGTTAAAATTTCTTCGTATTTACCTTTCTTATGACCGAACGGAAGTTGGATTTTATGACGATAGAAATATTCCTCCGGACTCGCAAGAGTTTTCTTAACGGGAAGATTTTTCCAATCGCGGAAAATATCTTTTATCTCTAATTCTTTTTCTTTTAATTGCTCTGTGTAAGGCATGTCCAAAAGATCACAGCCCGCACAGGTTCCAAAATGCATACATTCGTTATTCATTAGTCGCTCAAGTTATCAATCTGAATATTCAGTGATTTAATTTTTCTATATAGATGTGTTCTTTCTACACCTAAAATTTTTGAAGTCTTACTTACATTTGCATCATTTAATTGCAGTGTCTTAATGATGTATTGTCTTTCGAATTCTTCTTTTGCTTTTTTCAAATCGCCCTGTTCAAAAATTTCTTCTGCTTTTTTAAATCCAATCAAGGCTTCTTTCACATCTTTTCCCTTGATTGTATCTGCAATAGTCATAATACAAAGTCTTTCTACCACGTTCTTTAATTCTCTTATATTTCCGGGCCAGAAGTGATTGGTAAGAAGTGCAATCGCCTCGTTGTCTAATTTTTTTAAAGGGAGGTCATTTGTCTTAATTGTGTGCTGAATGTAAAAATCTAACAGAAGCGGTATATCAGTCTTACGCTCCCTAAGTGGAGGAATGATAATAGGAATTACGTTTAGACGATAGTACAAATCTTCTCTAAATTTCCCTTCTTTGATTGCATCTTCTACTGGAATATTCGTAGCTGCAATGACTCGAACATCAACTGTAATAGATTCACTACTTCCCAGTTTTTCAAATCTTTGCTCTTGTAAAATTCTAAGCACTTTTGCTTGCGTTGCGAGTGACATATCACAAATCTCATCGAGAAATATCGTTCCATTATTAGCCGCTTCAAATTTTCCAATTCGTTTTTCTACTGCCCCGGTGAACGCTCCCTTCTCATATCCAAACAATTCAGATTCAATTAAGTCTTCTGGAATTGCTGCACAATTAATTTCTATATACGGATTTTCTCTTCGCTTGTAATTTAGAAAAATAGATTTGGCTACTAGCTCTTTGCCGGTTCCATTTTCCCCATAAATAAAAACTCGTGCGTTAGTCGACGCAGCCTGCGAGATTGCAAACTTTACTTTTTTAATTGCCTGTGATTGCCCGATGATTTGATCAAATTCCAATTTTACTTCTGGAATTTCTGAATCAATTTGCTTTGCAAGCACTGTATTAATTGTATCTAATACTTTTGAAATAGAAAGCGGTTTCTCTAAAAAATCCACAGCCCCTTTTTTTGTTGCACTCACAGCAAGTTCAATCGTTCCATGACCGGAAATCATTACGATAGGTAGTAGCGGATAAATCTTCTTACACTCATCTAGAATTTGTAATCCATCTTCTTTTCCGAGCCATACATCTAGAAGTAAAAGAGACGGTCTTTCTTTGGCTAACGCTTTTAGTAGAGATTTACTATTAGCAAAGTCTTCTACCTGATAGTCTTCATCTTCTAAAATATTTCGAAGAGATTTTCTAATCTCAATCTCATCATCTACAATAAAAATTTTCATTATTTATCCTCAAGAGGAAGTTCAATTTTAAAACTACATCCACCTAAACTTGATTCCTCTAAAGTTAAGTGCGCATGATGGTCGTAAACCGTCTTCTCTACAATTGCCAGTCCAATTCCAGTTCCATGTCCACCTTTGGTGGAATAGTACGGTTGGAATATTTTTTCTTTTAGTTCTGGTGAAATTCCAGGTCCGCTGTCTTCGACTGTAAGCACAACCGATTTACGCAAAAGTTTTTTTTCTAATCGTGTTGTAATTCGAATTGTTCCTAAAATTTCATCGTGTGATTCCGAAGTGTCGGAAATCTCTTTTCTTTGGTTTTGAATTGCTTCAACAGCATTTTTGATTAAGTTATTTACTACACCTACAAATAATCTTTTATCGATAAATACTTCCGGCAAAGTTTTGGAAAGTTTCAAAACAAAATTTATATTAATGCTGTCTATAAAAAGTTTTACAGACTCTTCTACAATCGGATTCAATTGCTGGTTGATTAAAATCGGCGTGGGCATTCTCGCGAATTCAGAAAACTCTTTTACCAAGTGTTCTAACACACGAACTTGCCCGATGATTGTTTCTGTTCCGTTTCTCACAACTTCATCAAATTTTTCTCTATTAGGATTATCTAATCTTTTACGAATTCTTTCCGCTGAAAGTTGAATTGGTGTGAGTGGATTTTTAATTTCATGCGCCATTCTCTGGGCAACTTCTTTCCAGGCTGCAATTCTTTGAGTATGTAGCAACTCTTCATTCTTTGCTTTTAAATCTCTTGTCAATTGGTTGAAGGATTCAATTAATATTCCCATTTCTCCTTCTTCATTCAAGTCCAATTGCACATCAATTTCTCCACGGGATACTCGCTGTGTTGCGCTCGCGAGTTGCACAATCGGTCTAGAAATTTGTCTTGCCAGAAGAAAAGAAACGATAATCGAAATACCAAACATCATAATAAAAAATACGCCTAGAGAAAATCTAAGCGCAAAAGGAACTTTTTCTTTCCAGAGATCTGCAGAGTTATAGGAATTTTCTGTGTAGATAACATTGAATGTATTTTTTTCATTTCCGATATGAACTCGTTTTCCGAGAATAACAAAATTATCCGCTTCTTTGGAATTAATTTTTACAAAAAAATAGGCTCTATCTTTCTGATAGAAAGTATAATTCTCAAATAATTCCTCATTTTTCTTCGTAAAATTTTGTAGCAAAATGAGTGAATAAAGTGGAATAGTCTCTGCAATTATTTTGCTACCCTTAATAATTCCAACATAGTATCTATCCGTTTGCAGTAAACCTAACTCGGATGTTTTTGTATAAATATTTTCCGGTTGCGCAAAACCTTTAGTAACCGTTCTTTGTAAAAGTTTTGCCTTGGCGAATAAATTCTTTTTATCTTCGTCCTCTGCTTGCTTTACGTCAGCAATTGCAGACTTGAGTGCTTCTGAAATATCAATCCTATAGAAACTTTCTACGAGCCGCCCTACTACGTTAGAAGAAAAAAGCACAATCGGAATAGAAGGAAGTATGGATACAAACACAAATGCAAGGGTCAGTCTATAGCGGATAACGCTTCTTAGCTTGCCAGTTTGACGAATTCTTATATTTCTGTAGATATAAGAAATGATTAATGCAAGGGAAAAGAGTGGAAAAATAATATAAATATAAACAAATATTTTATCAACTAAATCAATTGCATTAGAGTCAGAGAAGATAATTGTTTCAGCAAGAAGAACAGAAATGAAAATACTTAAAAGAAAAATATATAAATCTCTAAGATAGTATTTGCCTTCTCCGGAAAGTTTGATTTCTTTTAAAAATTTCATTTTTGAAAATCGTTCAAGATAAGTTTTTCTAGAACCTGTATAGCTTCTTCTTCCTTCGGTCCGTCAGCTATAATAGTAAACTCTACCTCTGCGGAGAGGGCAAGCATCATTAACCCCATAATGCTTTTGCCATTTACCTCAACTTCATCTCGAATCACTGTAATGTCACAGGGAAACTGTGCAGCGAGCTTCACGAATAAAGAAGCAGGTCGTGCATGCATACCATGACCATCTTTATTAATCTTTAATGTGACTTTTTTCAATTTTAATCTGCTCTATATAATTTGTTAATTTATTATTAAATTCTCTTGCACCGAACGTTCCCATTTTTTTTAATCTCTGGTTCATCGCTGCGGTCTCTACTATGATTGGAATATTACGCCCGGGTTTAATTGGAATTTTTAAAAATGGAACTTTGACTCCGAGTATTTCATCGGTTTCTTCATCTAGACCTGTCCTGTCATAGTCAACTTCTTCTGACCACTCTTCAATGTTAATAATTAATTCTATTAGCTTACTGTCTCTCACAGAGCCTACACCGAATATGTCTTTGATATTAATAATTCCAAGACCGCGTATTTCCATATGATGACTTAGAATATCAGAACAGGTTCCGATTAAGTAACTCTCCGAATAACGACGAATTTCCACCATGTCATCGGCTACGAGCCTGTGTCCCCTCTCTATTAATTCTAGCGCCGTCTCGCTCTTACCCACACCACTTCGTCCTGAAAGTAAAATTCCAATTCCAAAAACTTCAATTAAAACACCGTGTCGCATAGTCCTTGGTGCAAGACTTTTATTTAAAACATCGGATATGAGTGTTATAAACTTATGGGTAGACATCGGAGAAACAAAAAGAGGAATATGCAAAGCTTCTGTCTTTTCAATTATTTTTTGCTGTGGATGATTGCCATGTGTGAAGATGATGCAACTAAGTGAATAAGAAAAAAATTTCTCTGCAATTGAATTTAATTTTTCCTCCGAGAGAGAATTTAGATAAGCCCATTCTCCCTTTCCAAAAATTTGAATCCTATCATGCGCAAAAAAATCAAAGAACCCGGTGAGTGATAGCCCGGGGCGATTAATTTCCGAATTGGAAATTTTTTTAGAAATTCCTTTCTCTCCTGAAACGAGTTGCAACTCTAAATCAGGATGTTCTCTTACAATTGTTTCTACACTGATACTTGCAATTGACATCTAACTAGCCTTTAAATCCCGTATTCTTTTTCTTCGATTGGAAGGTAAAATTTTTAATATTTTCCTGTATTTTGCTACTGTTCTTCTTGCAATTTCAATTCCACGTTTACCCATTATATCTACAATGTCTTGGTCGGAGAGTGGCTTATCCTCGCTTTCCTCTTTGACGAGTGTTCTAATCATATCGTGAATTTTCTTAGAAGACTCTTTGCCACCCTCCGCGGACTTGAGACCGGAAGAAAAAAACCATTTTAATTCTAAAATCCCCCAGGAAGTTTGCACATACTTATTTGTTGTGATCCGCGAAATTGTTGACTCGTGCATACTCAGTTTATCCGCTATGTCTTTTAATGTGAGCGGCTTAATATCATTAATCCCATTTTTAAAAAAATCTATTTGAAAATCAATGATGGAATTCATCACACGGTATAGCGTTTGACGTCTCTGGTTGATGGAACGTATAAGCCACTGTGCTGAATTCACCCGCGTTGTAATAAATTCTTTATCCGCAGGACTACAGGATTTTACTAGAACATTTTTGTATTCTTTGTTTATAGAAATTTTTGGAATCCATTCATCGTTGATATGAATTGTAAATTCTCCGTCTGTTTCTTTAACGACAACGTCGGGGACTATGTAATCTGTTTTTTTTGAAATATACAAAGTTGCTGGATAAGGTTCCAATTTTTTAATACTCTTTGCAATTTGCTCTACTTTTTCTTCAGAAATTTTCATTGCTTTAGAAATTTTTTTATAATCTAATTTTTCTAAATCTTTAAAATGATCTTTCAAAAGGATATATAAATTTTCGTCTTCAGGCTTAAGAATTTTCGCCTGGATCATGAGGGTCTCTTGTATATTAGCCGCTCCAATTCCAATAGGGTCTAATTGATGTATGCTGCGAATTACTTTTTTTAAAAGCTTGAGGCTAAGATTCATTTCCTTAGCAATTTCTTCAAATGGTGTTGTTATGAATCCATGATCATCAATCATAGAAATTAAAATTTCCCCAATTTCCAATTCTTCCTCGTTTATATCTAGAAGTCTCAACTGGGACATTAAATGGTCGCTTAGCTTTTCTCTAAGGGGAGAAGCTTCGATCATACTTTGATTTTTATCTCTAGCTTCGTTATCATGTCGATAAGGACCTTCAATATTATACATGTCTTGAAAATTTGCTTCTGTGCTTTTACTTAGTTCTTTTTTTTCTTTGTCTCTCACTTCCGTAACAGAATAGAGCTCTGGAGATTTTGGCTTTTCAGGATTAAATACTTCTTCAAGTAGCGGATTATCAATTAGCTCCGCTTGGATTTTATCTGCTAGTTCGAGCGTGGATAACGGGAGTAATTCGATAGACTGGCGTAGATCGGCAGTCATTACTAACTTTTGCGTTTGCTTTTGAACTAGCTGTTGGCTTAGCATTAGAGTGTAAAATCCTCGCCTAAATAAATTCTTCTTGTTTCCGGGTCATTTACAAGTTCATTTGTGACACCGGATATTAGAATTTTACCGCTGTACATGATGTAGGCTCTATCAGTGATCTTTAAAGTTTCCCGCACATTGTGATCGGTAATTAAAATTCCAAGTCCTCTCTCGCGCAAACTCTTGATTACGTTCTGAATATCTTTTACAGCTATTGGATCTACTCCTGCAAAAGGCTCATCAAGTAAAATAAAGTCAGGCTTTGTCGCAAGCGCGCGTGCAATTTCACATCGTCTTCTTTCTCCACCAGAAAGAGTGAATCCTTTTTGATTGGCAACGCGCATTATCTGTAATTCTAAGAGTAATTCGTCTCTTCTTTCTTGAATTTCTTTTCTAGATAAATTTAGAGTTTGAAGAACTGCTTCTACGTTTTCTGCAACGGTTAGTTTTCGAAATATAGAAGCTTCCTGTGCGAGATATCCAATTCCAAGTCTTGCTCTTTGATACATTGGTGCTGCGGTTACGTCTTGATCGTCTATAAATACATGTCCCGAATCAGGTCTCACAAAACCCACAGACATATAAAAGGATGTTGTTTTTCCTGCTCCATTCGGACCGAGTAGTCCCACTATTTCCCCTTTACTAATTTTAAAACTAACTCCATCTACAACTTTTCTCTTATTGTAAATTTTAACTAGATTTTCCATTTTAAATGTTTTCTGGCTCATTTTTTGTTTACGTTTAGTCCATCTGTTAAAATAATTTTGTCGGCATTGGGGTAAATAATGATTCGCCCACAATATACAGTTTTGTTTTCTTGTTTCAAACTCGGATTTCCATCTACAAACATTTTTTCATTTTCTTCAAAATAGGTCGCATATTCGCCATGCACAGTAGATTCATTTGATACTAAATTTACTTCACCACGAGAAACAATTTCTTTTTTCTCTCCAAACCTTTCAATTTCTACAGACGTCATAGTTGAATTTACTTCAGCATTTTCTTTGTCTAAAAATTCTATCATTGCATTATCGGTAATATGAGTGTAATTCTTTTCTTTGCTGTGCTCTAAAATATTTCCCGATAGACGAACGTGGTTATCTTTATCGAGTAAAACTACATTGTCTTTAGCTTCAATGTTTCCATTTTCTTTTCCGAATGCTTTTATGTAAGCACCAGTAAATTCAAAATCATCACGAATCATCTTAGCAGTTCCGAACATCCCCACATAACGACTTGTATCATCACCAGTTTGATAAATCATTTTTTCACCAGTAAAGATACTAATTCGTTTTACTTTTTCGGGACTTTCAATTTCTGCTGATTCCGGCTTATTACTATTATCCGGTGTATCCTGAGATTCCTTTTTTAGTGATTTTTTTTTTCTTGGATTTTCATATCCTAGTTTTAGAAGAATGGTATCATTTTCTAAAACGGTATTCTTTGTTGCGTTGGAATAAGTTACTTTTTCCCCAGTTAGAAAAGTATCTTTTCCGAAGATGAATGGGTAATTTTCCATAAGAAGAGATTCCTCTTTCTCAAGAAAAATTGCAGTCTCCGAATAAATGGTGTATTCGCCATTTTCCACAATTGCTCCGCCTTCAAATACAGTTTTATTGTCAGAGAGATAACGTTTTAAATAAGGTGCAGTGATTTTAGTGATTTTCTTTTCTTTATCTTTGAAATATAAAGTAGGACGACCTTCTAGAACAACGGTTTCTGCTGATTTGTCGTAGATACCTTTTCCTGCTGTGAGAGTGATTCCATTCTCAGGATCTTCCACTTTTGTTTGTCCTTTGAGAAAACCTTTATATGCCTCTTCCCCAATGATTTCAATTGTGCTCGCTGAAAGTTTGACTTTTTTGTGAAGTATCCAGGCACCGCCAGAAAGCGAATAAACAGTAAGATCAAGTCCATCTACATTTTTTGTTTCCTGAGCTAACGAATTCCCCCCCCATGAAGCGGGTATCTTCGGCTGTTTCTTCTTTTGGGTATCTGAAAGATTGATATCTTTTTCAACTAAATCTATTGGGGAAATTAAGATAGGAGGACGTGAGATGCTAGAGATGGAAGAATGGTAGAGAGTAAAAATCAGAGCAAATTGTATAAGTGCTCTGTGCCTTGGTTTAATTTTAATATCTACATTCATCGCGGTTAAAACTAGATTGAAAGGTATGAAAAATCTTTCAACCATTCAATCAAGTTCTATGCCAGAATGTAAAATTTTTTTATAACAAAAAATGATCTTTCAAAAAACAAAAAACCATTTTTAGCTTTACCATTAAACTGTGCTTTAGCCTTTTGCCCTTAGGACTCCCGCAAAATTCTCTTTTCTAGAATAGGCAACTACTAAGCCGCAAGCAATGAGTACAATCGCCATTGGTGTTGCCGCTATCCCGTTTAGAAATAAGTGAAAAAAGAAAATATGAAATACAATCGGGGCAAGTAAAATGAGAGCGAGAGGAACAAAAAAACCGGAAAGAAGAAGTAACCCACACGCCACTTCCAGCAATTTAACGATAGGAAAGAAATAGCCAGATTTGACCATTGCCCCTAAAAACTCGCCTTCTGCTGGGGTTAAAGATGGAGAAGGTAAAAAATTCAGGAATCCATTTAATCCGAAGATGGTAAAAACTAGTCCTAATAGTATTCTAAATGCAAATGCAATTTTATTTAACATATAAACCTCTAATTATTTGATGTTTAACTAATTATAAAATTATCTTTAATTTGTAAAGAATAAATACAGGCTAAAGCTTTAATTAAACGCTAATCAACTGAATACTTGGGTAAGCATGATTTTAGCTGAACTATTTAGTAGATGAAAATTACTTGTTAAATTAGATGATAGAGGGTAAAGAGAGTGGAAATTCTAGTATTCGTATGGAACTATGGCAGATATGCAGCCTGATATGAGTCCAAGAAAAAAGCCAGATTTAGACAGTTCGTTTTTTGATTCCGATCTAGTTGTAGAAACAATGCCTTATGGTTTTGTATACCATGATGCTTCAGGAAAAATTCTATACGCAAATATTTCTGCTCAGAGAATTTTGGGAATCACCCAGCGTCAGATATTTGGTCGAAGTGCCTTTGATTCAGAATGGTTATCCATTCATGAGGATAGCAGTCCATTTCCTGGTGAAGAGCATCCTGTTTCAATCGTAATTAGGACAGGAAGGGAAATTTCTAATGTTGTAATGGGAGTTTTTAATTCGCTTCGTCAAAAATATATTTGGATTAATATTTCTGCTGTTCCATTTTTTTTTGATTCCACTAACTCGAAAGTAGCTGGTGTCTCGGTAACATTTGAAGATATTACAGAGTTCAAAAAAAATAAAGATTTTGAGGCAGAGTTGTATATAAGGTTACGTCAATCCAGTCTCGAGATTGCACAAAGACAGAATGCAATTGATCAGCATGCGATAGTCGCAATTACTGATTTGAATGGAACAATTGTTTATGTAAATAGTCGATTCTGCTCTATTAGCAAGTATTCAAAAGAGGAATTAATTGGGCAAAATCATAGAATGATTAACTCTGGTTATCATTCTAAATTCTTTTTTCATAATATGTATAGTACAATTAAGAATGGAGAGACATGGCATGGAGAAATCAGAAACCGTGCGAAGGACGGGGGTTACTATTGGGTATCCACAACCATTGCCCCATTAAAAAGCATAAAAGGAGAAATCGAGCAGTTTATTGCAATTCGAACTGATATAACTGAAAGAGTAAAAGCAGAACAGGCGTTGCGAATTTCGGAAGCCCAAACAAGAGCCATACTTGAAAATAGTTTGGAATCAATCTTGTTCATTAACCCTGATAGAACTGTTCAGTTTTTTAACAATGTTGCCTCGCAGCAAGTAAAGTTAGTATTAGATAAAGACTTAAGGATTGGAGACTTTATGCATGATATAATCACTAGTGAAGGATTAAGTGATTTTGAAAGATGCTTCCAATCTGCCTTACGTGGGGACCGAGTAATAGTTGATAGACTTGTTCATGTTAAAGAATCTAAACATTGGTTTGAAATCCAATATGCTCCAATAAAAAATAAATTTCAGGAAACCATTGGAGTTTTATTCACTGTCCGTGATATTAGTGAAAAAAAGCAGGCTGAAGAGGAGAAAAATCAATACTTGTCAGAATTAGAAAAGCTCAATCAAACTAAGGACAAGTTCTTTAATATCATTGCCCATGATTTGCGTAATCCGTTTGCAGGTATTCTCGGCGTATCAGAAATGCTTGAAGAAAAACTAACTGCGGATAATACCGAACATTCTATGGAGTATTTAAAGATCACCCAGCTTATCCAGGCTTCTTCTAAGTCAGCATTTAGCTTACTCGAAAATCTGATGCAATGGGCGAGATCTCAAACCGGCGATATTAGCTTCGATCCAATTATCACTTCTATTGATGCTATTATTGACACAACTCTACCGTTAGTAATCGGAAATGCCTTTAAAAAGAATATTACAATCGAAAGGAATCTTTCTCCGGAAAAGTTTATTTTTGCAGATCCCGCTCTTACCAATACAATTCTGAGAAATATCCTCACTAATGCGATTAAGTTCACTCTCTCGGGCGGCAAAATAATAGTAGCCACTGTTATCGGAAAGGAATACGTAGAAGTCTCCGTAAAAGATAGTGGAATCGGAATCAAAGAGGAAAATATAGACAAACTGTTTAGAATTGACTCTAAATTTAGTAAAATTGGAACAGATAATGAAAGAGGGACAGGACTTGGTCTCATTTTATGTAAAGAGTTTGTAGAAAAGCAAGGCGGCAACATTTGGGTAGAAAGTGAATTTGGAAAAGGTAGCACGTTTACTTTTACTTTGCCGCTAGCAATGTAAAAATCCACTTTACTCTATCTAAAATTCTTAATAGATTCTAAATTCAGTATCCAAGGCAGGAAGATAAAAATCACCAGCCTTGATCTGATTCATTGCAAAAAAATTTATTGGACTACAGAGTCGTAAAATTTGGATAGGAAATTAACTCAAAGCAGAAAGTAAGATTACGTTTACTTTGCCGCTGAGCTGTTATTTACACATCCATTAAATCACTTACGCTAATATCCATTCTTTTTGATAAGCGAAAAATCGTTCTGAGGTTTGGATTGGATCTACCAGTTTCAATGTTTTGCATTGTTCTGTGCGGAACTCCATCATCCCCATCATCCATATCTTCTTGAGTCAAGCCTCTGGCAATTCTCTCTTGCTTTATTTTCTTTCCTAATTTGTTTCTAAATGTTTCAAAGTCCACGTTCTTATTATAATACTTTTTTTTTGAAAGTCCACACAAAATCTAGTGCCGATAGTATTTTTACATTTATTTTTCAAAAATTCTAAAAACATTTGAGCACCAATTAATGCATATTAGATGCTACTTATCGGATAAACGATAGTATTCTCTCCGGGTTTTCTTCAAAAAAATATTTTTCCTTGGTTTATCTTAGCGCCAATTAGTTCTGAATGAGTAAATAAATCAACAATATTTTTATGAAATAATTACGTTTAATCAGCATTAACCGCTTAACGGCAAACTAAATATCGTGCAGGATTTTTAAGAGCTTTATTGCTTTTTGAAAAGGATTATCAGTTACTAAAATGTCTTGCTTTTTTTTAAAATCACAATTAATAACTGATGCAATGAACTCTACTGGAAAGGGATGTGTTGATAGCTTATCAATTTCATTTACATAGATATCTTCTACATTGAGTTTTCTGAGGTAATCTTTGGTTAGCTGAATAAGTTCGTTTGTAAGTTCCTTAAACTCATCTGTGTTAATGTGAGAATAATCATTTTCAATTTTTTCTACTTCTGCAATTATAAATGGTTCGGTTGATTTATAACTTATGAGTGAAGCAATCCCCATTCCTTCAAGCAAGATATTTGCCCTACCATCTGCAAGACCTTCGTGGCGCACGATCTTGCCCCAACCAAATGTATTTTCAATGTTAGAGTTAGTTTTTAAAGATGTAATTGCCATTTCATAGTCAGACTCAATGCAGTAATCAAGCATTAGCCGATACCTAGATTCAAAGATATGTAAGGGTAAAAAAGCTCCAGGAAAAAGAATTACATTTGGTAGCGGGAAAATAGCAATAGTAGTTCGCACAATACAATTTTAATTGTAAATGCATTTGATTGTCAATTCTATTGCCATTGAAGTCATTAGAAAAATGAGTGTATACGCAATTAAAATCATGGAAATTTGTATTTACAACAGGATTATGAATTGATTTTTAGAATTACTCGTCGAGAAAGAGGTAAAGAAATGGCAAAAATAGTCGCTAAGAAAAAGGAAGTAGTAATTTCCAGCAAGAAGCAGGCAGAGAATTTATTCCAGAAAGAAGTGAATCGAATTTTTGGAATACAAAAAGAAAATCGGTGGAAGATTGCAAATACAACAGCGAACCAGAGAATTGAAAAATTAAAAAAATTCAAGAGCCAAGTAGAAAAATACTCACAGGATCTTAGAGACGCAATGTTCAAAGATTTTCGTAAGAGCCCTCAAGAAGTAGACCTCACTGAAATCATGCCTGTAATCTCAGAAATCAAAGATGCAATTCTTCATTTAAAATCCTGGATGAGACCTGTGCATGTTGGAACACCTCTTGCGCTATTTCCAAGTTCAAGTCAGATTATTTATGAACCCAAAGGACTTATACTCATCATTAGCCCCTGGAATTATCCATTTCATTTAATTGGAACGCCACTTGTGGCTGCTATTGCAGCAGGGAATTGTGCTATAATTAAACCATCGAATAACACCAAGCATACCGCAGCAGTGACTAAGAAAATGTTAGCTGAAATTTTTGATGAGAATGAAGTTTATGTTTCCGAATCTGATCGAGATACTGCAACTACTCTATTAGAAAAACCATTTGATCATATTTTCTTTACTGGAAGCACATCTGTCGGCGTGACTATCATGGAAGCTGCTGCAAAAAATCTTACCTCTGTTACATTAGAGCTTGGCGGCAAATCACCAGTAATCATTGACGGGTCTGTGGATATGGATGACACAACGGCAAAAGTTGTTTGGGGGAAAGTTTTAAATGGTGGACAAACTTGCGTTGGCGTTGACTATGTTTTAGTTCACGAATCAAAGTATTCAGAATTTATTGAATCCTGTAAAGCACAGGTAAAAAAATTCTATGGACAAACAGAAGATGATAGGCATAAAACTCCTGACTTTTGTAGAATTATTAATGATAAAAATTTTGAACGATTACAGGAGACTGTAAAATCAAGTATTAAGCAAGGCGCAAAATTGGAATTAGGCGGAGAGTTCAAGAAAGAAGAGAGATATATCTCACCTACAATTCTTTCGAACGTGACTTTAGAATCTCCCGTGATGATGGAAGAAATTTTTGGACCTATTCTTCCTGTCATGTCATATAAGACTTTAGATGAAGCCATTTCAATTGTGCAAAGCAAGAATAAGCCACTTTCGCTTTATATATTTAGCGATAACGAAGAGACGATTGAAAAAATTTTAAAGAACACTTCTTCCGGTGGAGTTGTAATTAATGGAGTTGTTGCGCATCTGGGTAATCCCGAGTTGCCGTTCGGCGGAGTCAACCACAGTGGTATTGGAAATTACCACGGGCATTTTGGATTCAAGGCATTCTCACATGAAAGAGCGGTGCTTAAAGTATCAAAATTAACACTTCTTAGAATGTTATTTCCTCCGTATACAAAAACAACAAAGGCTTTTGTTGACTTTATGACAAATTATTTATAAAATATGAAAGACCTAAAAGATAAAATAGCAGTAGTTACAGGTGCTTCTCTTGGGATTGGGCGATCAATAGCTCTTAGCCTCGCAAAAGAAGGTTGCACTCTTGCTCTCATTGCACGTGGAAAAGATGGGCTAGACAAAGTAGCAAAAGAAATTCGAGACGCTGGCGGCAACGCAAGTGTATTCCCTTGTGATGTAAGTGATTTCAAACGAGTAGCCCAAACCATCAAAGCGATTGAAACTCAGTTCGGTAGAATTGACATTCTAGTAAACAATGCAGGACTTGGAACTTTTAAGCCACTCGATATTACAAGTTTTGAAGAAACAGTGCAGCCGGTTATGCTTCCGTTTGGCTCTGCAATGGTTGCTTCTCATGCAGTAGTAAAAGGAATGATTGAACGAAAGTCCGGTCATATTGTAAATCTCACAAGCCCTGCCGGCTACTTCCCATTACCCAACATGATTCCCTATACAGCAGCGCGTTATGCCATGGTAGGAATGTCTTTATCTTTGCATGAAGAGCTAGAAAGCAAAGGAATCGGAGTATCCCTACTTTGCCCAGGTCATGTAAATACAGGCTATTTTGATAGAAATGATGCGAGCATGGATTGGTATCCACGAATTGCAAAAATGTTTCCTACGATTGAGCCAGAAGTTGTAGGAGCTAAGGCAGTGTATGCGATAAAGAATAATAAACGGGAAATAATATTCCCATTTATTCTTTGGTTTATTGTGCGCTACTTTCAGACTTTTCCTGCATCATCGCTCTGGTTTTTAAAACTCACAGGACTTTTTAAACCTAGTAAGTAATTTTTACTTTCTAAAATGCTAGGTTATAAAAACTAGTAAGTATGGAATTAGAAGAACTGAAATTTTTATCACCTGTCGAAGTAAGAAATATTGCAAATGAATTCGGGACTCCCGTGTATGTATACTCTCAATCTGAAATAGAAAAGCGCTGCGATCTAGCCCTCTCTTTTCCTAACGAATACGGGTTAACTGCTCGTTATGCGATGAAGGCGAATCCAAATTCTACAATTCTCAAGATTATGAGAAAAAAAGGAATTCATATTGATGCTAGTTCTATTTATGAAGTAGAGCGAGCGCTACTCATTGGTTTTAAGCCAGAAGAAATCATGCTTACATCGCAAGAGCTTTCTCCCAATCTAAAATCCATACTCGAAAAAGGAATTTTTTATAACGCCTGCTCTCTTCATCAATTAGAGGCTTACGGTAAGTTATTCCCTGGAAAAGAAGTTTCGATACGAATTAATCCGGGTCTCGGAAGTGGAGCAACACAAAAAACAGATGTAGGTGGAGCGACTTCCTCGTTTGGAATCTGGCATGAATACATGGAGGAAGTAAAAAGAATTCGAGAGAAATACAATTTAAAAATTACAAAAGTCCATACGCATATTGGCTCAGGTAGTGACCCAGAAGTCTGGCGGGCAGTGTCTCGTTATACGCTCGAGTATGCAGAAATGTTTCCAGAGTGTATTACTGTTAACCTCGGTGGAGGATTTAAAGTTGGTCGAATGCTAGATGAAAAGACGACTGACCTACAAAAAATCGGACAACCCGCAAAAGAGTTATTTATTGAATTTTACAAAAAACATGGACGTAAACTCAGACTAGAAATTGAACCGGGCACTCATATGATAGCACTCTGTGGCTCAATCATAAGTCAGGTTGTGGATAAAGTCAACACTGGCTCGAAAGGTTTTGAATTCATCAAGCTCGACACAGGCATGGACTCAAACACCCGCCCTTCTCTCTATGGCTCACGGCATCCTCTTATTACTGTAGCGGCTAATGGAGATACGCCTTCTAATACGAAAGATTATGTAGTAGTTGGTCATTGCTGTGAAAGCGGAGACATCTTTACACAAAAAGAAGGCGGTGCCCCAGAAACTCGCACAATGCAAGAAGCGAATATTGGTGATTTAATCGTCATGGAAGGAACCGGTGCCTATTGCGCTGGTATGTCCACTAAAAATTATAATTCCTATCCTGAAACTGCGGAAGTTCTAATTCAATCGAACGGCAAACCGGTATTAATCCGTAAACGTCAGGAGCTAACACAGATTATGCAAAACGAGATTGGCGTAGATATTTGATTTATTAACTGATCTTGCATACGGTGAGTTACCTATAGAATATGGAAGAGATTGAATTCGAAGGTAAAAAAATTGATGTCCTGAGAATTGATGAAGAAGGCTTTAATTTCATTTTATATAAAGATTCTAGAATAGAAGAATATTACTTATATATCTTGTTAAATCATTCAGCCGCCTATTATACTAAGTTAGCAAAAGTAAATGCAGATGAAATACAAGAATATTTGGATGGAAAAATTTCATCCAAGCTACTTGTGGATAAATACAGATAAGTTTTCTTCACAGGCTAATCAGTATAATTCACATTAAGATCTTGGATCTTTCTCGAGCACAATAGTCCCTGCAATTAAATCATGAACAGCGCGTCTTTCTTTATTTAGAAACATTGTAACTAGCTCTAAACTTGCGACAAAATAAGTTAGGATAAGAGTATATTTAGAATATGGATTGAGTTTTTGAAACTTCATTTTTAGTTCACTAAAATCAGACTCTTTAAAAAAAGACTCGTACAACTGATTAAAGAAATAAAGATAAAAAATAAAAGTCAGAAGCAATGGAATTAAATTTGGTATGAGTCTTAGAAAAGATTCTCTCATACCAATATTGCTACCATCCATTTTAAATATTTTAATTTTTAACAGCATCTTACCCACTGTTTGTCCGTAACGGGCGCTCAAAAATAATTCATAAGAAAAATAGATAAATTCCAGTAAATAAAAAAAGCTAAAATTCCAAGTATTCCAACTTTGAATTTTATAACTTAGTAATGAAATGCTCATATAGAGAATACTGTCAATTAAAGCTGCATAGAATCTACTGCCATAAGTTGCTAAGTTTCGATTTGCGATTTTTCTATTTTCATTTTTATCAAAATCTTTATCTTTGAATAAATAGCGAATTAAACTAATGACAATTGAGAAAAATACAAATACAATTGCATAGTATGCTGGTAGGATTAAATCTATAGTTGCCTTGTCTCCAATCGGTTTTTTAAATTCGTCATCGAATTGAAGTAAATAAATGAAAATAGAAAAAAATAATAACAATCCCAAATCAATCAGTAAAGCTAAACTTAGAAAAATTTTCTTCCATCGCATATTCATAATAAATCACAGTCTGAATAAAAATGATAATTCGCATAGAATAAATTTATTAGGTTATCATACAAAATTTATTGCGTGAGGATGCAATAAATTTCACTCAGCGACCGAACTTTTTAGCTTTCTCTACTTTTTACTATTCATAATAAATAATAAACTTTATTTTATAAAATTCTAGAAGATTGAACAAATACAATAAAATCCGGTCATTGAGCGGTGCACTGAGCCTCGTCGAACGTGTGATTTTCGCACTTAATCGAAAAGGCTGCCAAAGGCAGATACTCATTAACCACGTGCGAAAAACTTATGGATTCGACAGGCTCACCACAAGTCGAAATCCCCCTACACCGCTTTCTTCAAAAGCTCCTTCGCATGATCGAGTGCACCCTTTGTTATGTGCTCGCCTGCAATCATCTTGGCTAGTTCATTGGCTCGTTCGGATTTAGAAATTTTGCGAGCAGTTGTAAAAGTTCTACCGTTTGCGATTTCTTTTTCTACTTTGATATGACAATCACTGGCAGCGGCTATTTGCTGTAAGTGAGTGATAAGTAGTACTTGATTTTTGGTAGAGATAGATTTGAGTTTATCCGCTACACGGTAAGCTACTTCTCCTCCAATTCCTGCATCAATTTCATCAAATACAAGTAGACGTGACTCCGCAGAATTTCCGAGAATCGCTTTTAGGGCAAGCATGACGCGAGACATTTCTCCGCCGGAAATAATTTTGCGAAGTGGTCGAGGCTTTTCACCTTGATTTGCACTGAAGTAAAAATCAATCTGATCGAGTCCGTTTTCGCCAATCATATATTTGCGTCCGGACTCCGTAATTTCTCCGTCGATTGCTTGCTCCCAGCGCATAACAATCTGTAGCTTCGCATCTTTCATTCCGAGAAGTTGAAATTCCTTTTGAAGATCGGATTCTAATTTTAAAATAGATTCTCTTCTCAAATGAGATAATTTTACTGCGAGTGAAGTCAAGTTATCACGGACAGAATTTAATTCACCCTGTAAAGACTGCACTTCCTCCGAGCTAATTTCTAATGTTTCCAATTCTAACTCTGCTTTTTGGAGAAATTTTAAAATTTCAGAAATATCTTTTCCGTATTTTCGCTTGAGTTTATTAATTTCATCCAAACGCTTTTGGACAACGGCAAGCCTATCGCTAGAAAAGAAAATTTCATCCTTCTCGTCAATGATTGTATGGGATAAGTCTTTTAGTCTATCATAAATTTCATAAAATTCAGTGCGGCTAATGGTAAAGTCTTTATTGAAAGACTCAATCTTATCACAGGAATTTAAAATACGGGAGAACGATTTCAGAATATTATCCTCACCTTCACTTAAAAGCTCAGCGATCAGGTTGTAATTTTCCATCGCCTTTTCGCCGTGAATCAGTAGATGCTCGTCTTTTAGAAGTTCTTCTTCCTCATTTTCTTCAAGCTTCGCGGCTTTAATTTCGGTGATTTGGTATTTTAAAAGGTCAACACGGCGATTTTTTTCTTCACTGGATTTATCAATTTCTGAAATTCGATTTTTCAAAGTCTGGTAGGTTTTAAATCGTTCCGAAACTTCTTTCTTTAGAGGGGTTAATCCTGCGTATGTGTCAAGGTATTCCATTTGCATGGATTTTTCGAGTAAGTATAATTGGTCGTTTTGGCGATGGACTTCGGCGAGAAGTGTTCCTAGCTCACGCAGAAATTGTGCAGGAGCAAGTGAGGCTCCAATTTGTATGCGAGATTTTCCATCAGTGAAAAGTTCTTTCTTGAGGTAGACTTCTGCTCCATCGGACTCGATTCCTTTTTCGGAGAGCCAATCAATTGCTTTTGGGTTTTTAGAAATGTCGAAGATTGCCTCTAGTTGGTATTTCTTCGACCCAGAGCGGATATTCATTGTATTACACTTGCTTCCCATTAGGCTAGAAATTGCATCTAGTATAAGGGATTTTCCAACGCCCGTCTCACCTGTGATAGAAGCCATTCCGGATTCAAGTTCTAATTCGAGTGATTCAATGAGGGCGAAATCTTTGATTTTGATAAGCTTTAACATAGAGTCTCCTTAAGGTTGCCCTGACCATCGAAATGATTTGCCACCGAGACACTGAGTCACAGAGAAGAATGGGTTTCTCTTGCTTCATTAGTTCAATAGCTTACACTTTACATCACGATGGATGCAGGGCTCAAAGTTTTAAATCCTGCTTTGCAGGTCTACATAAACATTCATGTAGTATGTAATACTATACGGAATTAAGTAAACAAGAATTTAGTATTTTTTATTTATCCTATAAAATTTTTAAAAGTTGACTTTTTAGCAAAACCATTTTATATTAATCCTTATGAGTATAACTTTTATCATTTTTACTATTCTGACTTTAGGTTCTGGCTTATTCATGATGTATGCTGGAGTCCAAAAGATGTTTCGTGCGGAACTGCGTGACATCGAAAATGAAGTCAAAGATTTAAGTAAAAAGCAAATGGAAGACCATCGAATATTGGAAGAAATTACATCTAGGCATTAAAAATCCATGAGCGGTAAAATTCTTTTTGTCTTAGGGGCGTTGTGGTTTTCCTGCGCGGTTACTCTCTTATTTGCCTACCAACCATTTAAAGACTTTGCGGATCCCTTTATGATGATTCTTGGAATTACGGGATTAATAATTAGTCTGCACGAATTTTTTTCTAAATCAAAATAGTTTAAAAAATCACTGCAAAGTAATTTTGCGGATTTTATGGTTAGAAAAATCTGCTATATAAATATTCCCATTAGAATCTACAGCAACTCCAGATGGAAAATTAAAACTAGCTGTATCTCCAGTTCCATCAACTGAGCCTACACTCCCAGTTCCGGCAAGCGTAGTGACAACTCCTGATAATGTTACCTTACGAATTCTATGATTACCGGTGTCAGCCACATAAACAATACCATTTACATTTACAGCGATGCCCCAAGGAGTGCGAAAACTAGCAATAGTCCCTG
Source organism: Leptospiraceae bacterium (assembly GCA_031368925.1). Taxonomy (GTDB): domain Bacteria; phylum Spirochaetota; class Leptospiria; order Leptospirales; family Leptospiraceae; genus UBA2033. The sequence continues at coordinate 20,096 of JANMOF010000514.1, forward strand.
AACTATCAGTTATGCTACTTGATCCATATCCGACTAAAGTGCTAACGATAGCCTCTGATGTTATCTTTCTAATTTTTCCCGTAGAAGAATCAGCGAGAAAAATAATTGAATTGCTATCAATTGCAATTCCTTGAGGATTACTGAAACTTGCCGCTGTTCCAACTCCGTCCATTGAGCCTGAAACACCTGAACCTGCTAAGGTCGTTACAACACCGAATGATGTAATTTTACGAATTTTGTTATTCTTAGAATCTGATACATACAATGATCCAGAATTATCAACTGTAATTCCTGAAGGAAAACTAAAACTAGCAGTTGTGCCTGTGCCATCAGTTGAACCAGCAGTGCCTGAACCTGCGATTGTTGTTACAGAACCTAGAGATGTAATTTTGCGAATTTTGTTATTTCGAGCATCAGTTACATATAGATTTCCATCCTTATCAATAGTTATCGCCGTAAGAAGATTAAAACTAGCTGCCGCGCCAAATCCATCGTTTGAACCTGAAACGCCTGAGCCTGCGAAGGTCGTCACAATTCCCGTAGCTGAAATCTTTCTAATTTTATAATTCCCAAACTCTGTTACAAATATATTTCCATTATTATCTACTGCAACCCCGGACGGATAATTAAAACTAGCCGCTATCCCGGTTCCATCAACTGACCCTATCTCTCCAGATCCAGCAAACGTTGTAACTACATATGATTGCGTCTTCATTGAATTCACAATCGCCGCAAGTCCTAGAAGCTTACTCGTATTATCCGTTTCTTTCTTTTCACAAAATAAACAAAGAAGAAGCATAATAAGAATCAGTTTCGAAAAATAAGGAAGCTTAGATTTAAAGAGTAGTATAGAATTTTTCATTACTCAAGAATGCAATACTACTCAAGTTAGTCAATAACTATTAGTGTATATTAATAGTTATTATTTATTAAAGCCTGATAAATAGAAAACTTACGGATACAGTCTCCCCATTAACCTTGGAAACGGGATACACTCACGAACATGGGGAAGACCGCAAATCCAGGCGACTAACCGCTCTAAGCCGAGACCGAATCCTGCATGTGGGACCGAGCCATATTTGCGTAAATCTAGATACCAGGAATAACTTTCGACGGGGAGGTTTTCTTCTCTTAGCCGCTCTACAATCTTATCGTAGTTTTCCTCACGCTCGGAGCCTCCGATAATTTCACCAACTCCCTCCGGCGCAATTAAGTCAGCGCATAATACAGTTTTTTCGTCAGCAGGGTTTTGCTTCATGTAAAATGCTTTTATGCTTCTGGGGTAATTCATCACAAACACAGGACCGTCAAAATGAGTAGTTAAAACATTTTCTCTTTCTGCGTTGATGTCTTCTCCCCATTCAATTGCCTCACCTTTTGCTTTTAAAATTTCAATCGCTTCGTTATATAAAATTCTTTTGAATGGTCTATTTACATAACCTAAAATTTTTTCAGAATCACGCTCTAGAATTTTCAAATGTCCTAGCGACGAATTGACCGTATCCGTTACAATTTTACGAATAAAATCTTCCTGTAGGTTAATATTTTCTTCGTTGTGGTAATTCGCAGTTTCCGCTTCAAGCATCCAAAATTCTGTTAGATGTCTCCTGGTTTTACTCTTTTCTGCGCGAAAGGTTGGTCCAAAACAATACACCTGTGTATGCGCAAAAATAGCTGTCTCCAAATACAATTGTCCGGTTTGGGCTAAGTATGCTTTGCCTTCATCGAAGTATTCTGTTTCAAAAAGTGTTCCAGCACTTTCTCCGACTGAGCCTGTAAGAATGGGAGTGTCGATTAATACATAATGGTTTTCATGAAAGTATTTTCTAATTTGAAAAGACAATTCATTTCTGATTTGGAGAATCGAAAGTTGTCGTTTGGATCTAAGCCAGAGATGGCGGTTATTGTGTAAGAAATCAGGACCATGCTCTTTGGGAGTAATCGGATAATCGTGAGAATCCCCAACTATATTATAAGAATCTAATATAATCTCGTATCCCAGTTCTGATTTTTCAGAAACAACTAAAGTTCCTTTTACTTCAAGGGAAACTTCCTGGGCGAGAGCTTTGATTTTTTCGAATGTAGCTTCGCCAAGTTTTTCTTTTTCGCAAACTACCTGGATAATTTTTCCGGAGTTTCGAATTTGCAGAAATTGGATTTTGTTATTGCCTCTTTTAGCGTGCACCCAGCCAGAAAGAGTAACGGATTCATTCAAATGCTTTGTCAAATCATGTAGATTCATGATTCGAATATTTTATATTCAAATAAATTGAAAAGCAGAAAATCAATTTTTGCCAAAGAGGCACGAAGACACAGAGGATTTTGAAATCAGGCTCACGTATTTCCTATGCTTCGTTTTAAAGAGAAATTCAATAAAACTTAAAACAAAGCGAAATAACAAAGCTAAAACCTTCTCTCTCCTCTGTCCTCAGTGTCTCTGTGGCAATCTTATTAAACGTGTAAGTGTTTATTTACTTGGTCAGCACATTTTCTTCCTTCTGAGATTGCCCATACAATCAGTGACTGACCACGTCTAACGTCACCACAGGCAAAAACTTTTGGAACAGTCGTTGCGAATGTTCCATCTTTAGTCCCGAAGCTTGCTTTAACATTACCCGCTTTATCTAATTCTAGTCCCGCTTCCTGGAGTTGTGCAATTAAATCTTCTTTAACCGGGGAAACAAATCCCATCGCAAGAAAAACTAAATCCGCAGGCCATTCAAATTCTGTTCCTGGAATTGGTTCCATCTTTCCATTTACAAATCGAACTTCATTTCCCTTAATCGCGGTTACTTCGCCTTTGTCGTTACCTCTAAATCCTAAGGTGTTGATTGACCACTTTCTAACTACATTGCCTTCTTCCTGGCTAGAAGAAGTGCGAAGCATTTTAGGATAGAGTGGCCAAGGTGTGGATGGATCTCTATCTTTTGGAGGCTCTGGAAAAAGTTCAATTTGCGTAACAGACTTTGCACCATGGCGGTTCGATGTGCCCACGCAATCAGACCCTGTATCACCACCACCGATAACAATTACATGTTTATCCTTTGCTGAAATATAATCGACATTATCCCCTGCTACTTTTTGGTTATTAAATGTCAGAAAATTCATTGCGTAATGAACACCTTTTAGCTCTCTACCAGGAACGCTTAAGTCTCTTGGACGCTCGGCTCCCATAGCAAGAATCACACTGTCATATTCGGCTAATAGCTGTTTTGCGGTAATGTCTTTACCAACATGAACATTAGTTTTAAAAACTACTCCTTCTGCTTCCATTTGTTTTACTCTTCTGTCGATTAAATGTTTTTCCATTTTGAAATCAGGAATTCCATAACGCAAAAGTCCACCTATTCTATCAGCTTTTTCAAATACTACTACATCATGACCTGCTCGCGCCAACTGTTGAGCAGCCGCAAGTCCAGCAGGACCCGAGCCTACAATTGCAACTTTTTTTCCTGATTTGAAAGAGGAAGGTTTTGCCGTAACCCAGCCTTCCTCAAATGCTCTGTCTATGATTGTGCGCTCAATTGCTTTAATTGACACAGGCTTATCAATTAGTCCAACAGTGCATGCTCCTTCGCAAGGTGCAGGACAAAGTCTTCCCGTAAATTCTGGAAAATTATTTGTGCTGTGTAGGTTTTCAACGGCTTCTTTCCATTTGCCCTTGTAAACAAAATCATTGAACTCAGGAATTAAATTATCAACGGGACAACCAGTATCGCCATGACAAAACGGAATTCCGCAATCCATACAGCGTGCTGCTTGAGTCTTTGCTACACTCTCTTCAAATGGTTTTTCGAATTCTTTGTAATTTTGAATTCTAGTTTCTTTGGACTCATACTTGAGACCTTCTCTTTTGTATTCGACGAAACCTGTAGGTTTACCCATGACGCGCCTCCCGAGCACTAACGTTATTAGCCGCTTCTTCTTTCAATTTTAACAAAGCTTTTTTGTAATCTGTTGGCATTACTTTTACAAATTTTTCAACTTCCACTTTCCAGTTTGCAAGTATTTCCGTTGCTCGCTTGGAGTTTGTGTATTCTTTTTGTAAAGTAATGAGTTTAAATACCTGTGCAATTTCTTCCGGGTCGTTCATTTTCTCAAGCTCTACCATTTGCATGTTTACATTTTGCGCAAAACTTCCATCGTTATCCCAAACATAAGCGATTCCACCCGACATTCCTGCTCCGAAATTTCTTCCCGTCTTGCCGAGAACAATCACAGACCCACCGGTCATGTATTCACAACCATGATCTCCAATTCCTTCTACAACAATCTTTGCACCTGAGTTTCGAACAGCAAACCTTTCACCACCAAACCCATTGATGAAAGCAGACCCTTTGGTTGCACCATAGAAACAAGTATTTCCAACGATAATATTTTCTGTTGGATCATAAGCAGCATTCGGAGGAGCGGCAACTATTATTTTACCCCCACAAAGTCCTTTGCCTACGTAATCGTTGGAATCTCCTATGAGCTTCAAAGTAATACCATTTGTGATAAATGCTCCAAAGCTTTGTCCTGCATTTCCTTTGAACGTTATATCAATCGTATCCTCAGGCAACCCAAGCTCTCCATACTTACGTGCGATTTCTCCAGCAAGCATAGTTCCTACAGAGAGGTTAAGATTGATTATCTTCATATCAAACTTAACTTTTTGTTTATAATCAATCGCAGCCCTAGACTTGCGGATAATTTCATTATCCATTTGTTTTTCTAGTCCGTGGTTCTGCTCTTTCGTGCGATACATTTCTGTTGGGAAATGTGCCGGTTTTGGTTTTGCAAGAACCTTAGAAAAATCAAGCCCGCGTGCTTTCCAATGATGACGCGGTCTATCAAATCGAATCATTTGCACTTGACCAATCATTTCAGTGAAAGTTCTAAATCCCATGAGTGCCATGAGTTCACGTACTTCCTCTGCAATAAAATGCATGAAGTTGATTACATTTTCTGGCTTACCCGTAAACTTCGTTCTCAGATGTGCATCCTGTGTGGCAACTCCAACGGGGCATGTATTCAAATGACATTTACGCATCATAACGCAGCCTATGGTGACTAACGCTGATGTAGAGAATCCAAACTCTTCTGCTCCAAGGAGTGCTCCGATTACTACGTCTTTGCCGGTCATGATCTTACCGTCTACTGCCAAGTAGACTCTATCCCGAAGTCCGTTGATGACTAAAGTCTGATGAGTTTCTGCAAGACCGATTTCCCACGGAGTTCCTGCATAATGAATAGAAGAAAGCGGACTCGCCCCTGTTCCACCATCATGCCCTGCGATTAGGATATGATCTGCATGTGCTTTCGCAACACCCGCAGCGACAGTTCCTACACCAACTTCCGAAACTAATTTTACACTCACGCGAGACCTTGGATTTACATTTTTTAAATCAAAGATTAATTGTTTTAAATCTTCAATCGAATAAATGTCGTGATGAGGTGGGGGCGAAATAAGAGTAACCCCCGGTGTGCTATAACGAAGCCTTGCGATATTCTTATCTACTTTATGCCCTGGCAACTGACCGCCTTCACCCGGTTTTGCGCCCTGTGCCATTTTAATTTGCAAGTCATCTGCATTTACGAGGTAATTCGTTGTTACCCCAAAACGTGCGGATGCAACTTGTTTGATTGCAGAGCGCATGCTATCCCCATTAGGCAGAGTTTTGAATCTTTCTTCATCTTCTCCCCCTTCGCCGGTGTTAGATTTTGCACCAATACGATTCATGGCAATAGCCAGTGTGCTGTGCGCTTCATGCGAAATAGAACCAAAGCTCATTGCACCAGTTTGAAATCGTCTTACTATTTCAGAAACGGATTCCACTTCTTCTAAAGGAATTGATTTGCATTTCTTTTCGTCAATTTGAAAAAGACTTCGTAGTGTAATTTGGTTTTCTTGTTGCTCATCTACCAATTTAGAAAATTCTTTGAAGACTTTATAATCACCGGTTAGAGTTGCATGCTGCAATTTATGAATTGTCATTGCATTGAAGATATGAGGATCTCCGGTCTTTCTGTAGTAATGCACACCACCTGGTTCAAGTCCACCAGGGAAGAATGTCGGATCGTAGGCATCTGTATGTCGCCTAACGGTTTCTTCTTCTAACATTTCAAGACTTAGTCCACCAATTCGAGTAGCGGTTCCTGTAAAGTATGTGCTGACGAGTTCTAAATCAAGACCAATCGCTTCAAAAATCTGTGCTCCACAATAGGATTGCAAAGTAGAAATTCCCATTTTGCTGAATACTTTGAATAAGCCTTTACCAATTGATTTGATAAAATTTTTCTGAGCAGTCTTGTAATCTGGAATTTCAGAAAATATACCTTCTCGGATAGAATCATTGATTGCTTCAAAAGCAAGATACGGATTAACAGCATTAGCCCCGTAACCACAGAGTAGTGCAAAATGAGCAACTTCTCTGGGTTCTCCTGATTCTAAAATAAGTCCAGTCTTTGTTCTTAAGCCAGCGCGAATTAAATAATGATGAATTCCTGAGACTGCAAGCAAACTAGGAATAGCCGCTTTGTCCTTAGTTACACCACGATCCGATATGATAATTAGATTGTATCCAGCGCGAACAGAATCTGCAACTTTTTGACAAACTTTATCGAGAGAATGTCGCATATCGTGTTTTTTATTCGGATCAAATAAAATTGGAAAGGTAATTGCTTTTAGAACACCTTGGTTAATTTGTTTTATTTTTTCTAATTCATCATTTGTTAGAACTGGG
>JANMOF010000188.1:0-13795 GCA_031368925.1 Leptospiraceae bacterium
TGAGCAAGTCATTGAAGACACAAATATGGCATCCCTTCTCAAAAAAGAAGATATATTTGAGCTCTTAAATCCATTTTATCCCAAAACACAAAACGAAGCTTCCCAGTATAGAGAATACGAGAGGTTAATCGCAAAAGTGGTAGAGCTTGGATTCTTGCGTAGAATTGAAAAAGACAAATCAGAATTTTATCAGATTGAGAAGATTATCAAAATTCGTGTTCGCGCAGAAGAATTAAATTCCATTAAGGCAAGGCTTTTAGAAAACAATGACAGAAAGACTCTTCAAGATGACTGAAATCAATACCGAGATGGGCTACCGTTTACTCCGGTTGGAATTTTTAAACTGGGGAACTTTTAGCAATGGAAAAATCTACTCTGTAGACACAAGCGGCAAAACTGCATTAATCACCGGTGCTAACGGTTCCGGCAAATCCACATTAGTCGATGCACTCCTTACCCTACTAGTACCTTCTCAAAAAAGAAATTATAACCTAGCCAGTGGGACAGACAGAAAGAGAGATAGAGATGAGAAGACTTACGTCCAGGGTAATTATGGTAAGACAACAGATGACACCCAAGGAAGTAAAATTCTAAAGATGAGAGAGCCAAGTGAGGGGCATATATCCGTTTTACTCGCTGTATTTTATAGTGAGGAAATTAAACGTTATGCGTCGATTGCGCAAGTGATGTGGTTTAATAATGGAGCTCTCGATAAGTTCTATGTGATAGGAGAAAAGGAATTATCCATCAAGGAAGACTTTTCGCACAAAGGGGATATTAAACAATTCAAGAAAAATTTACGCGCGCAGGAACAAATTAAAATCTTTGATTCCTTCAAAGAATACATTCATGAATTTATAAAAAATGTAGGACTTCGTTCTGAAAAAGCTCTCGATTTATTTAATCAAATCGTCGCAATCAAATCCATCGGAAATCTAAAAGAATTTATCCGCGAGCATATGCTAGAAAAGCATGATATGAACCAACTAGTCGAAGACTTAGATAAGAATTATAAAAATCTAAATGATAGTTATAACGCAATTTTGCAGGCTCGCCGCCAAATGCAAGAACTCATTCCAATTGAGGAAGATGCAAAAAAATACGAGCAAGTCTTAGAAGAAATTCACAACATCCAGGGAAGTATATTTGTATTACCCGCATTCTTCTCTAAAGAAAAAATTGCACTGTTGAGAGAAGGACTTGAAAATACTAAGTTTAATTTATCCAAGATGAATGATGTAACAGGCGAATCAGGCTCAGAGCTTACTCGAAAAAGAGAAGAAGAAAGAAGCCTCTATGCTACTCTAGAAAATGATTCAGTAGGAAGAAGAATTACAGAACTCCAAAAACAATTAATTGACGAGCGCAAAGTTCTAGTTACCCGCCAGACTGCATTTGACAAGTATCGAAACCTTGCCGTAAATTTGCTCTTACAGACAAAGATCACACAGGAAAGTTTTTATGAGAATAAAAAACTCGCTGAAGCTAAGATTACAAAAAATCTAGATCATCAAAAAGAAATCGAAAAGAAACGGGATGAATGGGTAATTATTCGAAATAATCTGCATACAAATAAGCAAGAATTAGAAATCGAATTAGGCTCTCTTAAGACTAGAAAAGATTTACTTCCAGGACTTCAAATTGAAATGCGTAGAGAAATTTGCGAAGCCTTAAATATTCCCATCGACGAATTGCCGTATGCCAGTGAACTCATGCAAGTCAAAGCGAAAGAGTCCGATTGGAAAGGTGCAATTGAAAAACTTCTAAATAATTTTGGACGAAGCTTACTTGTTCCAGATAAGCATTATATGGAAGTAAATGCATTTATCAATAAAAACCGTATCAAAGGAAAGCTAGTTTACTTTCGAATGATAGAAAACGATAACCGCAATACCAAACCAAGTTCGTCAGATTCCCTTTTTTATAAATTAGAATTTAAACCTAATTCTCTTTTTACTTATTGGCTTGAGTCTAGAATTTTAAATGACTTCAATTATATTTGTGCAAAGTCAATTACTGAATTTCAAAAAGAAGATAGAGCCGTAACCCGCGAGGGGCTAATCAAACATTCCCGCACAAGACATGAGAAGGATGATAGAACTTCCATTCAAGATAAGTCCAAGTATATATTAGGTTGGTCTAATATAGATAAAATCAAAGCACTTGAAGACGAACTAAAAAATTTCGAAAAAAAGTACGACGAAGCCTATTCTAAGATGGATGAGTTAGAAAAGGAAAAAAAATCACTTCACAAAAATGACATTGAGCTAAGAGAGCTTTTGCGCTTCGAGAATTTTTCAGAAGTAGATATGGCTCCCATAGAAAAAATAATCAAAGAAACAGAAGCACATAGAAAAGAATTAGAAGTATCTACCAATAGTCTAAAGAAAATCCAAGAAAAACTAGATTCGATTAAACTAGAAATTCAAAAACTAGAACAAAATAGAACTGAATTCGAAAAGAAGAGACACAATCTAGAGCGCGATATAGAGGAATACGAAACAGAAATCAAAGAATGCGAAAGTGTTTTAGCGCTTATAAAAGACGATGAATTCGCCAAATACAAACCCGAAATTGAAAAACGAAATACGGGGACAAATAAACTTAGCCTTAACAATATAAAGAACAAACAAAATGAACTGCATACTTTTTTTGAAAAACAAAAAGAAGATAAGGAAGAAGCAAAGCAGAGAATTCTAACTGCAATTGTTCGTAGAATGGAAGCGTATATCAAAAACTTTGAAACGGAAACTACCGAGTTAACCGCAGAGATTGAATCTATTCCCGATTTCAGAAGAGAATTAATCAAAATTCAAAGTGACAAACTCCCTGAATACCAGGAAAAATTTAGACGCATGATGGATGAAAAAGTAGCTCACCAGATTGCCGAATTTAGAGAAGACTTAAACGAACAAGAAAAAGAAATCGTCTTAAAAATTGAAGAGCTAAATGAAGCACTGGAAACGATTGACTATATTCCCGGCTATACATTTATTCAACTCGACTGTCAGCCAACTGTTAACGTAGAAATTTCTGATTTCAAGAAAGAGCTAACAGACTGTATCCCTGACTTAGATCATCCAGAAGAAAATGAAATTAAATTTATAAAGATACGGGATTTACTCGACAAACTAAAAAATCGTAGTTCTGAAAATACAGACCGATGGGTTAAACTCGTAACAGATGTTCGTAACTGGCTTGACTTTCGGGCAATCGAACTTACCCGCGAAGATAGAAAACAAAAAGAAGTCTATGATTCGAGTGCAGGCAAATCAGGTGGTCAGACAGTGAAACTCGCCTACACCATCTTAGCCTCTGCGATTTCGTATCAATTTGGAATTCGAGAAAAGAAATCATTCCGTCTTGTTGTCATTGATGAAATGTTTAATAACTTGGACAATCAGAACTCTCGCTTTGCCATGGATTTATTTAAACAACTTGGATTACAGCTACTCGTTGTTACCCCGCTTGATAAAATTAGCATTGTAGAGCCTTATATTTCTTCCATTCACCTAGTCGCCAATAACCAGGAAGGAAAAGATTCCCGCGTATATCCGATTACAATGGAGACACTTCGGAAGAAGAAAGAAAAGTAAACTCTTCTACTTCTTCCTAAAGCGGTTCTTTAAGTTTACAATTTTCTGAAACAAAAATACAAATGGAATTTTGGATTTAGAAAATAGAAAACTAAAGAATTTCGCAATTGGTTTTATAATAGGGGCTAATTTCGTTTTTACTTTCATCCAACGAGGAGAAAGTTTAGCACTGAGTTTTTCTATCTTAGGACTAATGCGTTTCCATATCCAGAAAAACATTTTCCCGATAAAGCTATCTCGAAAACTAATGTCTGTGCGCGATGCCATGATATAAACGCTGATGCAAGCTATTACAATATTTGCGCTCCAGGGTCCTATCCAGTCTGGAACATTTGATTTATAGGAAATTCCACTACCTAAAATAAAGAATGCATTGTAGATAAATAAAAAAACTATTGCTAGAGTAAAACTCATTCCCTTACCGGAGCGTTTAACAACAAGACCAAGCGGAAATGAGAGAAAGAAAAAAATCTGGCAGGACACAGGCATGGCAAGACGACGATGAATTTCAATATTAAATGCGATTAGAGTTTTCTTTGTATCTTTTAAAAGTCCCTGCAACTGGGTGAATATCGCATAACGGTTACTCATCTCGGAGGAAGACACATTTCCTTTTTGGGAGTCCAGGATAATTTCCATTTTCATTTTTTCAACTAGTTGGTTTAATCCATCTACACCCTTAATAGAAATATTCATTTCTTTTAATATTTCAAGACCGGGGATTTCTTCTAACCCCTCTGATTGAATGCTATTTCTTATTTTAATAAGAAGTGGAAAAGAAAAAGTTTCCGGTTTAATGTTAAAACCAATCACTGTTTTTTCTTTTTCGGTTGGAATGTTATAATCCATTTCACCACCCATGAAATCTGTGACTACAAATCCATCCTTCTTTTCGTTCCATTCCAAAACAAATCCATCTTTTAATCGTACTGATTTTTCATATTCGCCTTTAGAGTTTTTCTTTTCGATAATGTTTCCGGTTTTTGCGGAAATAATCTGCGTTACGCGCGATCCACCCATTGGGATTGTGATATTATTGTGCTGAATAAATTCATTTCCCTCCATGTAAATTTCCCATTCCCGAATTTGGATTCCGGAAAGTTCACCTGTTTCACGGTTTAATCCTTCGGTGTAGAGAGTTCGACCTTTCTTTTGAAATAGCTCTTGCGTTTGATCTCCGCTAAATTGACCGGGAGTGACTGCAAGCATAGGGTTGTAAGCCGCTATCCAGTTATTAAACTCATTCATCTTGCGGGTATTTTCAGGTGCTAAGTAAAAGTTTAAATAGCCGACCACTAACGCAGAAAGAAATCCGAATATTAGGAAATTCGCATATATCCGGGTGAAGCTAACACCGGCTGACCGCATCGCAGTAATTTCGGAATCACCCGAAAGTCTACCCGCAGCCATAATCCCACTCATGAGACACGCCATTGGAATTGTAGAGGGTAAAGTATTTCCAAGCAGATAACCGAAATAATCCAGTAGTCTAAAAAAATCGACACCCTTTCCAACAAAAAGTCCAACCATTTTTTGAAGAGCCATGCTCATATAAATTACAGTAAAAAAAGCAAGGGCTACTAAAAATGGACCAATGATTTCCGCCATGATATACCAATTTAAAATGGGAACACGTTTCAATGGGTTCCATCTATTTACATCAGTATGAACTTTAAAGTCTTTAGGAATATCCGAGGCAGAATTTAATCGAACAGTTCTTAGATCAGGGGTTTGTATTGTATTAGTTGACATGGCTAATTCCTGTTAGCTTTTCACTCCGCCATCAGCGCGGAATATGGAACCCGTAATAAAGCTGGATTCTTCAGAGGCGAGAAACGCAATTAGATTTGCAACTTCTTCCGGTTTGCCAAGTCTTCCCATTGGAATATTTTTTATCATGGTATCACGTCCCCTACTTCCAGCTACATCTAAAATTGCGGTCTCTGTCCACCCAGGGCATACAGCATTTATCCGCACTTTGAATCTAGCGACTTCAAGTGCTCCTGTAAGAGTGAGTTCGACTACTCCGGCTTTTGCGACAGAGTAAGGTCCAAGAGAAGGCGCACCACCAAGACCGGCGATAGATGCAATATTTACAATCGAGCCGCCGATGCGATCGGCTAACATCGCCTTAGTCGCATACTTCTGACACCAAAAAACGCTTGTTAAATCTATCAGTATTAATTTGTTCCATTCTTCTGTAGAAACTTTATGCATAAAGACCGGCTTATTCGCAATACCCGCATTATTCACCATAATATCAAGCCTGCCATTTTCTTCTTTAGCATGTTCAACGAGAGAAATAATTTCGTCTTCTTTGGTCACATCGCATTTTACAAATTTTGCTTTGCCACCATCATCTACAATTTGTGAAACAGTTTTGTTTCCCTCGGTTTCCTTTATATCAGAAATAATTACCTTTGCTCCACGTCTAGCTAAAAGTAGCGCCGCCTCTTTTCCAATTCCAAGAGCCGAGCCAGTTATGATTGCTGTCTTATTTTCTAAGTCATTCTTCATTCTAGTAACAGAATTTCCGATTTACAGTTTACTTACAAGAGTTTTTTATGAACTAACTCTGTCAGTTCGAGCAGCAGCATCCAAGCTTGCGACAGTCGAGAACTACAAGTGTTTAAAGCTCTTCTTTCGCTAAAGCTATTAGCACTTCTCGACTCTCGCTCGAAGTGACATGATGCTCTTGTTTGCTATTATAAATTTTTCAACAACTCTATCATAGGAATTGCAAATGAATATCAAGATTTTTTTCTCCAATTTCGCCCTACTACTTTTTGTAATCATCCAAATACTCTCCTGTCATTTTCTAAAAGAAAATGTTACTCCTATTAAAAAAGATTATCTCTATATTCTTTGGGTCGAGAAGACAATGGAGGATAATAAAAAATTACCACAGGTAGAAATTTCGATACGCGAAAAAGAATCAAAAACTCTACTTGAACAAGCCCTCGCTCTAAAGAAAAAGAAACAATTTTCAGAATCAATTCAATTACTAGAAAATGCAATTGATAAACATATAAACGCGGAGGTTTATTATGAGTATGCGAACGTATTGTCCAGCGTGAAACGTTTCCATGACGCAATCAAGGCTTATGAAATCTCACTGAAACTAGAATACAAACGACCTGAATTAGTTCTATATAATATTGCGTGCAGCTACAGCCTATTAAACGACGTAGAGAATACTTATAAATATCTGGAAAAAGCAATTCAAAAAGGCTATAAAGCATTTGAATATATGGAAAAAGATCCTGATTTGAAGAATGTGAGGGAGAAAAATAAATGGGAATGGGATGAGAGGATAAGTGCTTATTCATTACCTGATATTGAATTAAAAGAAGAAAATGTAAATGGATTTATTTATGAAGGGAACTCAAGACCAGCGAGTTATTATTTTCTATGTAAGAATGGAATTGCTTTAAGAAATGATTTCTACGATGACTCCTGCGGCTATGGTTATGATAAGGGAACATGGAGAATAATTGATAGACAAATACAATTTTCATGGGTAGAATCATGTAAGCCCCTCGGAAAAGAGAATCCATTCTATAAATCTATGGGAGGGTGTAAATTCAGTAAATATCAATTTCAGCCTTGCAAAAATAAACCAGATTCTATTCCACAAAAAAAGATGAATTTTTTTTCTAAATTCGAGTACTATCAAGTAAAGAGGATGCTCTCCGTAGATAAAGGCGAGCCACTATGGCGTGAACAAACTAAAACAGAGCCACCTCATTGTAATCCTGATTTTATACCTAACACTTTAGAAGACCTAGATTCCCAAAGGCATTTTAGATTGGATAGAAGAAATTAATTATGAGTCAAAGATGGTTTATCCGCTTGAAAGATAAAATTTAGAGTGACAAATTACGTTTTAGAAATTCCATTAGTACTGGTATAAATTTTAATTAGAAAAGACATTGTCAGTTCGAGCAGGGTCGAGAACTACTGATAAATGACGCTTTTTAGTTTTGTAGTTCTCGACTAACGCTAGCTTGGATGCTGCTGCTCGAACTGACATATAAAACCATGAACCTATTTAACTTCTATACAATGGACCCACGCTTTGAGATGTTTTCCATATCTCATCTAATGGCAATTATCCTCACCTTCATTAGTGTTTTACTACTTTACTATTTCAGAAAACAAGTAAAAGAAAATCAAAGAAGAGAAAAGATTTTTCGGTATTCAATCGCGATCATTCTACTTGCTGGAGAAATTTTACTACAATACTGGTATATCACAACGAATAGTTGGAAAATAGAGTATGGACTTCCTCTACAGCTTTGTGATTTTTCAATTCTAATGAGTATAATGATGCTTATCCTGCGAAGCTATAGAATTTTTGAAATCGTATATTTTACGGGCGTTGGTGGTGCGTTAGTTGCTATTATTTCGCCGGAGTTGTGGCTTGGATTTCCGCATTTTCGGTTTTATCATTTCTTTATTTCCCATGCGGTGATAATTCTTGCGAGTCTTTATATGGTTTGGATTTGGGAATTTCGTCCCAAGCTAATATCCTTGGGGAAAATGCTTATTTTCCTCAATGTCTTCGGCGCCTTCGTCTTTGGGGTTAACTCACTAGTAGACGCTAACTATATGTTTATCTCAAAGCCAACATACAATAACACTTTTCTAAATCATCTAGGTCATTATCCCTGGTATTTGCTTTCGCTGGAGGGAATTACTTTAAGCATTTCTTTTCTACTGTATTTGCCCTTTGGCATAAAAAATAAACTCAGCAGTTAATGAAAATTTCACTTTTTTCCACCTTCACTCTCTGTGCCTCAGTGACTCTGTGGCAAATTCTTTTTCTTCTCCGATTTATTGCTTGTCATTTTTCAATTACAAGTAAGAATTCGTAAAACATAGGGAGCTATAAATGAATATCGAAAAAGCACATACTGAAAAATTAAACCGCTTAAGTAATTTAATTTTAAAGAGATTGGAGAAAGACCTTGAACCTTCTCTAGAAAAAAATTTAGCCCGCTTAATTCATTTACTTTCTGATATCGAAAAGTCAAATAACTTTCTACTTTTACAAAAAGCAGAAATGGCAATGGTTGCTCTCACTAAGGCAAAGCCAAATTTAGAATTAGCTGACTTACTGATTGCCGATTTAGAAGATCGCCTTTCGGTTAACGTTAAAGTAGGTAGCTTTTTATTTAGGTCTTTATTTACATTGAACTCGCCACTTTCAATTGTATTATTCGGAATGTTTGTTACTACGATTGTTGGGCATATCGCTGTTTTCCTCGGTTATAAATTACTGAATGATCTTGTAAGTAATCTAAATTTGCAACTGCCTCTTATATTAATTACAGTTCTCAGTGCTGGTTGGGGAAGCGTCCTTAGTATGGCGACAAGACTTACCAACGCTGAAACAAAATTTTACGATGTGAACGATCACCGGGTTTTATTTTTGACCGGTTTTTTTAAACCTCTAATCGGTGTTATCTTCTCGATTTTTGTTTCAGCACTTGTCATGTCAGGATTTATTCCTCTAAACATTAATACGGATAATGACAAGTATCTCTTCGCTATTATTGGATTTCTCTCTGGGTTTAGCGAGCGTTTCGCAAAAGATATTATTTCCAAAACAGAAAAATCGATTCTATCGAAAGAATAAAAATCAGTTCTTACTATTTAAGGTGAATTTGATATAAGGATTTCTAATAAGCGCAAAGAGTCATTCCCAAAATTTTCTGTTGGGAATCTGTAGTTCTTGAGACCCCCGACAGAAAATTTCGGGGGTGACAGCAAACAATCCATCGTATATCATTTGGTTGATGCATATGAATAATGATATTATTAAACTCTCTGTGTCTTCGTGCCTCTAGCGTAAGCGTGGCAACCAATCATCTATAATCTTTACTATAAGTATCCAACATTTCCTTTGAAATTCCTTTTTCGATAATTTCCGTATATAGTTTTGCACTTGGTCGTGGTATGCGCTTATAATTATTATGATAATCTACTTTGACTAGTCCGAACTTTGCTTCAAAGCCTTCTGCCCATTCGAAGTTATCTATAAGTGACCAATGGATATAACCACGAATATCCGCTTTCTTGGAATTGTTTAGATTCCAGATTTCTGCAATATGGGTAACTAAGTTTGCTTGTCGCTTAACATCGTTATCCTCCTTATCTGCAGTTCCACTTTCTAATACATAGATTGGCAATTTGTATTTTTCGTAAGCCTTGGAAAGTATATAAGAAAATCCTAATGGATACGCCTCCCATCCGAGATCGTTTACAATCTCTTTTTTACTCTCGGGATCTGCAAATAGAGTTTCGAATTTTGCAGGCGTAAGAATACTTGATTTAATATAATATCTACCATAGTAATTAATTCCTAAGTAATCAAGACTATCTTTAAGACCAGGAATTTCTTCTTTATAATCTGTATTAGTAACTTGTAATATTCCCGTCTTCGTTGCATCAATAAAATCCCAAATAAAAGCCTGCTCTACTTTGTCCGCAATAATTCTATCTAGTAACGCATAATTACGATAAGGCTCGAATGCGCGGGTATGCATCGTAAACCCTATGATACTTTTTTTACCAAGTTTAGCATCAGACTCTTTAATAATTTTCCAGGAAAGAGCATGCATATGTAAGAGTCTTGACATCACGGGAATGATTTCAGGAATTTCTTTCCTTTTTTGAAGAGGCGGAAAAACTCCTTCCATATAGCCACCCAAAATAAATACCATTGGCTCGTTTAGTGTACACCAATGTTCAATGTCTGCTCCAAAATTTTCAACTACCACGCGCAGAAATTTTTCATATTGATATAGTGCATCGTCTCTCTCCCATCCAACTTTTCCATTTTTCTCTTCCCAGAACCAGGATGGGCTTGAAAAATGAAAGAGAGTAAGTAGCGGAAAAAGACCGTTAGCCTTCATCGATGCAATTAAATTTTTATAATAGAGAATTGCCTCTTTATCAGGCTCTTGCATATCGGCTCTTGGAAAAATTCTATCCCAGGCTATTGAAAAGCGATATGCATTGTGCTTCATATTCTTTGCCATTGCAAAATCTTCTTTATACATTTGGTTATGATTTGTTTTATTTAGAATCTCTTGCGCACTATAATTCCCGAGATTATGTATATGACCCGCCTTAGCAATTCCATGACCGGCTGTTTCAAACCGTTTATTCTTATATGCATCCTGGATAAATTTTCCCCAATCACTGTCCGGAGTTTTCTCCATTTGCTCTGCTGCTGTTGATGTACCCCATAGAAAATCAGCGGGGAATTGCATAGCTTCTGCTTTTGGAAATTCTGAGATAAGTTGTTTTTTTCTTTCCTTTCCACAAGAAAGAAAGCTAGATAGACTTAAAAATGTTAAGAGGCAAAGAATAATTTTTTTCACGTTCACAAGTTAGGTAAGGTGTTCTATAGTGTCAAGAAAAACTAAGTCTTTTTGCAATTTATCATAAATTAACGATTGATTTCAGGTCGAAACTGGAAATCATGAAAATACTATATGATTGAATTTTTTGTTCGCAAGGCTAGTAGAAGATTTGGGCAAGTGCTTAAAACTACGGAGCAAATCATGACTACACCCATTTGGGATTTATTTCAACCGGTGAAATCAATTGATATACTCCTCAATGCTGCCGACGAATTAAGAGAGGATTATAAAGTCAGCCTAAACTTGCGTTATATCAATGAACTTTTATTTTTACAAGTAGTAGAAGAAACAGAAAAATTAGATACATTTACAATTGACTCAAATAAAGGAAAAGTTTATTTAGAGGGAAACTTTATTACTAAGTATTACCCGCTCGCAAAATTTTTTCGTATTGAAAGTGTGAATTATATCGTTGAGTTGAAACCTATTTGGGTAAGACACAATCATGTGCGATTTAGAATTTCTGATTTTAAAATTTGGGATAGTCGTCCTAGAAAATTTGATTTAGTTCGTTTTATTTCTAGGTTTGATATTTTTCACAAGCGATATATTTTACAAACCATTGTTAAATTATTTCCTAACTTTTTAAGTTTAACCCGTTTAAATAATGAGATAAGGGTAAATCTAGATTATTTCCTAAATAAAATAAATACCTCTCATAATATTGAGATAAAAAAACTATCTGCGCATAATCATAAAATACTCTTTTATGTTCGCTCTAACATCATTGTAAAATCCTTAATGGATATGTTTGGCATTGACATCGTTGTAGTTGAGCCAGTCAGGCTTGATGCAGATTCATTCATTAACGATTACGGAATATAAATGAAAATAATTTATCTTACTGATATTCATGATGGGCTAAATGGAATGAAAGAAGTCTTTAAGCAGACTTCGCCTAATCTATATATGCTGTCAGGCGATATTATCTATAAAGCTTTTTTTAGTGATGATAGAATTATAGAATTTTGCACATACCAGGAAGAATTGGAAATTCTGGCAAAGAATGCAGGAGAAGATATTACTCCATACGATTATGCAACGCGCGTTATCCGCTTCTCGAGTAAGTATTCAGAAGAAATACAACAATCTTCTGTGCGCTATCGAGAACTATTTAACCAGGCGGCAAAGACGATGAAAGAAAAATACCAAATCATCGACAGGCTAATTAAGGCTTACGCCGGTTCACCTTGCATTTTACTTCCTGGAAATTATGATATAGATTTACAGTATACAGCGCTTTATGAATTAGATATTCACAGAAAATCAATGGAATACGGCGGGTTAAAATTTGCGGGTTATGGTGGAGCGCCTATTTCTACTTCTGGAATTCCGCAAAAGTTAGCTGTAAAATTTCACGAATACAATAAATATGGACAGTCTTATAGTGAGCCCGAAGATTTTTTTAAAGAAGAACTTCCTGACATTGCAATGATTCATGACCCAGCCTATGGATTTTTAGATAAGATTCCTGGCTTTGGAAATATTGGTTCACAGGGAATTCGTAGATACTTAGATGATGCAGAAAAAAAACCAAGCCTCGTGGTTTCGGGGCATGTGCATGAAGACCAGGGAATTTTAAAAAAAGGAAAAACAGTTTTTTTGAATCCATCCAATTTTGGAGCAGTTGATTCTGTTTATGGATTTCAACCTGGTGGTTTTTTTGCAGAAATTACTTTTGAAAATAAACTGGTAAGCTCGGTCGGATTATTTAGATTAATCGACAGTAAGAAAACTCATTTGATGCAAGTAGATACAACCCAAAAAATTTTAAAGTTAGATTATATTATGGAAAATTCACCCATAACAGAAGAAGAGTTTGTGAGAAGATAATGGGAATTAGACGCTTTCAAAATCATCCAATTATAAAAGAGTTTAATGGACTAAAGAAATTTTTCAGAGGTCATGAGACTACTGTTTCACGCAATAGAATTAATGATTTTAAGCGTTTTGTAGCCCTGATTGAATCATCCGGTGATACCATTGCATTTGACTTAATGGGTTCAGTGAATTTTGGTCAAGCAACAGAGCATTCCGATACAGATGTAGTTATGTATTTGAATTGTGATCCCGGAAGAATTGGAGATTGTGACCATGAGAATTGTACTCGTTTAAATCTATATAAGAATCTTCTAATTAACACTCTTGTCTATGAATATTCTAGCAAAACGTATCCGGTGCAAGTTGTGGATTGCATTAATTTGGCGCAATTGGATTATGATTTAAAAATTCGAAATTTTAATTCTCTAGCTTTAATTAAATTTGGTTTTTATCGATCTATCTGCAGGGGAATTAACCGCAAGTTGCTTTATCAATACGAACAGAGATTGGAAGAAGACATAGAATTATGCGATGGAATTGAGAGTTCTTTAGCAGACTGTTTTCTTGGCTTAATCCATTCTTCTCAGCATTCCTATTCGTTTAAAAAATACATCGAACGTGTGCAAGATGGCGGTTTTAAAGTTCCAGAGACTATGGCAAATAAAATTAATTCCTATTTGAGCTTTTAAAACAATGCTAAGTTTTTTTTCTATTCTATTCACATTAATACTTGTTGGCATTATCCTCATGTTCTTTTATTCTTCGGAAGATAAAAGAATTGACAAAGAAAAATATGAGCGAGAAAAAAAAGAAGAATCATTCCAGGGAGCAGATCCACGTAAAGTCTACGGAAAAAATTGGGATAAAAATGTTCAACGTCCAAGAATTTGTCCTGTATGTGGAACCGGACTTAAAAAAACAGAATTTTTATATGCCTATATGGAA
>JANMOF010000536.1:0-2122 GCA_031368925.1 Leptospiraceae bacterium
AATTGCTTTAAAAAGTTTAAAAAATAGAATTGAGTGGATAAAAGAAGAAACCGCAGCCAGAATCGAATCCTTAAAAACAACTATTGAATGCTCTTCCGGTAATCTCTCTGAAAATTGGTCTATCAAAACACAGACTACAAACTCCTTCGCGAACGAATACTTAAAATTTTCCGCACCAGAAAGATCCTTTATGGCAAAAGCAATGAAAGCCTACGCGGACGGTGCCACAGAGCAAGCCGAAGCAGAGAAAGCAAGAATTCTTCCTAAAGTGGGAGTGTATGGAGAATCCTACTTATATAGAGGCGAACGCGCAGTAGCCAACTCTTTTAATGCAGGTTTTTATATTCAAATGAATCTCTATTCCCCTGGAGACTTGGATGCGATAGAACAAGCAAAACTAAATAGTAAAGCAATGCAAGAAAGAGTTGAAGAAACAATTAGAAATGAAGAAGCAAAAGTAAAATCACTTTTTCAAATGGAGAAAGCTTTAGTGAAAAACTTAGAACTAATGCAAGAGAACTCCAAACTTATGAAAGAGCAACTTACCGTTAGCCAACAACTCTTTAGTAGCGGTGCAATCAACGCCATCCAACTCTCCGAAGTATTTTCGAGAAGAGCGGACATCATTCTTGCAAAAACAAATATTGAATCAGAATATTTGAAAGCGAGAGCTGGCTTATTAACATTATCTGAAACAAATCTAGAAGGAATAAAGCATGAGTAAATTAAAAAAAGGGTTCGCAGGAAATCTGGCTGAAAAATTTATAAATTCAAGACTTACTCCAGTCATTGTAATTGTAAGTATCTTGCTTGGGATATTCTCTGTTTACCTCACACCGAAAGAAGAAGAACCACAAATCTCTGTCCCTATGATAGATATAAGAATTGGCGCACCCGGCTTTGAAGCAAAAGAAGTTGAACGTAAAGTAACAGAACCAATAGAACGAGCCGTCTGGGGACTCGATGGGGTTGAATATGTATACTCCGCAAGTCAGGCACATGGGAGCATAATAACTGTAAGGTTTAAGGTCGGCGAGCCGACAGAGCCATCACTCGTAAAAGTTCACCACAAGCTAATGGAAATTAGACAAGAGCTGCCGGCTAACGTGCTTCCACCTAAAGTAAGTTCCTTTACCATTGACGATGTTCCTTTCTTGACTTTGAGTTTTAGTTCTGTAACTAGAGATGATTACGACCTAAGAAAAAAAATTGCACCTCTTGCAAGAGAACTTTCTAGTACTCCAGATTTATCAAGAGTAGAATTACTCGGTGGTAGAAAAAATACCGTTCGCGTAATCGTGGATTCAAATAAGGCATCTGCATTTGGTGTATCTATTTCAGATGTAGCGACGAGTTTAAAAATGAGCGATGCCTATTTTCCAATGGGTAAAACTTTTTCAAAAGAAAAGGAATTTCAAGTTGAAGTTGGAGGAAGAGTTTCTTCAAAAGAAGAAGTAGGAAACCTTGCAATTGGTCAACGCGGGGGAAGTGTTGTTAGACTTAAAGATATAGCAAGAGTAGAACTCGGGGCAGAAGATAGAAGCAGGTTATCGGTGTTATACGACAAAGATTTGGGTGGTAACGTTCGCAATGCTGTCTCAATAGTATTCGCAAAGCGTAAGGGAACTAACGTTGTTATCCTCGCTAAAGATTTATTAGAAAGAGCAAACCTCTTCTCTAAAGATTTGCCGCCTGATATTAAAATGTCCATAGTTCGAAACTATGGGTCTACAGCCGAGGAAAAATCTTTCGAGTTAATCGAGCACTTACTCATCGCAACTTTTTCGGTTACTCTGCTCATTGCAATCGTAATGGGAATTCGTGCGGCGATTGTAGTATCTATCGCAATTCCCGTAACTCTGGCACTTACACTTGCGATTTATTATTTCATGGGATATACTTTGAACCGGGTAACATTATTTGCCCTCATCTTCTCAATTGGGATTTTAGTAGATGATGCAATCGTTGTAGTCGAAAACGTAGAGCGGCATTTACATCTTAACCCCGAGCTAGGAATTTTAAAAGCTACCATCAATGCAGTATCGGAAGTAGGAAACCCAACGATTCTTGCAACCTTCACTGTGATTGCCGCAATTCTACCGATGGCATTTGTCCGTGGACT
>JANMOF010000537.1:0-4172 GCA_031368925.1 Leptospiraceae bacterium
CAAGCCCAGTCAATTTTAGAATACAATATGAAAAGGCAGCCTAAATTCAATGTCCACTTTTTATGCAGTAGTCCACTTTGTTCTTATCTTTAAATAGATAATCCGTTTTTTCACATTGCTTTCGTTTTGACGATTGCGAAATGATACGACCACCGGAGAAGACTGTTTTGAAATCTAAGTTTTCACAGTTGTCTAAGAATATATTTCGTATCTCTCCTAAGAGTCTACAGTATGTTATCCGCTCTTCTTTGGTTAGTGCAATTTCGGAATCTATTTTCTGCTCTAGATTGAGTAGGGTCAATATTTCATTGTTTGGTTGTTGTGTCCCGGATAGGAAGATGATTAGGAATACAAGCCCGATTAGGAGGATAATTAGGATTAATCCCGGTTGTGTATTTGCTTGTTGGTCGGAGCTGTGTTTTTGTTTCGGGGGTGTGTTGGTTAGTTGCATGGGCGGTCTCCTTTTGTGGGGTTGGGTTATAGATCATTAAATTCCTTTACTCAAAATAATAATTATATAATTTGGCAGGTTACAATAGTTACAGATAAAGGAATCAAGAATGAGTAATCAAGTAAAAGATGATTTAGATGCCGTCAGGCAATTGACCGACATATTAACTCCATTTAACGACCAAGAAAGGGAGCGTATAATTCGTTGGGTAAAAGAAAAACTTGGAATGGTTACTACTCAATCAAAACAGATTGAAATAAATCAAAAATATTTACGGCAATTACTGCTCCAAGGGATAAGCAAAATAAAACTCTTCCACTAAAAGACTGGGGGTTAAAGGATTATATAGAAGTTTCGGATGAATTAAAATGGATTACTAGCAGTGTAAAAGATATTGTTAGTATTCTTCGAGATTATAGAAATTATATTCATCCTTATAAAGAGCTATCCAATAGTAAAAATTTTGGGGACAGTGATATCTTATTGTTGTGGGATATATCAAAAAAAATAATTTATGAAGTTTTAAAATGACACTTTTGGCAATTGTTATAACTACAATTAATGATAGTAAATAGTTGATTTTATTTAGATTTTACCGATTGTAGGAAATATGGAAGAAGAAATAACTTTAAGAATATTTGATCCTGATTCTGAAGAAATTGCTGTACCATTTTCTTTCATTACAGAAAAGCTAGATGCTTTTCAAAAATCCTTTTACATTGTTGCACAAGCAACTTCTGGTCGTCAAACAGGAGCTAGGGGAAATTATTCCAAATATATTCGTTCAGCCTGTGAATTATTATTTAGATCATCTTCAAAAGGTAGTTTAGCTATACATGCAGAATTGCCGGATGTTATTTCTTTATTTCCCGACGAATCACAAAACGGATATTATTTTTTTGATAATTTTTTAAAATTCCTAAATGGTATTTCAGAACAAAATGAAGAAAGCATCATTGAATTAATTCCTGATAGAACTATTCGAAGTAGAGCCCTTCGATCTATTAAAAGACTTGTGCCAGATGGGAAATACGGATTAGAAATTTTACGTTCAAATCAAACAAAAACATCTATAACAAAAAAATTTACGGAAACTTTAGATTCGTTCTTAGGAACTGATGAAATAGAAGAAGGACTCGTCGTTAGTATTTATGGAGAAGCTATTGAAATTCGTGTTAAAGCAGGAAAAAAACATATAGTATTGTATGATAAAAACAGAGAGATTACATGCTATTATTCAAATGAAATCGAAGATTCAATAAAAATGGTTTTACCTGGAACGTTAGTTCAACTGAAAGGAAGGGCACAAGTAAATGAGAGAGAAGAAATAATTCAAATAGACGAAATTTATGATATAGAGCAAATTACGACTGGCGAATTTACGATTAATCAGTTTGGTGGTGCTTTTGAAAAGGAGTTTATTCTTACAAAACCAGTATCTTGTATTTCAGAATATAAATCAGGGCTATGGGTCTTTGAATGTCCTCGATATAAACTTCATTCTTATAATTTAGACAGAGTCCAAGCTTTAAATCAATTTCATGAAGACTTTATAATCCTTTGTGATGGATTGTTGCATGAGGCAAATGATAATTTAACGCAAGATGCAATTGAATTAAAAAATATTCTCCTCACTGATATAAAAAAATAATGGCTACTTATAAAACAGATCAATTCAAATCAGCATTAGAAAAAAAAGGATTTGTGAAAGACCAAACCCATCATGAGATGTATTGGTATTATGCGAATGGTAAAAAAACTTCTATTAGAACAAGAGTGAGCCACAGCGAAAAATCGTATGATGACTCTCTACTAGGTGAAAGAAAAAAACAAATCCATTTATCTAAAAATGATTTTATACTTTTCATTGAATGCCCTCTGACTGCTGAAAAGTATAAGGAAACATTGATTACAAATAAAATAATAAAGATTTAACTTTTTATATCCCCAACACCCCATTTCCCCCCAGTAATCCCCGCTTTTCCTTGACAATATTTTATACCAAAAATAGCCTCTATTCTGTCCTGACGTTAGAGTAGGATAGAAAACGCACGAGTAGAAGCGACTCAAAACATAGGAAAGCCCATGCCAAAAGACAAACTAGTTCACAATTATGAAGTAGAGCAATATGTTCACGCGGACAAGACAAGGTTAAACAATCCTGAAATCGGTCTTGTGAATCCTGATAAAGAACAGAGCGGAAATAAGAAAGAATACAAGTTTGATCCACACCTAGACCCTGAGTTGCAATGGGCGGGGAAGGCTGAGCGTCTCAGTTTTGAAGTCCCGACTGTTTCGCTTCATGTGCATGAAAGAATTGATCCTAAGACAATTATCGAATCGGTAAAGAAAGAAGTCGAGGACGAACAACCTTCTCTTTTCGCTACTGAGAAAAAACCTCTTCGGCAAGCGGTAGAATTTTACAAACATGAAAACCGTTGGTCGAATCGTCTAGTTGCGGGTGACTCGCTGTTAGTCATGAACTCCCTTTTGGAAAAAGAAGGCATGGGTTCCAAAGTCCAGACCATCTACTTCGATCCTCCGTATGGTATCAAATACGGTTCTAACTTCCAACCCTTCGTAAATAAACGTGATGTCAAAGACGGCAAAGACGAAGACTTAACCGTTGAACCTGAAATGATTAAAGCATTCCGCGATACTTGGGAGCTTGGAATTCATTCTTATCTTTCTTATCTACGTGATCGCCTGCTACTCGCAAAAGACCTGTTAACCGATAGTGGGAGTATCTTTGTGCAAATTGGGGAAGAAAACTTACATTATGTTAAAGTAATTCTTGAAGAAGTATTTGGCTCAAATAATTTTTGCAGGGTCATTAATTATACAACCACAAGCTTTCAGGCTGATAATATACTAGGAAATACGCAAAATTATATTTTATGGTATTGTAGAGATAAAAGTAAAATTAAAATAAATCAACTTTTTAAAAGAAAAGAATTAGGAGACCCTGAGGCTAACGAATATAAATGGGTAAGGTTAGAAAATGGAGAAATAAAAACTATAAATGATGAACTAGATTTAAAAAAAGATGGTTTTACAGGAAAAGCTTTTAGGTATGGACCATTAACATCACAGGGTTTTAGCGAAAAGGGTTCGATGCCTTTTCAATTTAATGGAAGAGAATTTAACATAGGCGGTAACCAACACTGGAAAACTAGCCATGAGGGCTTGAACAAGCTTGTAAAAACTAATCTATTGATTGCGCGACAAAATAGTTTAGCATGGTACATGTATTTAGATTATTTTCCAGTATCTCCTATAATGAATAATTGGACAGACACCAAATGGGGATTTGACGCTAGCGAAAAATCCTATGTAGTTCAAACAAATGTAAAAGTAATACAACGCTGTATCCTCATGACGAGTGATCCGGGGGATTTGGTTTTTGATCCTACTTGTTTGCGGGCTGGGACGAAGGTTTGGGTGGCTAATCCTGATTTGTCGGGAGGGGGTTCTTTAGATGTTTTGGTTCACTTTTCGGGGTTGTGTTCCCCCCTGAACTTCAATGATGTTCAGCAATATTCAGAACAATTCCCCCCGCACGCGGGAGGGAGCTTTTTGGGTGTTGTCGAATCTTTGGACTACTGCATAAAAAGTGGACACGAATTTAGGTTTCCGAAAGGAGACCAAGATGAGAGTATACACAAAAGAGTTTAAAATAGAGTCAGTAAGACTTTACATTGCAAATGAGAAGAATAAAAAG
>JANMOF010000190.1:0-19302 GCA_031368925.1 Leptospiraceae bacterium
CTCTACTTTGCTCTGGAAAGATAAAACTATTAAATCGTTGGCTTATGAGTATACTCCGCTTGAAGTGGCTACTCTAATAAATGAACTAAGAGGGTATGAATATGCCTACAAAAAAATCGATATTTGGTACAATAGATTTAATAGAAGTAAGACGATCCAATTTCTAAAATTTATTAGAAGTTTTTTTATGAAGTTAAAAATATTTAAAAAGTAAATATATGCCACCGAATACGACACGACTTGAACTTAGAATTGGAATTATTGGGGCAACTGGATTTTTAGGAAAACCTCTTACTAATTACCTAGCAAAAAAATATTCTGTTCATGTTTACTCCCGCAGAGAAAAAATAGATTATTTCCAAAATATTCAAAGCTGGACTATTGGACAGTTACACGATGAAAAAAATCTGGAAGGCTTTTTAGAGAGCATAGATGTTCTAATTCACTTGGGACAGTCAGGGAAACCGATGGAGTCTAATAATAATTATGTGTATGAAACGGAAGCAAATCTAATTCCGAGCCTACAATTGATTGAGGTATTAAAAAAAATAAATAGACCTATACAAATTATTTTTGCAAGTAGTGGTGGAACAGTTTATAGAGAGAGAGGCGAACAGTTACATTTAGAAACAGACCCAACGGAGCCATTGACACCTTATGGAATAAATAAACTAGCATTAGAATACTATTTTAATCTTCTTACAAAAATTTCCAATCATTCCTGCATAACTCTTCGAATTTCAAATCCATATGGTGAATTATTATCCTCCGGAAGAAACCAGGGTTTTATAGGAGTTGCTCTCAGCAGATTTCTGGAAGGAAAAGAGATACTCATATTCGATGATGAAAATATAGTTCGTGATTATATTCATTTAGAAGATATGAGCTTTGCTTTTGAAAAAGCAATAATCAATCGGAAAAGCGGATACTCAGTATATAACATAGGAACAGGAATCGGAACAAGTTTAAAGGAAATTTTGGATTTGATGGAGAAGTTTCTTGGTAAAAAAATTATAAGAAATATAATAAAAAAAGATTCAAATATTAAACTTCCAAAGTGGAATGTTTTAAATATCACAAAAGCAAAGGAATACTTGGGTTGGAGTCCTAGAATTTCTTTAAGCGAAGGTTTACAGGGTTTGATACAATCACGTTTATGAATACTTTACCTTCAGTTTCTATTATTATACCTGTAAAAAATCCAGGAGAAATTATCAAGAGAGTCTTATCTGCGATTTATGCACAGGCTTATGATGGTTATGCGGAGATTATTATTATTGATTCAGGATCAACGGATGGCACACTGGAATTTCTAAATGAATCTTCAAAAATTCATAGAAATCTAAAAGTATTTTCGATTCCTTCTTCGGAATTTGGTCATGGAAAAACTCGAAATTTGGCAATCGAAAAATCAACTGGAGAGCTAATCGCTGTTATCACCCACGACGCAACTCCGGTAAATAACGATTGGTTGACGAACTTAGTGCGACCATTTTTGGAAAATGAAAAAGTTGCAGGTGTATTTGGTAGACATCAAGCCTATGAAGATGCAGATATTTTTACAAGGCGAGAATTGAATCAACACTTTGATGGATTTAACCGCACTCCACCGATTGCATATTTTAAAATCGAAGACTTTAATTCTTACAATGCGGATAAAAATTTGCAAATGTTTTACTGCTATTTTTCGGATAATAACGCTATGCTCCGAAAATCAGTTTGGAATAAAATTCCGTATGAAGATGTCAACTTTGCCGAAGATCAGAAATGGGCGAAAGCTATATTAGAAAATGGTTATATAAAAGCTTATGCGGATGAAGCAATAGTTTATCATTCTCATCACTATACGATGATAGAAGTATTTAGAAGAAGTTTTGAAGAAGCAGTTAGTTTTCAAATTCATTTTGAACACCAAATACTAAGTAACCTCAAATCTCTAGTTAAAATTATTCTTTTCAAAATAAGGTTTGACTATTCAACTCTAATTCGCTCAAAGGAAACGAGCCTGTTTAAAAAAATTCAATTATTATTTTATCGACCAGTTTATAACTCGTTGCGTTTCTTGGGATATTTTCTAGGCTCAAAAAAGACAGTAAATACATTTTTATACAGCACAATTTCAATGGATCATAGATTGCTTAAAGATGGAAAAGGAAGAAAGGTAAAAGAAAAAAAACATGTTTCATAGAATGATTCAGATAATACAATACATTGGAAGAGAATTTTCAAAGAAAATAAAAAGAATTCTGACACAAGTGATTATTTATATTGTATCACCTAAGGATAATTTAATAGCAAAGACATATTATATTTTTGTTCCTGTAAAATACGGTTCCGAATATAATGGGGATAAGCGGATAATTGATATTAACTGGTTCATACCTGCATTTAATCCAGGGTCAGGCTCTGGTGGACATTTGAATATTTTTAGAATGGTTCACTTTCTAGAAAAATATGGAATCAAAAATAATCTTATCATTGTTGAAAGTAATCACTTGTCAAAAGCTGAGAGTAAAAAAATTATCAATGAAGATTATATTCCTGTTCATGCTGATGTGTTTGAAGGAAGAAGTCAAGTGAAACCCGCTTTAATTTCAATGGCAACTGAATGGAGGACAGCTTATCCGGTAAGAGATTTTATAGGCTCTCCTATCAAAACCTATTTTGTCCAAGATTATGAGCCTCTTTTTTATCCACCCGGAACGGATTACGCTTTAGCAGAGGAAACATATAAATTTGGATTCTTTGGAATTACCGCGGGTGACTGGATAAAGGATACGCTAAAAGAAAAATACCAAATGCCCTGCGAAAGCTTCGGATTTTCTTATGACAAACATCTGTATGAAGCTGTGGATGATGCAAATATACCGCAAAATACTTGGAAGAAAGATAGACCAAGAGTGTTTTTTTATTTGAGAACAAAAACTCCAAGACGTGGCGCATATTTAGGATTACTCGCGCTAGGAGAGTTAAAAAAGAAATTTCCAGAAGTAGAGATACTGATTGCAGGTGAGGATAATAAAGATTTAATGCTTCCTTTTGAAGTTACCAATTTGGGACTTCTTCAATTGAGTCAGCTATATGAAATATATAAGTCTGTTGATCTTGCTCTAGTTTTGTCCTTTACTAATCTATCTCTATTACCCTTAGAATTAATGGCATCTAACTGTACATTGCTTATAAATGAAGGACCGAATAATCGGTGGGGACTCAATGATGATATATGTGCTTTCTGTGACCCATCCATTGAGTCAATTTCGGACAAAATATTTCAACTTTTAAAGAATCACGAATTACGTAATCGTCTGAGAAAAAATGCAGTCAAATACGTAGTATCCACAAGTTGGGAGAAAGAGGCTGAAAAAGTTTTTAAAATTCTTACCAATCTACAACAGAAATATTTAAGTCATGTCTAACGTATTCATTATCCTCTCGACCTATAATGGAGAGAAATTTTTAGATGAACAATTATTGAGTTTAAAAAAACAAACGATTCCTTTTCAATTGTTAGTTCGAGATGATGGTTCCACTGATAAAACTGTGGAAATTTTAAATCATTGGAAAGATTTGTTGCCTATTAATTTTTTTTCTGGAAAAAATGTAGGTCCGCAAGAGAGTTTTAATTTATTATTACAGACTGTTCCAAAAGACGCAGGTTATATTTTTTTTTGTGACCAGGATGATGTCTGGGATAATGATAAGGTCGAAAAATCTCTCCAGTTTTTGCAGAAGCAAGAACAAGTATTTGGAAAAGATACCCCTCTATTATTTCATTCGGACCTTTCTGTAGTGGATGAAGAATTAAAATTAATTCATAAATCATTTTGGAAATTTCAGGGAATTAATTGGAGATTGGGGCATCACCTTAACCGGTTAGTTATGCAAAATACGGTTACTGGTTGTTCTGCGATGATGAATGCATCTTTACACCATTTAATAAAACAAATTTCAATTCCTAAAGAAGCAAAGATGCACGATTGGTGGATTGCTCTTGTTGCCTCTTCCTTAGGTAAAATAATTACATTAGATGAGCCATTAATAAAATATAGAATTCATAAAAACAATGTAGTGGGTGGAAAAGCTTTCTCATTTTGGCGAATTGTTAAGACAGGTCTTGGAATAATTCGATACATTAAAAGTTGGAAGCTTGAAAATAAATCCCGAATAAATCAAATAGATGCTTATTATAAGATTTATGCATCAAAGTTACCCGTAGAAAAAAAAGAAATAGTAGAAAATTTTCTTTCGATTTCAAATTATTCCTTTTGGAAAAAAAAATACTATCAGTGTAAATTTCAATTTTTTCAACACGGGTGGTATCGAATCATTATTTCATTTTTACTTTTTTAAGAATTCCATTTTTTAATCCCTTGGAAAATTCTATAAAGTTTTGAAATTTATTATTTTCAAAAATAAAAACTCTCATATTATCTACAAAAAAATTTCCCAGGTCAATTAAAAACCATCCCGGAAATGGAAGCGCATATAATTTCCATGTCCAGATTCTATTTCTAATCATGTAATATCTTCGCTCTGGATTATGATTCGTAGGATGAAAAGCCAACTTACCTACCTGTATACTTTTAGTATTTCCTAATTTATGCCTAAGCTCAGCCGATCGAATTACTGATATTGTAAAACTATTTGCCCTTACCCGCAGGCAATATTCAATGTCTATATAGTCTATGAAATAATCCTCTCGCATCAGACCGCATTTTTCAATTACTTCTCTTGAAACCAAACTCCCGGATGAAATAACTGTGTTTACGTTTTCTAATTTGCGGATAAGACTTGTAAAACCCATTCTTTTATAGAACCACTTTGTTTTTATCCAATACTTCTGCTCTTTACTTGAATTCTCATGTATAATATTACAGGCAGCAATTCCAAGCTTTGGATTAACTTCAAATTCCTGCTTTAATTCCCCCACACTACCTTTAGTTAATCTAGAATCGTCATCTAGAAAAAGAAAATAATCCCCGCCTAGCTCTAGTCCTTTTAGTATTCCTATATTTTGTGCCTTTGCCAGACCTAGATTTTTATCTTCCAAGAAAATCTTAATTTTTTTATCATTTAGATGAGAGGTAATTTGAGTCTGTATATGATCGCTAGATCCATTTTCGATTAGCAAAAGGGAATCAACTTGCTCTAAGACATCGTTTATATTACGAACTAAATCTTCTATATTTGGTTGGTAACTTACGATTATCCCTATGATCATTACTGATTTCCTTTTCTCTTACATGATTTTTATGAGTTTACTATTGTAAATCAATTGTTAAAAAGTAGTTGAAAGAAACAGGTTTCGTGAAATAATACGTGCAAAAAATCACAAAACTATGGTAAGGTGTATTTATGAAAATTTTATTCTCCTCTTTTTTTGTAGCCTGCTTATTTTTCTCGGGAATTTTGATTGCTGATTCTTATGATGTAAAATCGGTTCCAAATCCTAGAACTACTAACGGTGGTTTTATTTCAGACCCGGGCAATTTTTTAAGTGATGCAGATAGAGCCCGGTTAAATTCAGAGCTTACCGACCTAGAAAAAGCGGCTACGGCTGAGTTTGCGATTGTAATTTTGCCTTCGATTGGATCTAGTATTCCAAAAGAGTTTGCAGTCGAACTTTTTAATTATTGGGGAATTGGAAAGAAGGGAAAGGATAATGGTCTTTTGCTGCTACTCGTAATGGATCAACGAAGATGGGAGTTTGAAACGGGTTATGGACTAGAAGGAGTTTTGCCCGATGCAATTTTAAAGCGAATAGGCGAAGACGAATTAGTTCCTAATTTAAAAAAGAAAGATTACAATGCAGGATTTACAAATGTAATTTCTGCGGTTACTAGGAAAATTAATAATGAACCTGATAGTAGTAAGGATGTCTCCAATCCTATTTTAGATTCGGATGATAAAAATTTAGGACCTCTTACCGGTGTTGATAATTCTCTCTCCCCAGTTTTCACTCCTCTCTATTTATTATTGTTTTTGATTGGAATATACTATTTAAAAAATAGAAATGGGAAAAAGTATAGCATTCTTTTTTCTGATAATTTGGTAAATTGGAAATTAGCTTTTTTAGGATTAGTTCCTTTTGCACTTTATTTTCTTTTTTATTTTTCAACGAGTTATATCTATTTGCCCCCGTTACTATACCAAGCCTATTTCTTTTTGGGAGTTTTTGTTACAGTTTCTATTTTTCAGACTTTTTATGAATTATCTAATAAAACTTACAAAGACCCCTACGAATTTTACAAAGCAATCGACTTAAATTTTAGATCATCCGAGTTTATTATAATATCGGTTTTATTTCCTTTGCCACTTCTATTCTTTGTTGTATGGAGTCTTGTAAAAAGAAGACAACTTAGATTAGAAGTTAGAATTTGTCCTAAGTGCAATGCGGATATGATTAGGCTCTCTGAAGATAAGGATGATTTTTTCCTGAAGGACGGGCAGAAAGTAGAAGAGAAAATTGGGTCTATTGACTACGACGTTTGGTTTTGTGAAAAAAGTAAGGATATTAAGATTTACGCATACGAGTCATTATTCACTAGTTATTCGAAATGTCCTTCTTGTAAATTTAAAACTTATTTTGTTGAATCAGATACAGTCACTGTTTCTCCTACCTGCACAAGTTCTGGTTCCGGCATACGACATTATGCCTGCAAGAATTGTAGTAATAAAAGTAGCTCAACTTATACAATACCAGCTAGAGATTGTAGTAAATCTTCTAGTTCCAGTAGCTCTTCTTCTTATAGCAGTGGCTCTTCTAGTTCCAGTTCTTCCTTTGGTGGGGGACGTTCGGGCGGTGGTGGGGCGGGGGGTAGTTGGTAAATTTTTTCTCTTGCTACAATTGGGTTCTTTGCTAAAAAAGAAAAATGGGAATAGATACAACTTTACTGAAAGCATTTGCTAAGCAGGGATTAAAAGCTTTAATTACCATCCTGCTCCTTACTGGAATCGGAGTTTTTACGAACTGGATTTTCCTTGCTTTTCTTACACCGGAGTTGAAAACTCTTTTTGATGCGTCAGGTGCTAAAGGCGGTCATGGTGGTGGGGCTGCTGCAATTCTTGTTGTAATTCTTATGCTGGTTATGAATTGGCAGGCGAGCCTATTATTTCTAACTTTCTTTTTTATTTTTCCTATCCTTCATTTTTTATTCGCTAAAAAATATGCTGTCACGAATGCGATTACTTCTCTACTTGGAGAAAGAAAAACACAATTTGTAGAATACTTGCTGCAAAAGTTTTTCGAGCGAATGAATTCAAAAATGGAGTTGTTGGATAAATTGAATTCGTCTGGAGTAGTTACGACGGTAAATGAATATTTGCCCCTTTACCTTAAGAAATTAGAGGGGATGCCTTTTTTAATTAAAGGGATTGTAAAATTTTTTCTTTCGCGGTTTGACTTCCTGGGAATTGTATCAGGAGTAATCAACGAAGAGGGGAAAGTTGATATTAGCCAGGAAGAGATGATTCATAAGATTTCGAATAAAGTAAATGCAGTTCTGGATGAAAAAGTATTTTCCCCCAGCTTCCAGGCAAACTGGATTTTATATGCAATTAATTTACTTACTTTTATCGTAATCAAAGTATTTATTTAAATGAAAGAAGAAAAGGTAAAATATTTCACAGTCAATGAATTCATAGGTGGTTTTTCTGCGCTTCTAGTAGCTCTACCATCTGCTATTGCCTATGGTTTAATTATATTTTCTGGATTAGGTGAATCGTATACAAAGCAAGCTGCCGTAGTTGGAATTATTGGAACAATCATTCTAAGTATATTTGCGTCTGTCTTTGGAAAGACTCCCGGGATGATTTCGGCTCCCAGTGCTCCGGCAGGTGCCGTGTTATCCGCTTTTGTAATGGAGTTAGTCCATCGAAAAAATGTTTCCCTTGAATACATTCCTATTTTTGTAACGTTAACCGCTCTATTTGCCGGTATAATACAATTTGCCACAGGGAAGGCAGGTGGGGGAAAACTAGTAAAATACATTCCCTATCCAGTTGTTACAGGATACCTGGGAAGCGTTGGACTTCTAATCATTCTAGGGCAGGTTCCGAAGATTCTTGGTTTTACAAAACTAGGTCAAATTCCTACCGGCATATATACATTATCCCATCAAAATTATACTCATCTTTTAATCGGTGGATCTACTATTCTTGCGATGATTCTTGTGATTCGTATCTCAAAGAAAATTCCTCCGGCTATATTTGCACTTTGTATTGGAGCGATTACTTTTTTTGCTTTAGGCTCTTTTCAAGATGGATTATTTTCTCTTAAAAATAATCCATTCGTGATCGGGCAAATCTCCGTTTCCCCTGGCGAATTTATTAATAGCATTTCGAATACATGGAAATTGATTTGGGGATTCGATATTGATCTGGTGCTAAATTTAATTGTCCCTGTTCTAACACTTGCCTTTGTGCTTTCTATTGATACTCTAAAGACATGCATTGTTCATGATACAATTATGCAGACAAGGCATGATTCAAATCGAGAGCTAATGGGGCAGGGGATTGCAAATATTGTATCATCTCTTGCAGGAGGCATTCCCGGGTCTGGTACTATGGGACCTACGCTGGTTAATTTGAATAGCGGTGGTAAAACAAAATTATCCGGCGTGCTTGTTGGAGTTTTTGCAACATTGATTTTATTTTTTATTCCTCAAATTCTTGCATGGATTCCGATTGCTGCACTTGCCGGAGTGCTGATAGTTCTTGGATTTAGAATGCTCGACTGGAATAGTTTTCGATTACTTCGAAACCGCGCTACTATCATTGACTTTGGAGTAATTGTAGTGGTTATTATTTCTGCTTTAACCTATGACTTAGTAACTGCGGCTGGAACTGGAATTGGAATGGCAATCCTACTTTATATAAGAGAACAGGTGAGATCAAATGTTGTACATAGAAAATTTTTTGGAGATCAAAAATTTTCTAAGAAGAGAAGACTTCCATCTGAAATTGAAGTTCTGGAAAGAAGGGGAAAATTGACATTAGTCTTAGAGCTACAGGGACAGCTATTCTTTGGAACGACTGATCAACTCTTTACCGTTCTAGAATCCTATCTTACTACAACTAAGTATATCATTCTGGATATGCGAAAAGTTTTGTCGGTAGATTTTACGGCGGCACATATGCTCGCACAAATTCATTCTCGCATTGAGGTAAACAATGGTTCGTTGCTACTGAGTTCCATTCCGCTTGATTTGCCATCGGGTCAGAATGTTTGGGAATACTTATTAAACCTTGGTTTTTCGGAAAGCAATACGTTGCGATTTTTTTATGACCTTGAAACTGCATTGGAATTTGTGGAAGATGAAATTTTGACCGAAGAATTTCAGGAAGCGCTTGTTTCTCCGATTGAAATGAATCTGAATGAATTTGAATTTTTTATTGGTGTAAGTCCTAAGTTAATGACTAAATTGGAAAAAAATTTTCACACAAAAACAATCTCAAGTGGAGAATATATTTTTCATAAAGGTGACGTTGGAGATGAGATTTATTTTATTAGAAAGGGTGATGTGAAAATAGTAATTCCAATAGCGGCAGAACAGAGTTTGCTCATTACTATTTTTTCGCAGGGAGATTTTTTTGGAGACATTGCATTTCTAGATGCGGACTGTAGATCGGCTAATGCTGTTGCGACAGGCGAGGTTTCACTTTATTACCTCTCACGAAAAGAATTTGAAAAAATAGTTCATAAATATCCAGAACTTGGAAGTCTATTCTATGAAAAATTAGCAAGAGCGATTTCGACTAGGTTACGTATGACTGATATTGAACTCATGGCATCAAGGCAATCTTAGATTATTCTGTAAGATTAGTCTTCTTTGGTGGGCTTCTTTTCTTTTTTTTCTAGCGGGTTATCGCTACTAACCCCTGCTGGTTTTAAGATTTTTACTTTATTAAGTCCCTTATCTGCTTCCATTCCGATTCCTTTAATGGTTGTTCCCTTCATTATGATAGTCACCGGCTTATCTGTGTTTAGCGTTTCTTTTTCTAAATCATAAATTAATTCTTCTGCTTTTAAGTGACGACTATCTTCTGTAATCAAATCAATATTTCCGTTTACAACTAGTGTCTTTA
Organism: Leptospiraceae bacterium; assembly: GCA_031368925.1. GTDB lineage: Bacteria > Spirochaetota > Leptospiria > Leptospirales > Leptospiraceae > UBA2033. The sequence continues at coordinate 10,087 of JANMOF010000190.1, forward strand.
GTTTCTGATCTATTTCTGCCCTGTCACCTGTCAGTTTTGATTTAACTTTTCCTTTTTCATACTGATCAAAATCCAATCCATAAAAAATAGACTTGTTATCATTTACAAAGACGAATGCTTCCTTAGCTTTTAGTTTCCAAATTAAATCTCCTTTCTCATTAAATGCATCTCTCGTAAAATTTCTTAGACTAATTGTTGAGCCGGACTCTCTTTCATTTTCAATTCGTAAACTATTTTCTTTTTTACAATCGTATACAACGAATATAAATAGGAGGAAAATTAAATACTTTGTATTCATAATAATAATTGCATATGATAGTCCTTACCTGTAAACAATTTTATCTGATTCAAATAAGCATTCAGTATAACGAAAATAGAAGAAATTTGGTTGAATAATTTTTTAGGCTAATGCTCAATTTGCACAATTATAGGAAAAAATATTATATTAAGTAAATAAATGATTGCTTAAAATAGAATGCTAGATAAAAATTAGGTAATTATCAAAAGGAGATAATTTATTTATGAGTAGAAGTAAAAGCAATTCAGATTTCGGAGAACTTATTTTGTGGGGTTTTGTAGGATACGGTCTTTACAGAATATTTGGAAAGAACGAACCGGTAGTTGGACAGGCGAATGTTGTCGTAAAGCCTTTAGAGTATTTTCATACGAGAATTCCGACGGTTTTTGGCAAAGTTAAACCAAACATTGATAAGAATGGGAACTTAACGAAAAGAGCAGGCATAACGAATCCTGAAATATCCTTTGAGGATAGCGTTGTTCAAAACATTGATGGAACATATAGTGTTAAGCTAGCGAAAATAAATCTAAAAACATAGATAATACTTAATTCTGATCTTCACTGGAATGATATATCAGAATTTTCTAGGTTTTATAAAAAAGAAAGAAAATATGATTTGAATGAGATTTATTTAGGATTTAATACTAAAGAAGGCGTTGAATTTCATGAGAAGCAACACGAAGATGACTATGATGATCTAATCATCAACAAAGGTCACGGCAAAAGAATTGAAACTGTATTAGGAAATCTGAACGCAAAAACAAAAGAAGAAGCAAGGCAGCGTTCGGAAAGACAGAAAAGCGGATTTCGAAATGCTATAAACATTGAAATGGAGTTGCGTGAAGTTCGTGCAAGAGAAAAAGAATGGTATCATTATCATGATCTCTATGTAGAATATAAAAATAACAAAAAAGTCTGGCAAAAGTGAAACGAAATAGAATAGCAATATTTTGGTTTTATTGTATCTTGTTTTTATGTGCAGAAGGTATCGGATATTATCCATTATCCGCAGAAGAAGCCGAACCTTATCCCGAAACTCCTACCGTAGACAAGTTCATTAAAATCAAAATAATTCGAGTCAATAAAACCGAGATTAGGGTTACAATACTCAATAAAGGAAAAGCTTCCATTGGCTTTAAACACACAGACTTTGGAAGTTTATTACTGATTGAAAAACATCAAAAAGCAACGCTAATGGAGCACAATTGCTTTGTATATGAAGCTAATGAAAAGACTTATTTAATTAAACCTAATGGAAAATATGTATTCGAGCTTACGATAACAAATTCGATAAAGCAATTAAAAAGAATCTATAAGAACGCGCCAAAGTCTCATTATTCCCTTATTCTATCCTTCCATCTTGATAATAGAATAATACAATCAAATGAACTCAAGCTACACATTGATCCTGATAAGTTTTAAAATAGCTTACATGCCTCTGCCTATTGGATTGAGTAAATTGGAAGCGGCTAACGAAGAGCTTCGCAAATTGTCAACAATCAAGTAAGAATGAGCCTAAAAAATACTTTCCCTTTTTTGGGAAAATTTTCATATTGTGAAATGGAGTTAATCATGCCTTACCTAGAAACATTTTATTTTTATATGGCAGTCGCCGGAACGATTTTCTTTTTTATTAAGTTTTCCCTTGCCCTCTTTGGACACGATAGCGACATACACGACGTAGACGCTTTTGACCCGGACAACGTAGATTTTAAATTTCTATCTCTTCAGACCATTTCGATTTTTTCTGCTGCTTTTGGATGGATGGGACTCTTTCTTTTTAAGAATACTAATTTAGGGATATATATTAGTTTTGCGCTTTCCTCTTTATTTGGACTTGCGTCTGCTGCTTTTGAAATCTGGATATTTACAAAAGTGCGGGGACTGGCACAGATCAATGAACTAAAATTAGAGAATGCAATTGGGAAAGTTGGAAAAGTTTATATGACGATTCCAGAAAATGGAGTAGGGGAAATTCAAGTTAGTTTTCAAGGAAGCATGAAGAACATTCGGGCAGTCTCTTTAAACGGTGAAAAAATTCCCGCCTTCACTGAAATAAAAGTTTCTTCTCTCAGAGATGGAATTTTAGTAGTAGAAACATTGTAATCATAAGGAGAATTTTATGGGAGAAATTTTAGGAATATTTTCGGTTCCGGTTTTAATCGGAGCATCGGTTGTTTATTTTTTAGTGAAGCGATATAGACGTTGTCCTTCTAATAAAATTTTAGTCATCTATGGTCGCGTTGGAAAAGATAAGAGCGCGATTTGTATTCATGGGGGTGGAACTTTTGTTTGGCCTCTCATTCAAGATTCCCAGTTTCTAAGTCTTGAGCCGATGACGATTGAAATCAATCTCACGGGCGCACTTTCAAAACAAAATATTCGTATCAATACACCGAGCACTTTTACAGTGGGGATTTCTACTGATCCGAGTCTAATGGGAAATGCCGCTGAGCGTCTGCTAAGTCTTTCTGATTCTCAAATTAAAACGCAGGCTGAAGATATTATCCTCGGTCAACTCCGTCTCGTGATTGCTACACTCGATATTGAAGAGATTAATCAGAACAGAGAAAAATTTCTAGCGCAGATAAATGAAAACGTAACTACTGAGTTGAACAAACTCGGTCTTACCCTCATCAACGTAAACATTAAAGATTTAACAGATGAGTCGGGCTATATTGAAGCAATTGGTAAGAAAGCAGCGGCAGAAGCAATCAATCAAGCTAAGATTGAAGTTTCTAATCAGGAAAAATTTGGAGCTACAGGGCAAGCAAAAGCGATACGCGAAAGAGACGTTGAAGTAGCTAAAGAAACAGCAGAGTCTCTCAAAGGACAAAAAGAAGCCGACATAGACCAGATGATTCGAATTGCCGAATTAGACGCGTTAGGCGCTTCGAAAACCGCCGAGGCGATTCGAAATAAAGAAATTAATATCTCAATTCAACAAGCAGAAGCAGAGAAGGGGAAAAAAGAAGCAGAGGCAAATAAACGTATCAGTGTTTCTGATTTTGAATTTAAGGCTGTGGAAGGAGAAAAAGTCGCCGATCAGAAAAAACGTATCGCCGTAGCGGAAAATAACGCATTAGCCGTAGATGGGGAAAATAAATCAAAAGCAAAAGTTGCTGAATCTAATGCTGAGCTTGCCAAACGCGAATCAGAGGCATTAAGAGTTGGAGAAGTTGCCAAGGCAAACGCTGCAACTGAAATTTCTAAAGCTGAAAAGCAAGCCGAAGTTGCAAAACTAGAAAAGACACAATTAGCTCAACAGGAAGTAGAAAAGAAAAGAATTGAAGTAGAGGCAGAGGCAGAAGCCGAAAAAATTCGCCGCATTGCTCGTGGGGAAGCAGATGCTACCTTGTTCAAATTTAAAGCTGAGGCAGAAGGCTTACAGTCATTACTCGAAGCCAAGGCTGCCGGTTATCAGAGAATTATTTCTGCTTCTAACGGAGACGCGGGATTAGCTGCTACTTTACTCGTCATTGAAAAAATGGAAGCCATTGTTGGTAAGCAAGTAGAAGCAATTTCTAATCTCAAGATAGATAAGATTACTGTTTGGGATTCTGGAAATGGAGGAGCGGGTAATGGTAGTTCTACCGCTAATTTTCTAAAAGGATTTATCGGCGCACTTCCTCCACTCCAAGAGCTCGCAAAACAAGCAGGAATTGAACTTCCAGAATACTTAGGCAAGCTAAGTGAAATTGATAAGAAAGACAAACCGAAAGGATTTGCGAAAGAGTAAATGAAGATTGGTTATTTTGGAACACCGGAGCATTCAGCCAAACTACTGGATGCTCTTATAAGAGAAGGACATGAAGTTTTATTTGTTGCGACAAATCTAGATAAGCCAATAGGACGTGATAAGAATCCCGCCCCATCTCCAGTAAAAAAATTTGCTGTCGAAAAAAATATTCCAGTATTACAGTTTCCTAATATTCGAAACGATGCTGCAATTGATAAAATAAATTCGTTTGAGGCAGAGATATACATCGTCTTTGCCTACGGGTATATTATTCCATCTAGAATATTTAATTACCCCAAGCTAGGAACGATTAATTTACACGGAAGTCTTTTGCCAGAATACCGAGGAGCGTCCCCTGTCCAGTCTGCGATCCTAGATGGAAAAGAAGAGACTGGAGCAACCATTCAATACATCACGGAAGAGTTGGATGCAGGAGACATTATTAGCCAGGTGAAAGTTTTGATTTCTCGTGAAGATACATTTGGAAGTTTACTCGAGAAAATTACTGAATTAGGAATCGAAGATGTTTTGCGGCTTTTAAAAATTTCCAATGGGAAGAAGTTTGAAGCTAAACCGCAAGATCATAAAGAAGCAACTCATTGTAAGAAAATAAAGCCAGAAGATAGAAAATTAGATTTCTCTCTGCCGACTGAGTTTTTGTTTAATAAGATTCGAGCATTTAACCCCGGATACATTTGTTACACAACTTTTCGAGATAAGCGAATGGGTATTTATTCTACAAAGATTTCTACCGAGACTTCTATTTCCCTTCTCAATAAACCGGGGACGCTTCATCTTATAACCAAAAAAACAATCGGTGTAGAATGCAGAGATTCCAAAATTTTAATTCTTGAATCCGTTCAGCCAGAAAATAAAAAGGTAATGTCCTCTGTGGACTTTATTAACGGCGCAAAGCCCCAAACGGGAGAAGTTTTCCTTTGAAAGAATTTTTAAATAAGTTAAAAGTAGTTCCAGCACTTGGTTATATTTTATTCATTACTACCGGTTTAATTGTATTTTTTATTGCTGCTTTCCTTGTAGTCCTCCTTAGAACTAAGAGTGCTGCTAGTGTTATGATGCCTGATTTGGTAGGACAGCAATACACAGAGGTTCATAATGAACTTATGCGACTTCGTTTGAAAGTCAGAATTGAAAACAAGCGCTACCCAGAAAAAAATGATGGCGAAATTATTTATCAATCAGTTTCTGCTGGTAAAAACGTGGAAGCTGGAGCGAAACTTTATCTCACTGTCAATACCGGCGTAGATAGAGTAAAAATGCCGGAATTAAAAGGACAGACTCTGGGCAATGCAAAGTCTGCACTCGATAAAATTTTGTCTGGCGAAACATATGTAAGCTTGACGTTAGGTGGCATAACATATGTTCCCGTTTCGGAAGGTCAATCTCCCGAGACAGTAGTCGGGCAAATTCCTGAACCTGGAAAGGTCATTACTACCCGTGAAAAAATCTTTTTACTGGTAACTGAACCAGACGTAAAAGATAGATCTTCTAGAGTAGAGGATTACAAAGGTATTCCCTTTCCACTAGTTACCCGAATTCTAAACACAAAAAAAACTAAATATAAAATTTCTGAAATTATCCCAACAAAAGATAAACGGGAAAATGGCATTATTGAGTCTTACACCACGAATTCAGATGGTTCGTTTAGTTTTAAAATTTTCTACTTTGAGCCAGAAGAAAAAGCGCAGAGTGGATACGAAAAAATTTCGTATAAAGTAGATAGTGCTAAGTCTTACAAATTACAAATTCAAAAAATAGACGATGATTCGACCATTCAGAATTTATTCGAAGATATTCCATTTCAAAAAGAAGAAGAGCTAAAATTCATTTTCTATCGTGAGGGCGATGTTCGAATTTCGTTAATTGGAATGGATGGTGATAAAGAAAAGTCTTTCAAATTTAGGAGCGATCTATGATAAAAATTTCAGCCTCAATTCTTGCTACTCCCTTAAGCTCTCTTGCAACTGTAGTCCCAAAGTTTAAACCAAAAGCTATTGATTATATTCATATGGATATAATGGATGGAAATTTCGTGCCTCAGATTAGTTTTGGCGAAGCGCTGACAGAAGAAGTTGGCAAGCTCACAAAAATTCCATTGGATGTACATTTGATGGTAAATAATCCGGAGCGGCATGTTCCAAAGTATTATAAACTAAAACCTGAATTTATTACGTTTCATCGTGAAACTACCGAATTTCCAATCCGATTAGCCGAGGATATTCGCAAGAATGGAATTAAGGCAGGAATTGCGCTAAATCCAGCGACGCCTGTCGAAATGATTGAAGACTGTCTTCCTTACATTGATCTTATTTTGATTATGACAGTGGAGCCTGGTTTTTATGGGCAAAGTTTTGTGAGAAGTGGGCTTGAAAAAATTAATCGTGCAAAAGAACTCATCGGATCTTATCCAATTCAACTGGAAGTGGATGGAGGAGTAAATGCAAATAATATTGAGAGATTATCCGATATTGGTGTTAATATCTGCGTAGCTGGATCGGCTGTTTTTAAGTCAGGAAAGCCAAATGAGAGTGCGCTTAGTCTTAAAAACTTGACAAAAACCTAGTATTTTTTTTTGTTACATAATGAAGGAATTCATATCCCTTTACTGACCGACGAGGGTCGGTTTTACGGAATGATAGAAAGGAATTAAAATTGGTTAAACTTAGATTACAAAGAACTGGAACAAAGAACGAACCTCATTATAGAATTGTAGCTGCAGACAGCAGATTTCCTAGAGACGGAAGATTTATTGACGTAGTAGGTCAATACCATCCAATCAACAAAGCAAATCAAGTAGTCATTAATGACGAAAAAACAATTAACTGGTTAAAAAAAGGCGCTCAACCAACTAACACTGTAAAAGATTTGTTTAAAAAATCGGGGCTCTGGACTAAATTTAAAACTAAATAATTATGCATTCAGAAGCACTACTTAGATATATTGTTTCCTTTTTAGTTGATAAGCCTGAGGCAGTTAATGTGCGAGAAGTAGAGGCAGAGGATGAAACTATCCTTGAACTCATTGTTGCACCTGAAGATATTGGAAAAGTAATCGGTCGTAATGGTCGAATTGCCAAATCGCTCAGAACTTTGATTGCTGCTTCGAGCGCAAAAGAAGGAAAAAATTACAGTTTAGAAATCATTGACTGATGATTTTATTTCCATAGGAAAAATCACTTCTACTTTCGGTCTGAAAGGTTTTCTGAAAGTTGCAAGTAGTGGTGATATTCTTTCCTCTCTCGAAATTAATTCTCTTATTTATCTGTCCTCTGACCCAAGGGCAAAGTCATATAAACTCCTTGAAATACGCAAAGATAAGAATCAGTTTATCATCGCGCTCGAAGGTTTTAAGTCAATAGAGGAATCCGAAAAATTAATTGGTAGGATTTTGTATTTTCCAAAGCTTCAATCCGAAAAACTACTCGAGCCAAATGAGTATTTTACTCATCAACTTATTGGTTTAAAACCCTACAATGGCAATATTATTTACTCTGAATTTACTCTTCTTGAAATTATTGAAAACCCAGCGCATCCGATTCTTTTATTTTCTGATCAAACCACTGAAATTTTAATCCCTTATATTAATCAATTTGTTGGTCAGGTGGATTTAAAGAATTCTAAAATTGAAATTCTTAATTGGGAAGATTGGATACATGCAGATTAATTTTCTCACACTTTTTCCAAATAAAATCTTATCTTATTTTTCGGAAGGACTTCCAAAGAAGGCAATCGAAAAAGGAGTATTTCAAATTAATATTGTAAATCTTAGAGATTTTTCTAGTGACCGATTTGGGAGAGTCGATGACACCGTGTATGGTGGTGGTCCTGGAATGCTACTTAAAATAGAGCCAATTCACAAGGCACTCCTTTCGCTTGGAGAAAACAAGGGCACTGTATGTATGATGAGCCCAAGCGGCACTCCTCATTCGCAAAGAATTGCAACCGAATTTGCCCAAAAAAAAGAAAATCTAACATTCATTTCGGGTTATTACGAAGGCGTGGATCATCGTGTGACTGAACATTTAGTTGACGTAGAACTGAGCCTTGGAAACTATGTTTTATCATCAGGAGATTTGCCATCGCTTTGTGTTTCCGATTCAGTGATACGGCTTCTACCTGGTTTTATGGGTGATTCTTATGGCAGTTTAGTCGATGAATCGCACAATAGGGAAGGGCAGCTAGAATACCCTCAATATACTAAGCCACAGAACTATAATGAATGGTTGGTTCCTGATATTTTAATCAGTGGGAATCATTCTGAAATTAGTAAATGGAAAGAAAAAAATAGAAAGCAAATGAATCGTTAACGAAAGGAAAAGAACATGAACCACGAAATCGCAAAATTATTCGAAAAAGACATGGATAGAAGAAAAATCAATTTTTCTGTCGGAGATACTGTAAAAGTGCACTATAAAATTGTTGAAGGTGAAGGGGAAAAGGCTAAGGAACGAATTCAGATTTATGAAGGTGTCGTGATTTCTATTGTAAATAAAATGAACGACAAATCATTTAATGTTAGAAGAATTTCCTATGATATCGGAGTGGAAAGAATCTTCCCACTTTATTCTCCTAAGATTTCAAAGATAGAATTAGTACGTAAAGGTCATGTTCGTAGAGCAAAACTGTATTTCTTACGAGAAAAATCAGGCAAGACTGCACGTATTAAAGAGCTTCGCGGAGGACAAGCAATTGTTCAAGCCGAGCGTAAGAAAGAAAAAGAGCTGGCTCAAACTCAAAAAGAGACTGCGACTGAAGCCCAAGTTACAGCAGCAGCATAGACCTCTTTTCCTCAGAACAAACACTCTATAAATTCCAGCCTGAAGAGCTTTCTTTTGAACAAAGCCTTCAGGTGTGTGGAATTGATGAAGCTGGTAGAGGTCCTTTAGCAGGTCCCCTCTCTATTGCGCTAGTCTATTTTTCAAAGCCTATTTTAGAAAAAATTCTAAAAGGCGAAATTTTAAAAGGACTAAACGATTCTAAGAAGATACCAGAAAGAAAAAGAGAAGATCTTTATTCTGAAATTTATACTCTTGCTTATAAGGTTGTTCACCAATTTATCAGTAATAAATTTATTGACAAATACGGAATGTCCTATTCTATATTCCATGCAATTCGAAAGCTTGCTATAAAATCAAATCTATCTAATTTATACTTGCTCG
>JANMOF010000016.1:0-14404 GCA_031368925.1 Leptospiraceae bacterium
AACAGGGAGTAGAAGGATACGATGCAGAGTTCAAAATCATCAGTACGGATACTTTCGAATTAACCCCATATGCAGATTACAATAGAATCAAGAATGTCCAGAACTCGCTTGGAAGGCACTATGGTGTCATTGCTAAAATCGGATCGCGTGAAATTAATGTAACCATTAGACCCGAATACAGAAGTATGAGTTCTAATTACATCCCTATGTATTTTGACTCATTTTATGAAATCGAACGCTACCAGGTAAACTTAGACACGAATTTTCCTTATACAAAATACGAATCATTACAAAATAAACCAACCGATGGCTCTACCGTAAAAGGTTATTTTAATACGCTTATAGTCAATATTTATAAGGTTGGTTTTGAGGCAAACTATGAGGATTACAAAGGGAAAAACAACTCTCGCGTTTTTCTAGGCGCTTACTTACCGATAGGAACTATATTTCGCTTCTCTGCTTTTTATACCAAAAAAGGCTTCGATAAAAACACGGAAGCCTTTAAGGTAGACGACAAAGCACAGGGTGCTGCAGAAGTTGCCATTAACCTCGGTCCACTAACGCTTCGCTTGCAAAACAGACGCCGATGGATACTAGATAGTGAAACAAACCAATTCAAAGCTAAAGACGAGCAGATGATTTTCTTCTCAGGTGGTGCTGCGTTTTAATAATTCGACCTGTGCTAGAAAAAAAGAAAGCGCAACTTCACTTCTAAGAATATTTTCGGAAACAGAAATCTTTTTAAATCCCAAACTTTGAAAATACTCTGTGTCTTCGCTAGCAAAACCCGATTCAGGTCCGAGAACAATTTGAATCGAATTTGAAAAATCCAAGTCTGCATGTAGATCAGTTAAATATGGACTATTAAAATCTAATAGAAAGCGACTACCTTTTATTAGATGCTCTTTGATTCTATATTTATTTTTTAAGACTTGAATCTTAGGTGCGATTACTCTACCACCCTGCTCTAGCCCCAAGATAATTTCATTTAGTAAACTTTTTTCTGACCAAATAGAAGAATGCAAATAAGAAAATTCAGACTTCTCAGCAGGAAAAAAAAATATTTCAGGAACGCCACAGTTTGCGCAGAGGTGAATCATCTTTTTTACAGTTTGCGGTCTTTGGATAGAGGAAAATACCCGTAATGCGCTAAGGGCTGTAAACGGTAAATCCGTAGTTTCCCCTTCATAGCGAACCAAAACTTCTCTTTTTTCTAAATCTATCGAATGAATAATTGCTGTTCCGAGAGATTTATTCAGTAAGCCCGCTTTTAGCCTATCGCCCGGCTTGCACTTTAGAGTTTTTATAATATGATTGGATTTTCTTTGTTCGAGGCGGAAGACAGAATCCCCTACCAATTCAAACTCTTCTAAAACAATTCTATTCATGAAAATTAAATTTCAACAGAGGGCTTGTTACTTTCACGTTCATTCTCTGGCTTTTGTTTCTCTTGGTCTGGATCAGGAAAAAATTCCTGAATTTCTTTTTCGGTATCGCCTCTCTCAGGGGCTGAATTGTATATTTTTAAAATATTAAGTAGCAAAACTAAAAACAAAAAAATAGGAATAAGAAACTTTATATCTTTTGTGGATCGCAAATATGTAGAAATTGAATTTATAAAAGGAACCTTAATCGATGCAGGCTTTTTAGGTGGAGATAAATCAAAACTCCCAGATTGGTAAGTTCTCGGGTCGTCGGGATCCATTCGAAAAGAATGGGAACAATTGGGACAAGTGATAATTAAGATTCCCATATCGAGAGGGAATCTTAATTCCATATTACAGGTTGGGCAAGAGCGAATATATCTCACTTCGCCCCTTCAGTCATTAATATACTAAAGAACTTTTAAGAACTTGATTACTTTCTTTGTAACGTTTGTTTGCACGGGTATCATTTGAATCAAAGATAGCAGTAAATAACTTATCAAATTGAATCAAGTGTTTAACATAATAGGTTTGTTTGAAAACATTTTTAGTTGGGTGAGTCTTTGTGTTTTCAACGTCTGCTAATTTATATAAACCATAACCTTTACGATCTTTCATTTCTGGGAACGGAGCACCTTTTGGATCTCTCATTGGAAGACCATCATGTTGGTAGAAAACGGTAATTTTTTCGTCGTGTTTGTTTTCCCCTGGCTTTCCGTTTGGAGTATGCGGCTCACCATCGGTTACTTCAGAAATTTTGAAATCAGTTTCTTTAAATTGGTTTAGTAAAATCTTGCTTTTTACTTTTTTCAATTTCTTTGGAGCCTCTTTCATTGGGTCTTCTCCCCAACCAGCACCTTCATAAAAAAGAACAATGTATTTACTTCTCGCACCAAGGTTAAGATCAGTCTTACCTTCTTCTGATTTTACAAAATCAAAAACTTCAAGTCTAATACAATCATTAGCTGGGTCAGTTTGCTTATTATCAGCAGCTGCCTCACAATCGTCTCCTTTTGTGATACCTTTGTAAAGAACTGTTTTACCTGGGAGAGCTTCTACTCGAGTTCTAAACAACTTTGTGTGCTTCATCAATCTCTCGTTTAGATCAGTAATTTGCTTGTCTAAGTCTTGCTCAGTAGCATCTACTTGAGGAGATTTTTGAGATTCAACATCAGGGTGTTTTCCCGCATCGCCGCCACTACCCGCTGTATCTTTCGCTTGGGAAAAGAGGCTGGCACTCATTAAAAAAACTAGGATTGTAATCAATTTCATAAAGTCATTCTTCCTTAAATCTTCATTCGATTTCTTTTTGGATAATAGTAATTACGATAGGAAATATGTAAAGTATTATCCTTTATAAATTATCGGTCTTTTACGAACTTAATTTAACTTTGTAAAAAATTTTACTACTTATTTTTACGAATTACCTCTGCTGCCTCTTGGTAAATTTCAAACGGAGGCGGCGAAGCCTGTAAACCGCGTTCGATAATTGCAGATGCCCATTTACGCTCCACAAAATCACAAAAATCTTTCATGTTTCTACCTGAGTAACCATCTAAGAGGCTTGAAATCACCATACGATTTTCTTCGCTCAATTGAAATGCATAATTCTCGAGTATTGCCGCACGCTCTCTCGAATCAGGTAATGGAAAATAAATCGACTTGTCAAATCTAGAAAGAAGTGCTTTGTCTAAATCTTGCTTGCGGTTGGTTGCGCCGAGCGTAAGTGTTCTGGGCTTTCCTTCAAATCCATCTAGTTTACGAAGTAGCACAGAAAGCAACTTACGAGTAGCCTCTACAATTCCTTCTTCACGACTCCCCGCAAGCGAATCGATTTCATCTAGAAAGATAAGTGCACTTGGAAATAGTGCCGCAGCATCGAACACATACGCTAAATTTTGAGAACTCTCTCCGTAGTATTTACTCAAAATAGATTCAATTGGAACATAGACCATAGGAATTTTACAAAGACACGCAACCACTTTTGCCATTGTTGTTTTCCCAACTCCAGGATCTCCTTCGAAAAGAATCGCACGCGGACGATTGCGGGATGGAAATTTCCTAGTCAACTTTGATACTTCATCAAATGTATTCGGACTTAAAATTGGCATAACTATGGATTCTAAAATTTCTTGCTTAACACTATTATACCCCGCGATATGATCGAACGTGATAATATTGCCGTTAAGCGCTTCCTCTGCTGGATCAAATACAGTTACACCAAGTCTAGACAAGAGTTCTTTGGGATTTGCATTTTTTTTGGAATTAGAGCCGGTTACATATTTAAAAATCGAGATTATCACAAAAATTTCTTCTCGCTTAAAATCTCCCTTCTTCGAAATTTCTACTTTATTCTGGTTGTTATACACAATGAATCGAAATTTGATATTATCCAAAATGGATTTGCTATCGAATACGTTTTCGTTCAATGCTTGAAAAATATAAAATCCAGGTTCGAAAGTATGAATTCGAATATTCTCAATATGATTTTTTATGATCTGAAGACATTCTACAATTTGCTCTGGTGCAAGTGAACTCGCCAGAAATTCTACTTTAACTTCGTTCTTCTCCGGAAAAATTTCAGGGAGAGCAACTTCGCCTGAAGATACTGCTTCGAGCGAAGAAAGCTCTTTTAGAATCGCCTCTTTTGCGGTAATAAAATCAATGACTGTAGATTTATTTTTATCGTCCATGGTTCTTATTCTACCGTTATTAAAAATGTATTTCTGTCGTCTTTTATTCTTTACTTGACAACACAAATTTTTTGAATTTTTTACTCTAAGAGGTACTTATTATGGCAGATGGCTCACTTTCTCAGGAAGATATTGATGCTCTACTCGGTGGGGGAAGCTTTGGTGGTGGAGACTCCTCCGGCGGTAACGATAATAATGATGACCCATTTGCAGGAATGAACCTTGGCGGTGATGGTCCTAGCTCAGATGCGATTGCTGCTGCTTTAGGTCCTGGATTCTCTCCTCCTCCCCAAACAGCCAAACCAACCGCCGGAAAAATGGGTGGATCTATGGCATCTTCTAGTTCTAACTTAAACCTGCTTATGGATGTAACCATGTCTCTGACAGTAGAGCTTGGTAGAACTAATATGTATATCAAAGATGTTTTGCAATTATCTGAGGGAGCTGTAGTCGAGCTAGATAAAAATATTGGTGAAGAACTGGATTTACTCGCGAATGGAAAAATTATTGGACGTGGAAAAATCATCATTCTTGATGACTACTACGGAGTACAGGTAACCCACATAATAGATCCAATGGAAAGATTGGCTATGGGTTAAGAGGAACATGAAGAAAAAAATATTCAGCATTTTAGTTTTGGTTTTAATCTCATACACAATCAATTGTGACAAAAAACCGGTGAAAGGTTTAAAGTTCGGTCTTTCTATTGAACACAAAGATGTAGATACAGACAAAGATGGTAAAGTAGATACAAAAGGCTATTATATGGATGATGCGGGTAACTTCCGTTTGCTGTATAATGAGTTAGACAGAAACATGGATGGATTCACCGATTTAATGATCTGGGTTGGTTCCTCATCTGCTCCTAAACGGGAAGCACAAGTGAAAGACATTGTCAAAATCCACGAAGAGGAAGACGAAGACTATGATGGTAAAATTGATACCCTCAGATGGTATTTGCCAAATGAATTCATAGCTATCTCACAACACGACAGAGACAAAGATGGGTATTTTGAAGTAACGTCCTATTATAATTTTAAGAAACTTGCAGTAAGAACAGAAATAGATACAAACTTCGACGGCAGGGCAGATAAAATTATTTGGGAAACAAGGGCAGAACTCGATACCGATTTTGATGGAATGCCTGATTCATACACTGAAGCTCCCACAAAACTTATTTTAGAGGATAAAGTTGAACGCAAAGTAGATTTAAAGCCTCTTGATAAATCTAAATCCTGGTTTCTAAATCCTGCACTCGCACCTACAGATTATAGAGCAATCATCGGAAGTGGATACTTTTAAGTATCCACAAATTCAAACGGATTTAATAGACTAAGTCCACATTTTTCAAAATCAGATACATTGCGGGTTACTAATATTTTGTTTGAGTGAATGGCAGTTGCTGCAATAAAAGAATCTGCAAGAGTCATTATATACCCTTCACTTTCCGATTTTGAACGAATTACACTAGAAATATTTGCAATATTTATATCTACCGGAATGAATTCAGGTGTGAATGACATGAATTCATTCCACCAAAGTTCTAACTTTTTCTTTTGCTCTTTTTTAGTGCGGTTAATACCATAACGTAATTCATGATAGGATATAACGCTTAAGGACAATGTATCTTGCATAGCAATCCACTTAACTACACCGGGATTTTTTTTAGGTTTTGTCAGCTCTGATATTATATTTGTATCAATTAAGTACATAATCCATATTGCATTATCATTTCTTCACAAAAGAAATGATTGAGTTAAGGTGAGCGTCAGCGTTCCCAGCGCTGAGGATGGGGTTTACACCTATTGGCGCGTATGCGACAATGGGCTTGCGAAAGAGATGGGTCAGTCGGTTCGCCGAACTCAATGTTGCTTCCGAGTGGGCGCAATATAAGGCGGTCTATTTGGTTTCGCTAGCGCTATTAATTTATTAGATTTATCTAATACTATCCCTTTCATTAAAGAAAACATTATTTTATTCCTTTGTGTAAGGTGATTACATATTTATTATTTTTCGATCCGAGCGAGAAGGAAGCTCGATAGAGATCATTTTGCTTTGAGAGAGATCATTAGAAAATTCTATGAATTTTGACCATTTTCGAGTGCTGTGAACTAAAATATCTAAGTTCTTCAATCGCTTAAATTCTTCATAATTGACAACAACTACAGAAGGCTTTTTGCGATTGTAAATCACCTGTGGCTCATTCATTGCCGAGCCAATTAATTCAGATAATTGCGATTTAGCAGCAGCTACGTTCCAGTCCATTTGAACCTCCTAAATATGACTATAATAGTTTAATTAAAATACATAAAATAGTCAAGTAAAAAAACTTAATCGTGAGTGACCGTCTTTAGTCTAGTTGCTATAAAGATTGCAATGAGTGTTGATGCACTAGCAACAAGTCCTACAGTAGGAAATTCCGCAAGTTGTCCCTCGGCAGTTCTCTGAATGATAACTCCCGATAAACTGGCAGCAAGACCAGATGCAATTTGTTGAATAGAGGAAACCATACTCATAAAACTTCCGCGGTTAACAGGATGAACACTCGCCGTAATCATCGCCATCGCAGGAGTAAACCTCCCAGATACAAAAACGAAGAAACAAGTTGTAACGGTTAGAGTAATATAAAGAGGCACTTTAGGTAAATTGGTCAAAGCTAAAATCGGTAAAATAGAAATAATTGCAACAATTGCAAATATAAGCGGCTTACCAAATTTATCCGCAAGACTCCCTATCAGCCGAGCGGTAAATACAGTAAAGCCTCCACCCAGGATATATAGATAACTCAACTCTGCATTAGAAAGTCCAATGTTGATTACTAGATAAGGGGCTATGAAGGGAATAACAGAAAATCCCCCAAACATCATCATGGTAATCAAACTAAAGGCGATAAGATGATTCTTGTTAAAAAATAAAATTTCTAAAGTTTTAATCGGATGTTTTGCCAAAGTAGAAAGATGACCTTTTACAGAGGGAGTATAGAAATGAGCAAACACAAGCACAACTACGCTAAATCCGAATAAGCCAAAGAAAGGAGCATTCCAATTAAACTTTTCTGCAAGATAAAGTCCAATAGGAACACCAATCACAGATGCAAGAGAAAAAGCAGACATGACAACACCGGTTGCCTTTCCCCGTCTTTCGTAAGGAATCAAGTCTCCAATGATAGCAAATATAATCGCACCGGTAAGACCACCAAATGCTCCCGCTAAAATTCGAGCCATAACGAGTAGCGGATACGTATGAACAACCCCACATAGAAGTGTAGCGAGAGTAAGTCCCGCATAACAAGTATTTAACGCAATGCGACGATCAAACCGGTCTATAAAAAACGCCCCTAAAATTCCAGCAAATCCCGCACTAAATGCGTAAGAAGAAACAATGAATCCAAACTCAGCTGGGCTAATTTTGAATACATCCATGAGTCTCGGACTAAGCGGCATCATGATTACAAAGTCAAGAATATTAGAAAACTGGATACAGGCAAGGAGCAGTAGTAACTGCCATTCTTTAATTTTTATTGGTAACATTAAAATAATATCTCTTCTTTAGCTTTTTTTTCTTTCTCTTTTTCTTTAGACTCTCGAATTGCACTTTCTTTTACAATTTTACCATCCGGCGCTTTGGCAAGAAACTCAATCTTACCCTCTGCCTCTTTTAATCTTTCCGAGCAAATTTTCTTTAGATCCATTCCTCTTTCATATGCCTTGATGGAATCTTCCAAAGTCAATTGTCCACGCTCCAATTTTTCTGCAATCTGTTCTAGCTCATTTAATGCGTCCTCAAACGAAACATCTTTTTCTTTTGCTGCCATTTATTTCTCCTTTACTTCTACTTTAATCTTTAATTGATCTTTTAAAATCAACTCCAACTCTTCCCCTACTTTTACTTGCGCTGGCGAGCTTATAACTTCTTTCTTTTTATTTCTCGCAACAGAATAACCACGATTAAGCGTCTGGAGTGGAGAAAAATTATCTACTCTTCCAAGTGCAAGTTGAAATTGTTTATCCTTGGCGTTTAATACTGATTTTGCGTAAATCGTTATATTTTCAAATCTTTGCAGTAAATTATTCTTAGAGGAAATATTATTTTTCCCCAAAAGAAAAATTCGATTTATAATTTCATCCACTCTTTGAATTCTATCCGTAAGGAGCATACGTGGCTCAATGAAAATATGCTTATTGGAAATCAAATGCAACCGGTCTCGGGCAATGTCTAATTTATACTTCAAAGCCTGGTTAAACCTATTTTCCATATCGCCTAGATAATTTTCTAAGTCTTCAATTTCTGGAACTGCAAGCTCCGCACCAGCGGTTGGTGTGGGTACATACGCGTCAGCCGCATGATCGCAAAGAAGGGAATCAATTTGATGACCAACAGCAGATATAATGGGAATACGGGAATTATAATACGCCATTACAACTGCTTCATCGTTAAATGGCATTAAGTCTTCAAAGCTTCCACCACCTCGTCCAGCAATGATTACATCAACTTCCCATTTTGGATTATTCAACTCTTCAATGGCACTAACAATAGAAGTAGGCGCAGTATCACCTTGCACTTGACAGGGCGCAATTAAAATATTAATGTTCGGATAACGCTCTTTAGCTATTCGAATAATGTCTTCTACTGCAGCACCATTGGGAGATGTGGCAATTCCTAGAGTCTTAGGAAAGCGGGGAATAGGTCTTTTGCGCTCAACATTGAAAATTCCTTTTGCATTTAGCTCTGCTTTCAGTTTTTCTAGCTTATAAAGTATATCTCCTTTACCGAGTTCTTCGACTCTTGCTACGTTTACACTATAGTAACCGCCAGGCTCGTAAAGATTAATACTACCAAAGACTTGCACTTCCATCCCATCCTGGAGTTTTTTTCCTTTGTAGTTTTTATTTTGAAAGGAAAAAAAAGTGCAGCGGATAACACTAGTTGGATCTTTGAGAGAAAAATAAATATGCCCCGCCCCGGACGGACTATAATTGGAAATTTCTCCCTTAATCCAAATATCTTTTAGTTCTTTTCTATCAAGTAAAATTGCCTTGATAGAACGATTTACTTCGCTGACTGATAGTGGTTTAATTTCTGGCACAGGGTTACGATTTGAATTCATTTCTTCTAAATGCCATCCAAAAATCCCAGAGGATTACGAGGAGGGTAACAGCGATTGGTCCTATAACAAGACCTACAATTCCAAATTGTTGAATTCCGCCAAGTAACGCAAGGAAAAGTAGAAACGGATGCAGGTTTAATTTCTTATCTAAAATATTTGGTTTCACTAAATTTTCTAATACCATGTAAGAGGTAAAAGACAAACTCATGTAAACAATTGCAACTATCCAACTTTCTTCTATGAAGCCAATGTACAAACCCGCAGGAAGCCATACAACAGCAGTGCCAATCACTGGAATCAGAGAAAAGAAAGAAGCGATACTTCCATACAAAATTGGATTAGGAATACCTGCAAAAAAAAGAAGCATTCCCGCAACAAATCCTTGCAAGAGGGAAATCAGTATATTCCCCTTGAGAACAGCCTTCACCGCTTCTGAAATTCTTAGTCCAATTTGTTTTTCTACTTCTTCCGAGAAAGGAAGATTGTTCATAAGAAAAATTTCTAACTTATGACCATCTTTATAAAAAAAGAAAAGCAGCATAAACGAAAAGCAAATGTTCACAAATATAGCGAGGGGAATTTTGATTCCACCTAGAATTAAAGAAGTAGTGTTACTTAAAATTCCATAGAGGCTGTCAATGTTTAACACATCGCCATAAGAGTTGACAATTTCTCGATACATATTAGGAAATTGCACCCAGAAAAATTCGGAATCTGTAAAATAATCAGTGATGAGGTTAATACTCATTAGCGTAGGAATGATTCTATCTTCGCTTAAATTTACCTTCAATACAAAAAGAAGAGAAATGAGTTCATCTAGAAGTGTGCGAATGATAAAGAAACAGGGAAGCACAATGGTGATAAGCACAATCAAAATCATGAGAGTCGGGGCAGTGCCACGAATTTTTAAAGGAATTTTACTTCTGAGTTTTAAATAATAATCCCTCGATCCGACGTAGAGGATAAGGGAAATAAACCCCGCCCAAAAATAGGATTGGTATACTAGAAAAGCGAAAGTACCTGCAAACGAGAATAATAAAAGTATTACTGCGGGTAATACGTATTTACTATTTTTTAATTCACCATTACTCATAGATTAATATCCAGGTCTACGATAGAAAATTTTTACAAGCCTGTGGTCTTTGTCGTCTCGAATGAGAACCGTCATCACTTTTTTAGAAGTATTTTCCCCTAGAATTACTGACTTATTTCCTTTGCTGTCCTTTTGTAAAATGCGCCATTCCCGGGCAATTAAAACTGATTCGTAAAATTTTATTAGCTCATCGGTAGTTTGATTGGATTCTAAAAACAAAGCAGATTCAGGAATCATTCCTGTAATATTGCTCAGCTCAACTGACTGAATCACGGTTGCATTTGCCGGAATAAAGTCGTTTGAAATTACAGCTTTCGGCGGTGCATTAGGTTTTTTTATAACACGTAAATTTTCGAATTGAAAGACTTCTTCTTTTATTTCGTCAGAGAAAATAGAGACTGAAAAGATAAAAAATAATACTATTAGTTTATTCATAAGGACACCTGCGGGTAGTGAAATTAGTATTTTTAGAATGACTCATGCAAGCAAGCAAAAATTAGTAGCCATTGAAAAGGAGTTTAATCGTTTTTGAAAGGATTACCCGGTCATTTTCGTTTTTAAACTTTGTATTTGCTTGCTCTAAAATTCTTTTAGAAGTCTTTTCATCACCCGAATAATACAAGGAAACTGCGTAGCGGGTAAAATCAAAAACGACTGGTCTCGGATGATTTTCCACGATGAACTTAGAGTCCGGTAATGCACTCTTAAACTCACGTAAATTATAATATGCCTCTGCTCGAAGTCTACGAATTTTTAAGTAAAGAACCTGCTCTTCGCCTAATTCTGCTTTACCTCGAATCCTAATTACATCATGGGGAATTCCTATTTTTTCTAACTTGTTACCCTCAGCTATTGCTTGCTTATCGTCCTTAGTTTCTAGAGCATATCCCATTGCAAGGTAAATCGTTCTTAGCTTCTCTAGATAAAAATCCTTCGGATACGACTCCTTATCCTTAAAAGGAACATTTTCTTCGCGTAGGTCTCGCAAAATTTCATCTTGCGATTGAGAAAATAGTTGAATTGTAAGAAAAAAGAAGATTAGGCTTATTTTAATTCCCATACAGTATTCCCCGAATCATTCTAAGGAGAAACTTCCTGTCTAGCAAGCATTATTTTTAAAATTTACTAGTATGGGTTTCTATCACATCATTGTTCAGCAAAGAAATTAAGAGTCTAATCATCATATGACGCACTGAAAGTAGAAGATGATTGCTCATAATTGAGTATAATTAATATTAGCTACTATCGTAAAAAATTCAAATAGTCTACTGATTTCTTGTTATATTTAAAGTATAAAACAACTCAAAATTAATTATTTTGTTTTGTTTTAATTAGCCTTATAGTTCTTTTCCTAATTGAATTATTTTAAAACTCAATCGCAAAAAGGATAGAAGATATGGCACAAGTTAAAGGAAAGTTTATTATGTTGTCTTGCAGTTTACTCGAGACAAAACCAAATGCAAAAAAAGAAGCGTTAGACGCCGTTAAGAAAATGACCGGAAAGGAATTCAACGAGTTAGATCCAGAAGGATGGTATGATACAAAAGTTTTTCAAGCAGTATTTCAAGCCATTGAGGATAATACATCCCCCCTCCTCGCAAGAGCAGCAATTAAACTCATAGGTCAAAAAGTATATCCAACCATAGAGAAGTCAGCAGGACTTCCAAAGACTCTAAAGACACCGCTTGACTTTATTAAATTTGAAGCGGAAGGATTTTTACTAAATCACCAGGGCGCCGATGTAAAACCAAGAAAAATTATTACAGCAGAAGATAAGAACGTTGTAATCGAAGCGAATTCTCCGGGTTATTCGCCCATATTGATTGAAGGTGTTTTCCTGGGAATCCTAGAAATGTGTTTAATTAAAACTGGAAAGGTAGAATGCAAAGAAGAAAATGGAAATTCAGTTTATTATATTAAGTGGTAAATGATGAATAGTCTACTCGATACCATTTACTCAAAGCTTGCTAACCGAGATCTTTTTTTTCAGTCCGGTTGGGGCGATAAAGACGGATTACACTACTTAATCGCAAATCATCCTAAAGAAATTCATCTTCGCCCGGTCAAAGATATTGAAGTACATTGGGAATCTGAAAAGAAAGAAAAGAATGTTCTGGTAAGAGAAGGCTATTTTGAAAGTCCTTTCGTATTCGAATACACTGTAGGAAAAGAAAAAAAGCTAATCGAATTACCGGACGAGGCTAAACGTGCGTATGTGCAAATGCTTCTCCCTTCAAACTACCAGTCAAATACTCCTCTTGTTCTACATTTTGCAGCGACGGGTGATGAAGGTTTTACACGTAGGAGGATAAGCATGGCTATCCCCTTACTTAAAAAAGGAGTAGGCTCTGTTCTACTGGAAAACCCTTTTTATGGACTTCGTAGACCGAATGCGCAAAAAGGCGTAGTCCTTAAAACATTCACAGAATTTCTTCGGATGCTACGCGCAACTACTGACGAAGGCATTGCACTACTACGCTTTCTCCATAGAGAAGGGCACACAAATCTAGGGGTAACCGGAATTAGCATGGGCGGATACGTAGCAATTACCGCTGCGGCTAGATCAGAATTAGAACTAGCCGTTGCAGCTTGTATTCCCAGTCATTCTGGTTCTCCTGTTTACATTGATGGCGCTCTTAGTCGCGCCTGTGACTGGTCTTCTTTAATGTGTGATTCCCCTAACAAAAATGATGCAAAGCATTTCATGCGACTCATTTTAGATCGTGCGGATATTCGAACGTTTCCAAAGCCGCGTAGACCCGATGCAGTGATTATTGTCGGAGCGCAAAAGGATGGTTATATCCCAAACTATTCTACCAATATAATAAAAGACCACTGGTCCGAAGCAACCCTGCGTTGGGTCTCTACCGGGCACGTTGGTTCATTTTTATTTTGTGCTGGAGATTTTCGTAAGGCAGTTGTGGATTCGTTTGAGTTGATTAGAAACTCCAACCGTATCTAAGTTCATAGGCATATACACAAGCTAAATTGGTTTTCGTTCATGTGCGTCGAACGACGTGCATTTTTAAGCCTATAAAAGTCTTTAATTCCTCTCTGAAAGAGTTTATATTTTGAAAGAAATTTCGGATTGCGTTTTGGAAACTTTCAAAACTTTTGCTTTTGTCTCCGACAAGCAAAAGACCATTCTTATGTAAAAATGCTTTTATACCGCTTACAGTATATTTAACTCCAAAGCTTTCGTGGATAAATGATATTATCTGCTTGGATTTTGTAACTATGTTATTGTTAATAAATTCTTTGGTTCTCGCAATTTGCTCTTCGCTCAATCGACATTGTGAGCCTTCGTATCGTAAATTTAAGTATCCGTAAATCATCATCCTTCCTCTAGCATCACAATTATTTTTAATCTGTCTGCTGTTCTCTTTTATTTGTCGATGTTGACGCTTTAGTTCTATCTTCTGCTCTGCACTGAACGGTAGTTCCATGATATATATTTTCGTACAGCGTAACCCATTTATTCACTATTTCCCGATTTTTAATTTAGCTTGTGTATAGCAAGAAAAATTTCTTGCTTAATTGATTTGTAAGTGTAAGTTCGTAATTACGATTACAGGAGCAATTATATGGCAGAAAATTCTTCATCAGAAACACAAGCACAGACGCAAGCACAAGTAGAACTCAAACCAGCAGACACAATTCAAGACGTATCCAAAGAAGAGCAAGCAAAAATTATCGAGCTTGCAAAACAAATTAATATAGAGGATACTCAGTCTGTTTTACAGTATGGCTCTCAGTCTCAGAAAAAGATTTCTGATTTTTCTGACCAGATTTTAAGCTCAATCAAATCAAAGGATACAGGCGAGACAGGAAGAATTTTAACTGACCTAATGCTAAAAGTAAAAGACATGGATGTAGAAAGTCTTTCCGATGAAGATAGTTTTCTTTCTAAGATTCCACTCATCGGCTCTCTCGTGAAATCCTCACAAAAATTCATTGCGCAATACGATACACTCAGTGTTCAAATCGAAAAGATTGTAGATGAACTTCATAAATCTAGAATGATGCTTCTAAAAGATATTACACTTTTTGATACACTCTATGCAAAGAATTTAGATTACTTCAAAGA
>JANMOF010000075.1:0-15195 GCA_031368925.1 Leptospiraceae bacterium
TGTGATATTGAAAGCTAAACTACCACCATTAGGAATAGCAAGCCCTGCACTGATTGTATTTGTATTCGGGTCATAGATGGAACTGGTTGTATCATGCATTACTAGATACTTATCTTTGTTTGTTCCATACATAAGCAATAGATGAGAGCTGGGTGAAATATTACTTGCGCTTCCACTTAGATTTGGTCCAACTGAAAATGTATGTGTTGTTGGATCGTATAGATTCGTTGCTGTTCCTGTTCCTATAATAATCAAAGCTTTACCGTTATTAGCCCCATTTGTAATTGGCATGGAGAATGTCCCGTTCGTTGTATTCATGGTCAAAGCCGGACCAGCTCCAAAGGTATTCGTTGCTGGATCATACATGCGAGTTCCTGTTCCTGCGAAGCCTTGTAATACTAGGAATTTACCAGAATGAGTCCCTGAAGTAATAGGGAAACAGGTCGCACCAAGACCGATTACTGCTCCTGTTAAAGGACCAGCCGCATTTGTGTTATTGGAAGTATCATAGAGTGAGGTTGACTGTGAAACATTTCCTTGAATAATTAAATATTTTCCTGCCTGTGCTCCACTCGGAACTTTAAAAATACATTCAGAATTAATATTATTAGCCGCAGCTGATAAGGCAGGACCAGCGCTAAAAGCATTAGATACCGGATCATAGAGGGAAGTCGTTGTTAGCCCACCACCATGAACAACAAAAATCTTTCCATCTTGGCTCCCTCCAGAAATAGTAAAGAGTCCGGGGCTTTTACCCATTACCCCTGTAAGGTTCGGACCTGGAGCAAAAGTTCCACTTGTAAAATCAAAAAGAGAACTTGCATTACTTCCTCCATTAATCACTAACATCTTTCCTGAATTACTGCCGGAGGTGAGTAAAATTTTATTCATCCCATTTCCAGCGGATGACGGTAATATGCTGCTAGGGTCGATTGCATTTTTGATTGGATCGTAGAGGGATGTGTATTGTGCGCCACCATAAAATGTCATATACTTTCCAGAATAAATTCCAGAATCAATATAGACCGTCTTAGAATTGAATCGAGCACGAGTAATCATCGTTGGTCCTGATGAAAAGGAATTAGTAGATGGATCATAGAAAGAGGAAGTAGATGGAGAATTTGCTGTAGCATGAATTAACCAAATTTTACCCTGATTAACACCAATCGATATTGCGATGCTGTGGGTTCCTGAATCTGCTCCGTTATCAATAAGACTTGGTAAAGTTGGACCTGCCGAAACTGTCAAATTGCTAGTGTTGAATATAAAAGTATTCGTCGATACATTACCTCTCGTGATAAGTATATTCGCATTTTGCGCTCCAGAGGGAATAACAAAACTATTTGACCCATACCAAGGAACTGGGGCTAAAGAAGCACCTGATGAAAAACTATTTGCTATTGGATCGTAAACGGAAGTATTGCCACTACCTCCAGCGTAGACAACGAGCGTTTTACCAGAATTACCCCCTGATGAAATAGTTATGTTATGAGAACTTGAATTTGGTGATGGCGTAGCTGGGAGCATAGATGGTCCAACAGAAAATAGATTGGTTGATGGATCATAAATGTTAGTCGTTGCAGCAGCGTTCGAAACAAATAATGTTTTGCCCACATTTACTCCACTGGAAATTGGAAATGCATGTATCCAGTTCACAGTACCATCTGTCAAATTTGGTCCAACCTGCATCGTGTTTAAAACAGGGTCATAAATAGATGAAGTACTAGATTGATACCCGTGTACAATTAGTATTCTACCAGAATTCGTACCTGACCCAATCGAAAATGCAACTCCTGCCTCATTGCTTCCGTAATTTCCAGTTAAATTTGGACCGACACTAAAAGATCCTGTGTCTGGGTTAAATAAGTTCGTGCTGAGAGTCGCAGAATTACCTCCCATAACAACGAATATCTTCCCCTTAGCCGCTCCACTTTCAATTGGAATAACTAAACCTCCGTTGCCAAGAGCAACCGTCATAGTAGCCGCTGTGCTAAATGGTATAGGACAAGTTTGCGCATCGTAAACTGTGCAAGGAGTGGATGTAGTAAATCCAGTCGCATGAGAATAATCCTTCTCGAGTTTTATTTTTGTATCATTCATTGCGCCAGTAGTAACTCTAATTTTATGTGTTGCAAATGTTCCCATTGTAGGATTTGCGGATAGCGTAAACGTCTTGTTATCCGTTGTAGTAATATTAGACCGCATTTTTATGCAGGTAGCGAAATTATCAAAAGAAATTTGCACAGAACCAGAACAAGTGGTGTCATCGGAGTTTGTCGTAATGGAAGATTTATCCATCACCATATTAAATGTCACCACTACGGGGGTATTCGATGTTACCCCCGTTGCAGAGTCGGCAGGGGAAGTAGAAATTACCGTTGGGATGGATGTATTTGAATTATTTGTTGCAGGGCGAAAATTGAGTATACCAGCGATTACCCCCATAAGTCCCGGACTTGGTTTACTTACATCGAATGGAGAACGCTTCGCCTTGAGACAGTTTGTGAAAACAAAAAGTGTTAATAAAACTGTTACAATTTTCAAATTTTTCATTTTGGAAAATCCTTTTTATATGGAGAAGGTTCTCCATTTTTTTAGCTTTAACAAATCATTTTTGAAATCAAAAAATGATTCTCACTTTCATAATTCCAGATATTTGTTATTTGTAAATAACTTTTATCTAAGATTTGAGCTACATCCTATTATGGAAAATCGCCATTATGCGTAATACGTTCATTGGACTAGCAATCATTCACATTTCGCTGAACCTTCAGAGAACTATAATGTCAAATGTGTAAAATAATCTAAAACTTCTTCTTCCATTTTATGAAATGAATCCGCCTTAAAAACCTTCGCGTATTCTCTCTCACTTCCTTTATCAGGAGAACCTTTTAAGTAATGGCTGTCATAGTGATGCCTTAATAAAAGGTAAGCAGCAGTATAACGATCCTTAGCCGCAATTGCCTCTGTGATGGATATATATATTTTACTATTCATAAATCGTTTGAGGTATTGCAGTTTATCCAAAATAAATTCATCCGAATTATTATATTCTTCTGCTAAACGCTTCGCACGAACTTCAAGCGGAAGCTCAACCCAAATTTTCTTTCCAGTAATCATCTTCGAATGAAATTTTTCAGGTAAAAGTAAACGTCCAATTTTTTTACTTTCCCCTTCTACTATCATACAATTAGCATTACTTTTCTGTATAGCTTCATACAAATAAGACTCAAATAATTTTTGCGAGGGCTGTAGAGAAGTCTCTCCACCTAAAAGTGAACCTTTGTGATTCGCATATTTTTCTAGGTGAACTGCCGGAAGCCTTGCATTTATTAAATTAGAGATTAATTGTGATTTACCACTCCCGCTAGGTCCATAAATCGAAATTGTAAGAGGAAGATTTCCTTCCTGAAAATAATGATTCACATAACGACGATAAGCCTGATAACCACCGTCAATAAGAGAAGTCTTATATCCAATTAAATCCATTACAGTAAAAAGAGAACGTGACCGCATTCCGCCGCGCCAGCAATAGATTACAAAATGACAGAATGGTTTATGATTTTCCATTGAGCCTGCATTGAATTTATTTATAAACATCTCAACTTGCTCGAGATTTTTTTTCAGATTTCCAGCAATTAATTTTGCACCTAGTTGTCTTGCTGTAAATGGATTTTGCTTATACTCTGTTCCGACCTCTGCTCTCTCAGAATCATTTAATACAGGTAAGTTGACAGATCCAGGAATATGATCTTCGGCAAATTCCGATTCGCTTCTTACATCTATTAAGATGTGAGATAAGGGAGAAAATTCCCTTAAGATAATGTCAATGGTTTTTGTTTTAGAAATCTGTATCATAGAAAATTGCTTTACGGATAAACCTAATACTGCATGGTTAAAAATGAATGAATGCTCTAGCTTCAAGAAAACTAAATGACTTAAAAAAATATATACTTTTTTTATTCAATGGAATAATTTTCCTATTTGCGAATCATATTTACGCTTACATGGACTATCCTTACGGAGTTGGCTTTCAACTCATTCAACTCCCACTCCTACCAATAGATAATGTAAATCCGGGTAAGGGAAAAATTTCAGGAAGAATTAGCACGCGATTGATTAATGTATGGTCGATTCAAAGCAATCGATTTATTATAGACGGAGAAGAAGGTCAATTAGAGCCATCTCTTCGTTATGCGCTGACGGATGACTCCCAGGTTGGTTTTAGTGCACCAATGATTTCTCGTGGCGGTGGGTTTTTAGATCAGAGCATTGAAACATTTCATCGGGTAACTGGTGTTAGCCAGGGAGGAAGAGATAAATATTCTCGAAACCAATTCAATGTAAGCTACGAACCGCTTGCAGAATATTATCCCCTTCTTGATAAAGATTTATTCGAAACATATATAAAGAGAACGTATGATCTTAGAGACTACCCAAGGAATTCTACGGATCCGCCAATCCGTTTCCCTACTCAGGACAGCGAGGCACGGAGACTAGTGATTAATAAATATTATCCCTACTTGAATGAATATAAAACAGAAGATTCTGTTGGAAACTATGATTCGATCACAAACGGAAATCCAAAACTATACTTTCAATCTACTATTTTAAAAGGAAATTTTCTATATGATAAAATAACAGCCGGCACACAGGTAAGAGTTCCTACCCGCTCTGCCGAACTCATAGGAACATCTGGAACGGATATTTCAGTGTATGCGGTCTATCACAAAGATTGGTTCGACGGAAAAGTAAATTGGAAATTTGGAGTCTCGTATTCTCAATTTGAAATGCATAAATATAGGAATTTGGATCTCAGAAAAAACCAATGGGTATTTCGCCCATCGCTCGTTTACAACATCAATGAATATTGGAAACTGCATTTCGAATATGTTTATTTTGCTTCACCTATTCTTCGCTGGAATCGGTTATCAACTCCTGCACATCAAATCGGGTTTGGAGTCAGTCGCAAATTTAGTGATTACCAATTGCAATTCGCTGCATTTGAAAATATTTTAACCTACTCAAATACACCTGATATTGGATTTCTAATATCCCTAGAAAAGTTTACTTTAAATTAGCTACCTATTGCTTGCAAAAGGCAAGAATTTATAGATTAGATTTTATTTAGAAATAATTTATTAGTATAGACAATTTGTAAAACTGCTAACATATTATACAACGTATGAAAATTTTTGCGTTTCTATTTGTATTTTTAATTTCTTTTCCAATTCTAAGTAACCCGTTCAAGATTGATTTAACTCAAGATTGTGATATAGAAAAATGTGTTCCACGGATTTGGTATCTAAATGATTCTTTCGACACAGAATTTCTTTCTATTACTACACCTCCAGAAAAATGGACTCAAGCAAATAAATTTCCAATCTGGCTAAATAAATTTTTCCCGAAAAATGAATCTGTTTGGACTTACACTATGATGAGTTTCTTTGATGTTCCAGAAAATATTTCCATCAATAGGCAAACGGGTATTAAACTCGGTGAGATTGGAGAAGTATTCGAAATCTATATCAACGGAAATTTAATCGTAGCCGAAGGCGAAATCAAAGAAGGAAAAGTTACGTTTCATAGAACCGTCCGTGGAAAGATTTACGAATTCGATAAAAATTTTTTAAAACCAAAAAACAATACCCTGCTTATAAAAATTTCGGGTGACCCGAGATTTGACCATACCGGATTTTATTTAACTAACGGATACAAAATCGGACTCCATGAAGAATTACAATATGAAGAACAGGACAGGATTACTCTAATTCTAATTGGAATTTATTTAACAATTGGATTTTATCATTTGTTTTTGTTTCTCAAAAGAAGAAAAGAAATGCATAATCTATATTATGCGCTATTTATTATTTTTCTGGGGGTATATGTTTATACCAGGAGTTCTGCAATTTTTGAATTAAATATTGATACAACTCTAATCCAGAGAGTGGAACTATGCGTTTTGTATCCAATGATTTTTTTTATTTTTGCCTTACAAGAACAATTATTCTTTCAAAAAATTAGAAAGGTAACTCGGTATTATTCCTATTTTTTATTTTCGTGGTCGGCGGTTACAATATTTTTGCCTATGTATATCGCTGAACATCTACTTCGAGTCTGGCAAATCAGTTTTATCACTCTCGGACTCTGGATTGCGGGTAGTATCATATATACCTCTGTTAAAGAGAAACGTCCGAATGCAAAAAGATTGACCTTTGGAATGTTTTTCTTAACCGCAACGGCAATCTTTGATATAATTGATTCACTTGTCCTAAACACAGGACTTGCTTTTAGTAAGTATGCATTTTTCATTTATGTATTTGGTTTTGCAACAGTGCTTGCTAATAATTTTATTCAAGTGCATAGTGAAATAGAAAACTTAAACGATACATTAGAAAAAAAAGTAGAAGATCGAACTAAGGAACTAACGTCTAGTTTACAAAAAGTGAACGAATTAAAAAAACAGCAAGATGGAGATTACTATCTAACATCATTATTGATTGATCCTTTAGGTGTAAATCATGCAGATAAAGAAATCATCAATGTTGAATTTTTACTCAAACAAAAAAAGAAATTTAGTTTCAAAGGCAACGATTCGGAACTCGGTGGCGATTTATGCCGAACAGAAACTATTCAACTAAAAAACAAATCCTTCACCGTTTTCTTTAACGCTGATGCAATGGGAAAATCCATGCAGGGAGCGGGAGGCGCTATTGTAGTCGGAGCAGTTTTTGATTCCATCATCGAGAGAACGAAACTAAGCAAGACCGTGCAAAATTCCTATCCGGAGCGCTGGCTAAAAAACTCATTTGTCGAATTACACAAAGTATTTGAAAGCTTTGATTGCACAATGTTAGTTTCAATCGTAGTTGGACTCGTTGATAATTCTTCCGGCTTACTTTATTATATCAACGCCGAACATCCTTATCCTGTTCTCTATCGTGACGGCAAATCGTCGTTTATCGGTGATGAATATATCTACAGAAAATTAGGAATGCCTGTAAGTGAAAATGCTTATATCTGCGTAGAGACATTTCAATTGAAACAGGGAGATATTTTTATTTCAGGATCGGATGGACGGGACGATGTAATAGTTACTAATTCACTTGGTGAAAAAGTATTAAACACGGATGAAAACGCATTCCTTCGAGTTGTAGAAAATGCAGAGGGTAATTTGAATACAATGTTAAAACTACTTACAAAAGATGGAGAACTCACTGACGATTTATCTCTATTAAGAATTAATTTGAATAAGAATCCGTTTCCATTTGAAGTCGAAGATCTAGAAGATGTAATTAATTCAAATCCTACTATAGAAAAAATCGACCCGCAAACAATTGCTCTTGCGAATAATGAGTATTTACTTGCAAAAATTACTGATATAAGAAAGTTAAAGAGTTTAATTTTTAATTATACCAAGTTAGGAAAATATCAGGAGGCGATTAAGTTAGGTAAGGAATATTTGGATTTAATGCCAGCCGATGTCAACATGATATACTTGATTTCAGAAAACTTAAAAAGATTAAAACATTTTGAAGAATCTATCGACCTAGGCGAACGACTTAGACTCAGACGAAAGCAAAATATAAATAACCTAATAAACCTGGCTGAGTGTTACACTGCTCTTAATCAATACGATAGAGCAAAATTACTATTACACGATGCTCTCCAGATAGAGAAAGATAATAATTTTGCAATTGAATTATTAGAAAGTATTAGCGTATAATACGACTTATGCACAACTCTTTTAATTTTACCTGTGGTAAAGTGGCATCTAGCTTGAGTGCATTTTTAGGAATAATTCTTTCATATGCCTGACTGACTTTTTTTAAAGTATCTAGATTTTCAAAATGCTCTACTGCATTTCGTCGTCTAGTTCGAGCAAGCGATATTTCGGGATTAATTTCTAGATAAATAACTAAGTCCGGTACCGGGTAACTGCGACTCAAGTTCATATTCAAAATATTTTCTGGAGAAATCACTTCATCTGATTGATAGGCAGCCATCGAATAAAAATACCTGTCGAGTATAACACTGTTACCCGCCTTTAAATTTGGATATACATTTTTTTCTAGAGAATCTTTTCTATCTAACAGGAACAACTCGATTTGTTCTTCCCTGGTTAGAGAAATTTCTTTTCGTAAAAATTTTCTAATTTTCATACCAGTATCAAAATTAGTAGGCTCATTAAATTTAACAATGGGGAAATTTCTTTCCAGAAGAGAATGTAACACCATCGTAGACAGTGTGCTTTTTCCACTCCCATCAATTCCTTCGAAGACAATAAATTTAGTTTTTTTCATCGCGTATTTCTTAGGACATTAAAAACCAAATGAATTTTAAATCAATAGAAAAGTTTCCGCTTGCAGAGTCCTATTAAAATCTCTACTGGCAATTCGAATTCCTTGTTGACATTGAATTTCTTTCCCTAGATATTTAATGCATGGCGAATGTAGAACCACAAGACTTAGTTTTGATTCTAAAAGAAAATCGAATCGATGAGTATAGATTTTCCGAACAAAAAAAAATGTTTTCTCATATTTCAGAAGAAGAAATCAAATTAAAATATGATTCTATTTCCCTCGATGTAAGTGAATTTGAGGATACTACACTACGAAAGGGGGTTTACTTCGCATTACTCGGAGCACTGTATGCATTTCATGACAGGGAGCTAGATCCAATGGATGAACAACATTCCCATTTGTTTAAAGTTATACGAGAAGATATAAAAAAAGTCTACGAGGAAATTTCGGATTCATTAGTAAATGAAGAAACCTGGCTCTTCGAATCATTCGACTACGGGATAAAGCATGTATACTACTTGGATTGGCAGTTATACCTCTCCAAGATTTGTTACTAAGAAGGAAGGGTTAATATCTCGTAACCTTTGTGAGTTACTAAAACAGTGTGCTCAAATTGCGCAGACCATTTCCCATCTTTTGTGCGAACTGTCCACTTATCTGATTTAGAGACAACTACGTTGTATGCCCCTAAGTTTACCATTGGCTCAATTGTAAATGTCATGCCCTCTTCTAATTTTGTAAGTAAACGTGTTTGTTTAAAATGTGGAATCTGCGGATCCTCATGAAATTTTTTTCCAATTCCATGTCCCATTAAATCGCGCACAATTCCGTAGCCATTAGCCGTTAGAAATTCGTCAATCGCATTGGAAATAT
Organism: Leptospiraceae bacterium; assembly: GCA_031368925.1. Taxonomy (GTDB): domain Bacteria; phylum Spirochaetota; class Leptospiria; order Leptospirales; family Leptospiraceae; genus UBA2033. Next base: position 9,177 of record JANMOF010000075.1, read on the forward strand.
CATTCACGCGGTTACCGGGCTTTACCTGCTCAATTCCAATCCACATTGCTTTCTCTGTATCGGTAACAAGTTTTTTGATTTCTGGTTTGACCTTACCCACTAAAAAAGTTTTCGATGTATCACCATGATACCCATTTAGAATGGGAGTTACATCTATATTGATAATATCTCCATCTTTTAAAATATCGCTAGCCTTTGGAATTCCATGACATACAACATCGTTGATTGATGTACAGATGGATTTTGGAAAGCCTTTGTAATTTAAAGGAGCGCATACTGCTCCGTGCTTGAGAGTATACTCGTGGCAAAGATCGTTTAGCTCCTGTGTGTTTACACCGGGCTTAACAAATGGCTCTATGTACTGCAAGAGTTCAGCGGCAAGTTTTCCTGCCGCCCTCATTCTTTCTATTTCAGCTTTATTTTTAATGTGAACCATTAAAAATCAGATGCTCTAACGGTAGATCTTTTATTTGATTTAGTTCTTTCGATTGCTTCATCAATTAAACGATAGACTTTTTCATTCAAACCCTCTACTACATCACTAGATGTCATAAGTTCTTTTGACTTAATGTATTCTTTTACTTTACTGGAAACGATTAGAATTGATTTTTCTTCAGACATAAAATCCTCTTATTTTGTGTTTATGTATCAAAGAAAACGTATATACATTTTTCGTAAATTAAGAAACGCCGTAAGAAAGTTTTTATGCAAAAAAAGATAGAATTCCTTAGCTGAAATTTATTGCAAAATGAATGAAAATTATTAGTAAACTACATAATATTTAGTTTACTTTAAACCATTCTATTGTATAATTTTACTTCCTATGGAACAATTGGATTTGAATAAATTCCTTTTGTTCAGTTAGCTTTTGACTATAAAAAAATTTGGGTAAACAAGAATGGATACTACTAAAATATTTAATTTTTTTCTTGGATTAAGTGGACAAGCTATGGAAGAAGTTCATAAAGTAAAAGCTGCGTTTGAAAGAGAATATTCTAGGATTTTAACTATTGGAAGTAATAACAACTCTGACTCTGCTGTAGCATTAAGACAAACTACTGAGTCAGTTATTATTTTTTTCGAAGAGATGAAATTCAAACTACCACAAATCTAAATTTCGCAAAGTTAGCTAGATAACTTCTAGCTAACTTTTATTATTAATAATCGCATCCACTAAAGATTTTTCTAAATTTAATTTTTCCGCGATCGTATCTGATGTCCAATCAAACTTTTCATATAAACTTAACACAGTCGCTTTCTTTCTTTTTAAAATTTCTGTCGTGTCTTTATCTAGTTTAAAATTCTTAGAGTGATTTTTGGTTCCAGTCGTAGAAGTTACTGCATCTACAACAACTAGGAAATCAGAAAGTTTATCAAACTTATCATCTGCTTCTGCAAGCAGGTTTTCAAAGCCGCCCTTCATTTGTTCTGTTTCCACTTTCAGAGTTTCAATTCGTTTTTGCATCGTTGCAATTTGTTTATGACGTGCAGACAAATCTACCATTAAGTTTTCTACTTTATCAAATTTAGATTCAATAGATTTCACATCTATGTTTTTAGAATTCAATGACTGAACTTTTTCTTCGATCTGGTTAATTCCATTTTCTAAATCTGATTCTCTGGATTCAATTTTTTCTACGGAGCGAAGAACTTTTTGCACTCGATCATTGATTTCAAATGTAGATTTATTTGAGTTATTCAAAGACTGCGTTAGATCATTGATTCTTTCATTTACAATTTTCACTTCAGAAAGTTTAAATTCCAATTCATTTTGAATTCGCTCAATCTCAATTAGTTTTTGATCAACTGATGTAATCACAGAAATCTTATCGTGTAAATCATCTGTGCGTTGGTTTATTAAATCACAAACGTTAGTCGCACGAGCTAGTTCATTTTCAATCTGGTCGATTCTAAGTTTATGGGTTTCGAGAAGGCGAAGCTCGGATTCCATTTCTTTCTTAGTGGATTTAATTAACTCTGCATGTTTCAAGAATTGATTTGCAGTTCCACCTTCTTGCTTTAAATGCTCAAGCATATTGCCGAGTTCTTTCATCGTATCCTGGGAATCATGAATCAATTGTCTTGTTTTATCAAAGAGTCCCGAATAAGACTGAATATCCTCAACTTTCGCGGAGATCATATCTAAGGTATTTTTTAGATGGTTACTTTCTTCTTGCACATATTCAGAAAGACCTTTTTTGATTTCAACAACCTTATCTAAATCACCATCAATGCTATTCTTAATTCGTAAAAATTCTTCCCGAGTCTTAGAGAACTCATCGCGGTTCATATCTAGGAAATTACTATTTGATTTTTCAATATCGCGGAAAGTTTTTTGAATTTGAGAATTGAAAGAAGTAATTTGTCTGTCACTATCTTCCTTCGCATTCTTGAGAGTATGCTCAATATTTTGTTTTACATCTTGCACATAACTTGTAATGCGAGATTCCAATTTACCAAGTTGTAATTGTCCCTTATCCATAAGAACTGTGAGTTGACGAGAAATTCTTTCGTCAATAGTTTGTGTAAGCTTATCAATTTTCTCTTCTTGTTTTTCTAACAAGTTCATTCCCGCTTTTTGAATATCTTCTAAAAGTTCTTCAGATTCATAACGAACTTTTTCAAGTTTGTTTTGTAGGTCACGATAAAGCTTTTCCCCGTACTCGGATAATAAAGATTCTTGTTTTTCGTAAAGGTTTAATCCAGCTTTTTGAATTCTACCTAATACAGAATCAACTTCTTCTTGGGATTTTTTCACTTTACCCTGGACTTCGGAAACAATTCCGTCTGTCTGAGATGCAAGTGCCTCGGAATGTTTTTTGAGAATAGCGTCTAATTGAGATTTACCCGAATTAAATTCATTTCTAAATATATCAGAAAGTTCTTTCCCTTCAATATGAATGTCTTTTAGTCTTTCAACCAGGCTATCCATATCACGCTGGGTTCTAGATTTAATTTTTTCTAATTCTAGATTCCATCCTTCAATGAATAATTCTATTTTGCCGTCGGTCTTAAGTTTTTCTCTATCGAGATTTTCTACAACGCTACTTACTTCTGACTCTACTTGTTTTACAATGTCTTTTGCACTTTCGAGTAATGCATTTTTTAAATCATAAAAGTAGTCGTCTACAGTTTTGATTTTTTGTAATGTATCTTTTCCGAGTTCGCGGATTTTTAGTTCTACCGCAGCAATATCGTCAAGGATTTCACTTTTCTTTTTTCCATGAAGTGTAACAAGGCTATCTTCTAATTCATTTTTTAAAGCGATGAATCGGTCACGGGTATTATGCTCTATTTGATTTGAAACACGGTTCATTTCGGATTCGAAATTCTTTAAGCTATCAACAATAGAATCTTTTTTATTCTCTGTCTCTTCGTGGAAAGTTTCTTTGATTCGCTGAAATTCATCCTGGAATTTTACAATTTCTTTTACTAGTTCCGCTTTCTTAAAGTCAGCTTCGCGTAATAGCTTATTATCCGCTTCTAAGTATTTTTCCTGGAACAATTGAATGTTAGAAGTAATGCTATCAGCTTGACGACGAGTGTCATTTAACAATTCGTCTCTTCTCGTCATTGTTTCGAGACTCATACTTTCAATTTCAGCACGAATAGAATCGACTTCCATTTTGAGTCCGCCGAGGATTGCTTCTTTTCCTTGATTTACTTGATCCAAAATAGATTCAAATCGATCTTGAAATTTCTTTTCGAAGAATCCAAGTTTATCTTGCACAATACCGGCAACCGATTCTGCTTTTTCTTCGAAACGAGTATCTAGTTTTTCAATCTTTTCTGCTATTGCTTCTGATGAATCACGATAGCGCGTAATTTTTACTTCGAGAGATTTTTCTGATTCACGAACAAATGTATTATAATCATCCAATTTAGTATTGGCTAATTCTACTTTGCCGACAGTTTCTTCTGCCATAAACTCAACTTCTGATTTAAGTTTTTCTTTGAAGGAATTTAAAACTGAATTTAAAGACTCATCGACCTTATCGGATTTTGCTTCTAGAAGGGATTCTAATTCCACAATCTTAGTTGCAAGTGATTCTAAAATGTCTTGTGTTCTATTTGTAAGTGTATCATTGAACGAGCGGACAATCCCGTTTACCTCTTCACGCACTTCTTTGATGTCGCGCTCAACGTCTTTGATATTTTCTCTTTGGGATTGAATGACTTGCATTCCTTCTTGTATGTATTCTGCTTCGTGACGAATTTCAGAAGCGAGGGTAACAACATTTTTTAAATCATCGGAAATATTGTCCAGATACTCCTTATTAGCCTTAAGAGTCTCCATTAAGTTTCTGGTTTCATTTGCCTTAGCTTCTAAATCGGCAATCACCTTCCGAGCTTGCTTGCCCATGATGTCTAGATCAATCGTTGTATCTTTCACCGCCTGGATACCAGCCATTGCTGCTTGATTAATGTCTTCATTCATTTTAGTTGAATGTTTTTTGATTTGGCTGAGTCGATAGTTCGACCTATCCAATTTTCTAAATAATAGAATTACGATTACGCTCGCGATAAACGGAAATAGAAGCTCTGAACCCATGTTTATATTGTCCCATGCTAAGAGTTAAGAATTATGCCTAATTTTGCAACAAAAATTTATGTCTCATTAAAAAATATTGATTTTTTTCTAAAAAAGGTGAATTCGGTTTAAATTGTCATCCCCGAAATTTTCAGTCGGGGATCTCGGAAAGTAGTGATTCTCGATAGAAAGCGAAACTAGATTCTAAACTCTTTGATTTATTGGAAAATCTTGATTTTAAAAATCCACTTGAACAAAAATCAGAACTTATCAAACTAGAGATTGATTTCTATTTTTAAAATTACTTCACCAGAAAAGAATAAGCAATGCAAACAAAAGACAAAGAACTATTAGACCTTTTCGCAAATAGAATTAAAGCCAAGATTGGAAATGCGAAAGTTTGGGCATTCGGGTCTCGGGCTAGAGGCGAGGCTAATATTAATTCTGATTTCGATATTCTTGTTGTTCTTCCCGAGATAAATTTAGCACAAAAGAAATTCATCTCTGACATAGCTTGGGAAATCAGTTACGAAAATGAAATCCTCTTAGCTCCGATCGTTTATTCTTTTGAAAAATTTAATTACCCTGCCATACAAAAAAGCTCTTTTATTCAAAATACTCTGCGAGAAGGCATTGCTGCTTGATAGAAGCATTTGATTTACGACAGGAAGCAGACTATTCCATATTAGTCGAACTAGAAATAGAAGATGTTAGCGAAATTATAAATCAATCCAAAGTCTTTGTTAAACAAGTTAAAAGTTATATTTTGGAATATCTATTTAATTAATATTAAGGAATTTATTATGAAAAATTTATTTATTCTAATACTAACTCTAGGCTGTATAAATATCAATCCTTTTATTAAGAAAGTTGACGTAAGAAAAGAATTAATAAGTAAAAATCAGAGTGAGTCTACTATTCATTATTCAATAAAATTTATTGGCTATAAAGACGGATACTTACAAGGAAAAATATTCGAAAACAAAGTCGATACCTATATTATACAAACAAAAAAAATCTTTAGATTTGATAAATTATTTTCGACTCAATGTAATGGACTTTCTGGAAGTCAAAAATGGCTAAAAAAAGAGAGTCCCGATACCGATTGTGTATTGGAAAGCAAAAGGAATTATCGTTTTTATACAAAAGGAGAATATTTTTTTTACTTTATTTTAGGGAATTTATTCATCCTACCTATCCCGTATAATACTTATCAACTAACTTCAACCTTAATTCAAATAGGACAGGGAAAAGAAGAAAGCGAAATAATTAATACGAATGAGAAAGAAAAATTTGAAAAAATATTTACGGGCAAAATAAAATCGTCCACCGGAAAAAATTATATCACAGATAATGAAGGCTCCTTTACAATTCCTTTAAAAGATTACTTTGAATTGCATATTAAAACTTACACTGATTACAAAAACTATGAAAAGGAAATCGATCAGAACTATTTTTCAATTTTACCGGAAGGAGTAATTCGATCAG
>JANMOF010000106.1:0-7767 GCA_031368925.1 Leptospiraceae bacterium
TAATTTATCTCCTAAAACACCTACCGAAAATTTCTACTTTAAATTAGAGGAATCTTCTGCTGATGCAGAACAGCTTACAATTAAAAAAGAAGAGAATGATTTTTCTTTGACTCTTGCTCCCATATTAGGATTTTCCCCAAGAGCTTTGAAAAGATTTGTAAATGTATATCTCTTAATAAAAGTAGGTCTCTCTGACTTGCAGTGGCGAATCTATTACGAGAAAGTTCATCCTAAGACTGGAGAAAAAGATGCCATAGGAACCATTCGAAACTATCAAGCCGTAATGTTTTTACTGGCTGTAATTACGGGGCTTCCGGCAACTTCACGCATATTATTTCGAACACTTCGCACTAAAACTCTTCGTACCCTAGGGGAGCTATTCGAGCAAATGGATGTTATAAAGAAAAATGAGAAATGGTATATACTGGGTAGCCCCGCTGAGGAAATTTCAATTAAGAAGAAATTAGTTGAACGGGGGCTAACAGAAATTATGCCCAAGCAGGAAGTCGCAGATTTAAACCTGGAAATAAATAAATACAATATGGAAATGGAACTGTTGCAATTTACCAAGTGGCTAGATCGGGAGAAGAGAAATTGGTTTGAAGTTGACTTAGATCAACTTAGGTATTGGGATCCCGTGGTTTCCCGCTATTCATTCCGCGTAGAACCAATTGACCAGGATTAATTTTTATCACAAAAGACCAATCCTATAAGTTTGGACTCATTTTCAAATGACACTAAGACTCTTTCGCAGGAAAAGTCTTGACTAATATCCTTTTACTCTGTTTGCTCTAAAGCATAATGCTAATTTGCTGTTGGAATATTACCTTTTACTAATGTTCTCTAATTAGGGTATTTGTGCGGCAAGTTACTGTTAAATAATTATTGGATGGATTAAAACCATGAATAAAAAAAACAAATCAATTATAATTCTTTTTTTTGTCACGATTGCACTTTCACTCTATGTATCATGCAATCAGTTAGGTTTGACGAAAGAAAAATCGGATAACACAACGTTAGCCGTAGCAGCGGTATTGGCGACAAGGTCAACTACTACTGCTCCCTCTGCCTTAACATACACTGGTAGTCCTTATACGGTAACCACTGGTTCTGCCATTACAACTAGAACACCATCGGTAACTGGGACAGTAAGTAGCTGCACTTCTAGCCCTACCATGCCAACAGGACTTTCTATTTCTGCGACTACGTGTGCGATAAGCGGAACACCTACCGTTACACAGGCAGCAACAACTTATACAATTACTGCAAGCAATTCTGTAGGTAGTACGACAGCCTCCATTAGTATCACAATAGCAACTGGCTCTACTTGTACATCTGGTACATCGGCTGGAACTACAGCACTTGCAAATACAGCAACATTGAATACCGGTACTGATTGTGTTGCTAACGTCTCTACTTGTATGGACGGGGCACTTCCAGCTTGGATCAAAGATAATTTTAAGTGTGCAATTGGATATGTGTCAGGAACAAATTATGCGTTTAAATCTCAAAACGTTCCAAATACTAAAAGTTATTACTATACTGCTTATGTCGGACAGACTCCCAATACAACATATCCTTTGTATGAAGGGCTGCCATCAGGAAATTCAAAAGCTGGAACGAACGTGATTGCTAGTCAGAATTTTGTTTATAGCATTCCTGCGACTGCGTCCAAAGGAACGGGTACTGATAGCACACAAGGTGGATTAGTTTCTATTGGAATTACCACGAATGGAATCGCAATTTTTAATAATGCTGCTGCTCCACCGGATACGTTAGCAGTCGAGGCACTTACTTTTGACAATTACATGGGACATCCTAATAATACAAGCACCTATCACTACCATGCAGGTGTTCCTAAGGTCTGTGACAATACAACATCAACAAGTAATAGCGGTGCATGCGCCAACTCTGCATTAATAGGAGTTATTCTAGATGGCTATGCTTTGTATGGTCAAAAATGTGATAACGGAACAGCGAATACATCAGATGACTTTATTCCAACCTTGGATTCGTTGCATGGACATACAGCTGTTACCCAGCATTTTCCTACAGCTACGTATCATTACCATTACGCAAATGATACGACAGCTACAATATATACTTTAATGGGATCTTATTTTTATGGCAACAAAGGCTCTGTTTCTAATTAATTCTCTACGGCTAATACTCCTTATCCTGGCATTCACTTTTGGGTGTCAGGATAATCGGATAATTGAAATGGGCGACCCAAAGATTACCATGAGTCAGGGTAATCTTTTTTATAATGGAGAAGCTTTCACGGGAAAGGTCAGACAAGACAATCCTGCAATGGAAGAGTTCTATATTACTTCTTACAAAGATGGTATGGAAGATGGCGAATACATTTCTCAAAAAAAAAGTGGGCAGCTCCTGGAAAAAAGGTTTTTCAAACAGGGGCAAAAGGTTGGTATCCACAGGTCATGGTTTCCGAATGGGAATAATAGACTTTATTCGGAATTTGATAACGGAAAGTATATCAATGATAGGTGGGAATGGTATGATACTGGTAAGCCATACATCTATGAGAAATTCGATAAGAATGGAAAGATACTGGTGTCAAAAACATGGAATAGATTGGGGCATATTTATATGAATATCGCATTTACTAAAGATGGTAGTTCCGTTGGAATGCCGGGAAGTAAAATTTGCAAGCCAATTAAGCCTGTTGAAAATAAAAGTAAGGAAGGATTATGAAATTACTAAAATCTCTATCAGTAAATTATTACACATTCTTCTTTGCGTCTCTGCGACTTTGCGCGAACCTATCATTCTTTATCTTTCTATTCAGCTGTGAAGAGAAGAAACCAATTTTTTATCCTGAATTGACTAATTCCTCTACTCCGCAGGAAGGAATTTTGCCCTATTTCAAAACAGAGAACATGGATCCTTATTGGTCAGAAAATGGAAAAATCCCCGATGATTTGCGGAAAATTTCTGAGATTTCCTTACTTTCTCATTTGAATGAAGAGGTTAATGAGGGTAAGCTGCTAGGTAAATACAAACTGGTTTTATTTTTTTATGCAAAGTGTAATGGAATTTGTCCAATGATTACAAGAAATATGGTAAACTTTTTACCAAAAATTTCAGAGCAATCAGATATAGAAATAGTTTCTTTTACCATTAATCCTGAAATAGACACTGTAGACATTTTAAAAAAATTCAGGGAACAATACAAAGTTACACAATCAAATTGGATTTTTGTCACTGGATCGAAGAAGATGATTTATGATATGGCTAGAACTCAATTCGGTGCAGATGTGAAATCAGTTAAGGGTAATGATGATTTAACCGACTTCGTTCATACAGAAAATGTTTACTTGATAGATAAAAAAAACTATTTGCGTGGAATGTATAGGGCAAGGGGAACGGGAGATTTAGAAAGACTTCTAGTAGAGCTAAAAACGTTAAGAGAAATAGATAAAAAGTAAACATTATAAAAAATAGATTGAGCTAAGAGAAAACATTATAAAGACTGAGTATAATAAAATACCAAAGGAATACAAAATTATGAATAAGATTTATAAAATGATAGCCGTCCTTATTTGCTTTGCAGCAGTTAGCACCATTTATGTTTCATGCAAACAATTAGGATTAGAAAAAGACAAAACAGATAATACCACAAGCATTGCTGCTGTTTTGTTAGCCACAAGACCTACAACTACTAGTAGCAGCAGTGTTACCTCAGGAGTATGCAATGGATCTACAGTTACCACTGGAACTACAGTTGTAAGTAGCACAGCTACTTTGAATGCAACGACTGGTTGCGTAACAGGAGTGAATACTTGTATGGATTCAGCGTTGCCAACTTGGATTAAAAATAATTTTAAATGTGCTGTAGGCTATGTATCAGGAACGAACATTGTTCTTCTATCACAGAACGTTCCAAACACAAAAAGTTCTTACTATGGAAGCTCATCTCCTTTGTTTGAAGCCCGCACAACAACAGGCACAAATCCAAATTCAACAATCAGTCAAAAACTTGCTTACACTATTCCGAGCACTGCTACGCAAGGCACAGGAAAAGACGGAACGCAAGCAGGACTTGTTTCAATTGGAATGACAGTGAATGGATTAGCAATTTTTAATAATGCTGCCGCTCCTCCGGATGTTTTAGCAACAGAGGCAACAACGTTTGACAATTACCAGGGACATCCACAAAACACTGGAGTTTACCATCACCATGCAGCAGTTCCACAGGTATGTGATGGAGCAGCCTCAACAAGCAATACCGGAGCTTGCGCCAACTCAGCGTTAATCGGAATTATTTTGGACGGTTATGCAATCTACGGACAAAAATGTGATAACGGTACTGCTACAACTACAGATGATTTTACACCAACTCTAGATTCTCTTCACGGGCATACAGCCGTTACCCAACATTTTAGTACAGCAACGTATCATTATCACTATGTATTTGACTCAACTGCTACCATTAATACTTTAATGGGCTCCTACTTCTATGGAAATAAGGGCAGCGTTTCTAATTAATTTTTAAGCAGCTAACAGGACTTTTCCTGATATATTCAGGAAAAGTTTCCCTAAAAAATTTTAAGTTTCCAGCGGATAACAAATATTATTCCATTAAATTTTTTAGTTTTTCTTCAGGGATTTTCCATGGTCGATTTTTGTTAAAATCCATAAATATACAATGAAACTCTGCGTGGCAAACTAGTTCGCCATCGGATTTTCTATACAAGTCCTGGATAAGAATTCCTCTTGCCTTTTCCATTTCTTTCATCCAAGTTTTTATTATAACGGTATCGGGGTGATGAAGTTGCTTTTTATAATCGAGTTCCGATCTAAACATTACAGGACCTATTTTGTCTTTTCGCATTTCATTGAGTGAAAAGCCTTTATCTTCAAGTGCGCGCATACGGGCTTCATCAAAATAGAACTGGTAAACACCGTTATTCACATGTCCATTCGAATCCAGTTGACTCCATAGAACAGGAATCTCGCATTCGCTAATCCTTTTAGTTTTAAAATTTTCCAAAGTCCCAAGCATTTATGACTCCTTTTATAGACAGATCTGTCTGATAAATTACAAATAAAATAGACAAGTTTGTCTGTCTATTTTATTTTATTGCAAAAAAAAAGTTTTTTTAAAAAAATGTAATAATGAAGCAAAAAAAATCTTCTCCGAAAGAAAGAATCCTGAGCACTTCTATCCGATTATTCTACAACCAGGGTTATAACGCAACGGGGATAAACCAGATTATTCTCGAGTCAAGTGTTGCAAAGGCTAGTTTTTATGAAGCTTTCTCTTCCAAGGACGAATTGGGAAAAGCGGTTCTCCGGCGTTACCAGGCAGATATTATTAGGTGGATGAGAGGCATTCTACTTAAAAGTGATACGCCGGATCTTTTTGTGAAAAATTTTTGTAAAGCAGTGTTATTACAAATTAAAGATGATTCCTCGGTATATAATGGTTGTCCGGTAGCTTTATTCTCTGCACAATTTCCTTCCGTAGATCACAAATTTCGAAAAGAATTTCTAGGATCAACCGAGAAATGGGAAAAGCTTTTATCTATTTACTTTAATAAGCTCAAAAAAAAAGGATTACTAAAGAAAAAAATAAATACAGAGTCTCTTACTAGAAAGATTTTGAATTTGTATGAAGGCTCCCTGGTAATGTGGAGACTATCGCAAAATACAATCTATTTAACAGAATTATCTACTCAATTGAGTGATCTCCTGTTTGAGGCTAAGGCTTAGTTGGCTATGGAAAAAATCTTAGAGATAAAAAATTTCACCCTGATAGTGAATGATAAAAAAATACTTACTAATATTTCACTTTCTATAAAAAAAGGAAAAGTTACCGGAATGATAGGCGGCTCGGGTTCAGGGAAAACTACTCTGATAAAATCAATTTTAAATGAGCAGATTCCAGAGAATGCGAAAATTCATGGAAACATTTTTATAAAAGGGGAAGTTGCATCTGATAAAAATCGTAAACTAGTACAGCCTGTTTTTCAAGACCCCGGGAGTTATTTCAATCCGAGATGGAGTCTGCAACAATGTCTCGAAGAAGCCTTATACCTATCGAATTCTATTTCCAAAGAAGAGAATGATTATAAAATTAAATCTCTTCTCGATGAATTTTCCATTTCGGGAAAATACTTACCACAAAATATTCGTCGATTTTCTGGTGGAGAATTACAACGAATATCCTTGATACGGTCTATTCTATGTAACCCTGAGGTGTTACTTATGGATGAGCCAGTCAGTGGACTTGATCCTTTAATACAAAAAGATGCGTTAGGTCTTATTCGAGAATTAAATCTACATAAAAAAATATCTATTTTTTTAATCTCTCATGACATTGATTTTATATCGAGTCTATGTGATTTTATTTATGTAATTCAAAATGGGGAAATAGTAGAAGGAAATTTTGTTTCTGAAATTTTACAAAATCCAGTCCATGATTATACTAAGTTACTTTTAAAATCGCGTGACTTATCTAAAATCAAAAGTATGATATGATAAAAGTCATCGTCTAATTTTTTTTCCATTTTCAAAATATGATTGAATTAGAAAAAGTTACGTCTAATAATTAAAAATATGAAATTAGATAAAATTACTAGAAAATTATCGGAAGCATTTACAAGCTCTATTCAGTTAGCAGAAGAGCAAAATAATTCAGAACAAAGTGAAGAGCATGTTATTTATGCAATTCTAAATGATGACTCGGGCATGGGAGAAATTCTACTCTCACATTTAAACTTAGATAGAAATAGATTTAAAAATTTAGCGAAGCAAAGTCTTGCGAAATTACCAAAGGTTCAGGGAGCAGCGCAAATTGAACCATCCCGCGGATTAATGGCAATGTTAAAGAAAGCCGATTCAATTCGATCCGATTTAAAAGACGAATATCTCTCCACAGAACATGTATTAGCCGCATTTCTTTCAGACAGTAACTCAAATTTAAAAAGCGAATTTATAAAAGAAGGACTAAATTATAATAATTTACTAACAACCATTAAGAATTTAAGAAAAGGTAAAACAATTATGGATGATTCACCAGAAAGCAAAGTAGATACATTAAAAAAATACGCGAGAGATTTGAATGAACAGGCAAGAAAAGGAAAACTAGATCCTGTCATTGGAAGAGACGAAGAAATACGCAGGATCATACAAGTTCTATCGCGACGAACAAAGAATAACCCCTTAATCATAGGAGAGCCAGGCGTCGGAAAAACTGCAATTGTAGAAGGTCTCGCAGGCAAAATTATTGCCGGTGATGTTCCTGACGGCATCAAGAGCAAATCAATATTTGCCCTTGACTTAGGAGCAATGATTGCAGGCGCAAAATACAGGGGAGAGTTTGAAGATAGGTTAAAAGCCCTATTAGATGAAGTAAAAAATTCAGATGGAAATATAATTCTATTCATAGATGAAATACATACTCTTGTAGGCGCCGGTGCTACGGAGGGTTCGCTTGATGCGTCTAATATGCTTAAGCCTGCACTTGCTCGCGGCGAATTACGCTGCATAGGCGCAACTACATTAAAAGAATACCAGAAATATATTGAGAAGGATGCTGCATTAGAGAGAAGATTTCAGCCCGTGTTCGCAAAAGAACCTACTATTGAAGAGACGATTATGATTTTGCGCGGACTAAAAAGTAATTATGAATTACATCATGGAATTCGAATTAAAGATTCTGCAATCATTGCTGCGGCTAATCTATCGAACCGATACATTACAGATAGATTTTTACCGGATAAAGCGGTTGACTTAATTGAC
>JANMOF010000108.1:0-4667 GCA_031368925.1 Leptospiraceae bacterium
AGTCCAAGAATTATTTAAGTCCATTACAAAACAGCGCGGTTATTATATTGCTGGAAAGTTTGATCAATTACAAAAAAACATTCCGTATTTTGCAATTCTAAAAGCTTTTCAAGAACTTGTGAGACAATTACTCAGTGAGCCGGAAGAAGAGTTAAAGTCGTGGAAAAATAGAATTTTGCGAGAGCTTGGAAATAACGGATCTGTTATAACAGATGTAATTAAAGAATTAGAATTAATCATTGGCGAACAACCGCTGTTACCCGAACTCGGTCCGAGTGAAACACAAAATCGTTTTTTTGAAGCATTTCAGAGATTTATTTCTGTATTCGCTAAACCTGAGCATCCATTAGCCATCTTTCTTGATGACTTACAATGGGCTGACTCTGCTTCTTTGAAACTCATTGAGACTCTAAGCAAGGGAGATCAGTCTTGTGTGTTTATCATTGGCGCCTATCGTGATAATGAGGTTAATGATGCTCATCCTCTCAAAATTATGCTGAGAGAAATTGCAGAAAGTTTTAAGGACGAAGAGTCCGATTTTTCACCAGAAATTCCTGAAATAAAATTAATTCCGCTCTCTAAAGAAAACATCGAAGAGCTAGTCGCGGATACCCTCCGAATGGAAAAAGCAAATATCAGGGAATTAGCCGCACTCATTCACGATAAGACGGGCGGGAATCCTTTTTTTACAAATGAATTTTTAAAATCTCTTTATAATGAAGAGTATTTAGTATTTGATCCTGAATTCGATATTAAGGCTGGTTATAAACCCTGGAAATGGGATTTAGAAAAAATCAAAGACCTCAATATATCGGATAACGTTGTTGAATTAATGACTTCTAAGATTCAAAAACTATCCGATCAAGTGCAGTATTATCTAAAAATCACTTCTTGTATTGGAAACCGTTTTTCATTAGAAGGTGTTGCTTTAATTACTCGAGAAGAAAGACGGGATATTCTTAAACAAATTCACGAAGCCATTCAGTCAGGACTTGTGCAACCTACGAATGAGAATTACAAATTCTTAGAGCTAGATATTGGGTATAAAGGAATTGCAGAATTCAAATTCCTGCACGACCGAATCCAACAAGCGGCTTATACGCTTTTACCGATAGACGAAAAAACAAAGATTCACTGGGCGATTGGTAACTTTTTATTGGAAAATGCAAACAGCGAACGCGAAGAAGAGTTAGAAAATAACCTATTCGATATTGTCAATCATATTAACCAGGGATTCATGCATATTCCAGTCGGGGATAAGGTTAAGTATGCGAAAATAAATTTACAAGCATCTATCAAAGCAAAGTCTTCTGCTGCTTACGAGACTGCAATTGGTTATATAAATGTTGCCTTAACACTTCTAGATTTGCCTTTTTATAAAGATGGGATATCGGACGTTAATTCAATTCAATGGAAAGAAAATTATGATCTAGTATTCTCACTTTATTCGGAAGCAGCTGAGTCTTCTTACATTAATACGAAATATGAAGATTGTGAGGGACTTGTAGAAATTGCACTTCCCTTTTGTAAAGATGTTTTAGATAAAACAAAAATCTATAATATTAAAGTTAGATCTCTCATTGCCCAAAATAAACTAAAGGAAGCGATTAAAATTTCTTTTCCAATTCTTGACGAGTTAGGATATAAATATCCGCATAATCCGAATAAACTTCATGTGGGACTAGGACTTGTTAAATCAATTATAAAATATTCGGATAAAAAATTTATGAGTATGGATAAGCTTCCCATGCTTACGGATAATAAAGATTTGGCGGCTACAGATCTTATGATTACTCTTTCAGCGTCGGCTTATTTAGCTATGCCGGATCTAAATCCTTTATTTCTCTTTAGAGGACTGGATACTGCTTTCAAGAAAGGAATTTCTGATCAGACGCCAATTTTACTCGGAGGTTTTGTAATTATATTATGCGCTATTTTAAATAAAATAGATGTTGGTTATAAAATGTGTCAGGCATGTCTCGTAATTTATGAGAAGTATCCTAATCCACGTTACTATGCAAATCTACTTACAATAATGAATTTATTTGGAGTTCATTGGAAAGAAACTCTTGGACAAACGATTAAGAACTTCCTGGAAGCTTATAAGATTGCGCTCCAAACAGGAGACTTGACTTGGGGAGGATACTCCATATTTAACTATCTACGTAATTCATTGTATGCCGGCAAAGAACTATCCGCGTTAAATAAAGAGTTTTCGATCTATTTAAAGAAAATTAAAAGTATGCGTCAGGAATCTGCTTATTGGCTAGTCGCCTCATTTTATCAGATGACGGAAAATTTACTTGGAAAAGTAGAGGATCCGTCGATTTTGAGCGGAGAGATTTTTGATAGAAATATTGATTTAAGGAGATTGAAAGACCAACACGATAACGGTTCCGTTGTTAATTATTATTTGTTAGAAGTAATGAATTCTTTCTTTTTTGCAAAGTATGAATATGGTCTTTCAAGTGCAAAAGAGTTTAGAAAATTATTAGATAATGATTTGTCTACAATTAACGTTCCCTTATTTCATTTTTATGAAGCGTTATTAATTTCTAATTTGATTACAATGCCCTATGGAAGTTTATACAGAAAATTCAAATCGAATTTAAAGAAAATGAAATTTTATCATGACAATGCACCGGTCAATCATGAGCATAGATATTATTTACTTCTCGCTGAGCAGGGAAGGCTTGAAAATAATTCTGAGAAAGCAGAGGTTAATTACGATAAGGCGATTGAATTAGCTAAAGCAAAAGGATTTCCAAACGATGAAGCAATTTGCTCCGAGCTTGCCGGAAAATTTTATCTCTCCAAAGGACGAAAGATGGTAGCAGCTCCTTATATGATGAACGCCTATAATGCCTATAATATTTGGGGTGCTGTTGCTAAGATGCGGCAAATGGAAGTTACTTATACTGGTGTTCAGCTCAAGAGACCGGAAGGAAAAGGAGCGACTACGTATGCGTATACGACAATTAGCAATTCCCCTTCTACTACTGTCGCATCTACTTCGATTACTAAAAATTCAAACGAAGCATTTGATCTTGCTTCAGTCATGAAAGCCTCCCAGTCTATATCCGGAGAAATCGTTTTAGCCAAACTCTTAACGAATTTGATGAGCACTCTGCTGCAAAATGCGGGAGCGGATAAAGGTATTTTGATTCTAGAATCTAAGAAAAAATTCTTCGCGGAGGCGATTGCTGAGTCTGGTCGTGATTCTCAAATTCTACAGTCTGTGCCGATTGATGGAACAATGCCTATTTGCCCCACAAGTATGATTTACTTTGTGATTCGTTCTAAGGAAAATGTAGTCATTGATGATGCAATATCCGATGCAAAATACGGAAGCGACACATACATCCAAGAAGCAAAACCTAGATCGGTAATCTGCACTCCACTTATGACGCAAGGAAAAGTAGTCGGTGTATTATATTTAGAAAATAAAGTTTCTACCGGTGCGTTTACAAAAGAGCGACTAAAAATACTAAACCTACTTTCATCCCAGGCTGCGATTTCTATTGAGAATGCTCGCCTTTATGCTAATATGTCCGAGCTGAATGCGGCTTACCAGCGTTTTGTGCCAGAGGAATTTTTGCGTTTCTTAAACCGCGAAAGTATTGTAGATGTTAAACTTGGAGACCAAATTCGTAAAGAAATGTCTGTTTTATTTAGCGACATACGCTCCTTTACCGAACTATCTGAGAAAATGACTCCTGAAGAGAATTTTAATTTTATTAATTCTTACTTAAGTAGAATGGGACCATGCATTAGAGAGAATAATGGCTTCATTGATAAATACATTGGTGACGCTATTATGGCTCTCTTTCCTCGCAATGCTGAGGATGCTATCAAGGCAGCTATTCAAATGATGGAAGGAATTCTGATATATAATAAGCATAGAGCTAATCAGGGTTATATGCCGATTTCGATTGGAATTGGAATTCATACAGGTGAGCTTATGCTTGGAACGGTCGGAGAAGCTAGACGAATGGATACCACTGTGATTTCGGATGCAGTCAATCTTTCTTCCAGACTAGAAAGTATGACGAAGCAATATGGTGTCGGGATCATCGTTAGTGAAGACACGCTTAATAAAACGCAAAGCAAGGAAAAATACAAGTATAGGTTACTCGATAACGTAATCGTAAAAGGCAAAACTCTTCCGGTCGTAGTGTATGAAATTTTAGATTATTACCCGGAAGATATTTTAAAAGCAAAGCTCGCCTCTAAAGAAAGTTACGAAAAAGCTGTTACCCTTTTTTACGGTGGGAATTTTCAAGAAGCAAAAGAATTATTTGAAAAAGTTTTAACGATTACCAAAGAAGATAAGGCAGCTAAATTATTTTTAGAGCGAGTGGATCACTTACTAAAAAATCTAGACCAGTGGAAAGGAGTTTCTGAGTTAACGGAAAAATAAATTATGAGCAAAAAAGTTGAATTTACTACGTTCATCGAGATTAATGCAAGCGCTGAAAAAGTTTGGAGTATCTTTGCAGATACTTCTAAGTATTCGCAGTGGAATCCCTTTATTAAGGCAATTTGGTGGGGAAGCTACTCATTACATAAAAAGTTTTACGAAATAGGTTATGTTGTTAAACATATATATTTGCCTTTTCCTATGACTGTAACTGCTTATATTCCGAATCAGAAAATTATTTATCAGG
>JANMOF010000226.1:0-16163 GCA_031368925.1 Leptospiraceae bacterium
AATTGGTAGCCTCCCACAAGAATTAATTTCTGATCCAAATTTGGAAGAAAAGAAAATGAATTCTAAAAAAAGACTCTACGAAATGCTCCTATATACAAAATCAGAAAAATGCCGTCGGGATTTCTTATACAATTATTTCGGAGAAGATAGAGCCTACTGCGGCAATTGTGATTATTGCATGTTGACAGTGTAAGTTGGACTATTCAGATATTTTGAAGAGAATTGCGAAATTGAAAAGGATGTTTCTAAAAATGCATCTAATCCAAAATTTGCGCTAGTGCGTAATTGAAGAAAAACTCTCTAAGCTTGACTTGCAAAAATTATTGTTTTTGTTCACGCAAAAGCAACTAAAGCCTACCTATGATTTTTTGCCTTTTCGATTCGGTTGTTACTCTCCGCAGGCAAACCAAGACTTAAAGACAATGATAAAATACAAACGAATTGCACTGACTTGTTTCGAAGGCGATCATCACTCCTGTCATAGAAGCCGGACTGCAAATGCTTTACAAAACTTGCTTCCGCATAATACTCCTTTGGTGCATTTGTAGAATTCGAAAATAGACTCGGGCATATTCCTAAGTCCTTTATCGGGACTTATAATATAATAAGCAGAACAGAAAGCCCTGATAAATCTAAGTATTTTGAAATCATCTCACCGTATCAAACTTGCGATTGCAATATGTATACAGGCTATATCCATTCGTGTTTTATGGAGATGCTGGAACTGGCGATAGATGGAATTCTTCTAAAGAAAAAGTAAACTGGTCTACAGGGAAGGTTACTCAATTATATAAATATATCCATTTAAGTTGTAAATCAGAAGAGATTAATACTAAAATACCGCTAACTGAGTTACATACTTTTAACAAAATTTTTATTTATTGGCAAGAGGATGTTTACCAAGCTAAAGTCCCAGTTTTCCATTTATAAAGATAAATGGAATGAAGCTTTATTAACTCAAAAAGGAGTCCTAAAATTTTATTACAAAGCAAAAGAGATTTTAAAGAATTAAAAAGTTTTCTCTCAGAAAGATTGTTTTATGGAAATAAATTGCTCTTGACAGAGTTATCCAATTCGATATCGTTTTAAAAGGAGAATTATATGAGCGTCTACACATTATTAGTTTTCACAATTACAATCGCTTGTAGCATTTATTTAATTGTTATGGGACTGAGCGATTTAATTTCCAATAACATAAAAAAAGAACTTCATAAATGAACTATGGTCGTTTATTAGTCGTATTAGGTTCAATCTGGGCTGGTTTGGCAATTGTTTTGCTTTCTACTTACGCAGAATGGAAAGTAATTGCAGATGTCATTCTAACGGTTACAGCAATTGCCAGTTTCCTAATGTCCTTGTATGATTTTCTATCAAGAAGAAAATAGTCTTTTGCGTTAAGGATCGAACGGTGTCATGTTTTTTTGTCTTTTTGAAAAAACATGACGAGAGTGAGAGCCTGACCGGCGAATCCTTCGGAGAAGGAGACAGGTTTCAAACCTGTCTCTACTCCGATAAGATCGACGGGAACGCCCAAAATCCAACGACTTAGCACCCAAAAATAAAGAATAGACTGAATACCTGAATTTTGAAATATGTAGAATCAGTATTATACACGGAGTTCTAATTATGAGTGAAACTGCTAGCACACTTTCCAAGGACATTGTTGGAAAGAAAATGGACCGTTTTGATTTTGTCGTCGAGCGTGGAAAAATAAAAGAGTTTTGTATTGCGATTGGCGAAACAAATCCAATCTACTTTGATTTGGAAGCAGCTAAGAAAGCGGGTTATGATGATATTCCTGCGCCCCCTACTTTTCAAACGTCTATTCAGTTTTGGGGCTATCCTAAAATTTGGGAAGATATGACCTCTTTTGGAATCGACATCAAACGTCTTCTTCATTTAAAAGAAGAGTATACTTACCTGAAACCGCTCTACCCTGGAAATGTCTGGGCACAATCCGAAATCGTAGATGTTAAGACTGGTAAGATGGACATGGTTACATTTAGAACGACCTATCACAATGCAAAGAATGAACCATGTATCCAAGCTGAAATGGCAATCGTCATTCGCCCTAACTAAGGAGTAATTATTTATGAAAATTGAATTTGATAAACTAGAAGTCGGTAATGAAATTCCTGAACTCAAAATCCCTGAGATCACTCACGCAAATCTCGTGCGTTATGCGGGAGCGAGTGGAGATTTTAATCCTATTCACAACGACAAAGAATTTGCTCTCGCAAATGGTTTAGATGGAACGATTGCACATGGTATGTTTGTTATGGCGCTTATCGGCAGAGCTTGCACCAATTGGGCTGACCAAAGACAAATAAAATTCTTCGGTATAAAGTTCAAATCTATGACCAAGCTAGGATCTGTGCTTACCTGCAAAGGAACCGTTAAAAGAAAAAAAGAAGAGAACGGTGAGAAGCTAATCACTGTTAGCGTCGAAGCTGTAGACCAAAATGGAGAAGTGAAAGCCGGCGGCGATTTAATCGTTGCTTGCGCTTAAGAGGTCACGCGTGAAAATTCGTTTACTATTGATTAGCCTCCTAGTTTCCCTTTCTTCTTTAAGTGCAGATATTAACGATGAACTTTTAGAAGCTGTAAGGGATGCAAATCTTGAAAAGGTAAAAGTTCTTCTCAAGTCCAAGGTTAATCTAAATGCAACCGACTCAAGGGAGATGACTCCCTTGCTTCTCTCCTGTGCAGATAACAATCTTGAAATTGTTAAGATACTTGTTGAAGCAGGAGCAGACATCAACCGTAAGCACAAAGAAACAGGAAAAACCGCCCTGATTTATGCTGCTGCAAATGGACATGTGGATATTCTTCGTTATCTCCTAAGTCGATCAGGTATTTTAGTAAATGCGAAAGACAAAGAAGGTAAAACCGCTTTGATTCACGCAGTATTTTATGCTAGAAAAGATACGATCGGGATTCTTCTGGAAAATAAAGCAAATCCAAACGCTAGAACAAATGTGGAAGAATCTGCTCTGAGTTTTGCCATGAAAGGTGGAAGACCTGAAATCGTTACAATACTCAAACAGGCTGGTGCTAGAGAATAGGATGAATGAATCTTTTCGGAAATCTATTTCCAATATTTATAAGCTCGCTTTCTTACTTTCTGTTTTAATTTTTATTAATATTTTATTTGGACCTCTTGTAAGGGCGACAGATTCAGGTCTTGCTTGTCCTGACTGGCCTTTGTGCCATGGAAAAGTGATTCCCCCACCAGAGTTTAGAATCTGGATGGAAGTGGGGCATAGAATCTATTCTGCCATCTTGGGTTTCGTCATATTAGCCCTTGCTATTTTGGTATTCAAAAATTCTGATATGAGAGCACGTTTCGACTTACTCTCATTTACCGCTCTTATGGTTTTAGTGAATCAAGTCATTCTAGGAAAACTTACTGTTACGAAACTCCTAGACCCTGGAACGGTTAATATGCATTTGCTCAATGCAGTTTTACTTTTCACTCTTATCGTGAGTATTGCGGCTAAGGCTAATTACATTCTAAAAACTGGGCTTGAAGAAATTCGACTTGTGAACTGGAAAGGAATTTTTAGCAGTAGTAATCTTCTCATTTCTTTCACAGTGTTCCTTGTTGCCTTTCAATTGTTTATGGGAGGACGGGTTAGTTCGAATTATGCGGGACTTGCTTGTCCTGACTGGCCTACTTGTCATGGGAATTGGTTTCCTGAAATGGAAGGTTTAGTTCGTATTCAAATGGAACACCGAATTGTAGCATACATCATCTTAGCTCTAATCATAACTAACGTTATAGTTTCGATATTGAAAGGCTATGATAAAAGAACTCGTCTTTTTCTGAGAATGGCTCTTTACACCGTTGGCGTTCAAATTATTCTTGGCGTCTCCAATGTTCTATTTCAACTTCCTACACTTGTCACAGCCTCTCATACAGGTATGGGCGTAGCCTTATTCATCTTAATCTATACAGCTTTATACTACCGGCTATTACCGGAGGATAATTCTCTCTAACCGCTCATGTTAAAATATATATCTATTTGGAATAAACTTATCAAACCGAGGGTAACTTCACTTGTTCTCGTAACATCTTTGCCTGGATTATATTTAGGTGGGGATGGTCACCCAAATGCGCTTTTAGTTTCCATGACACTTCTCGGAACTTTTTTCATGTCCTCAGCATCCTTTATTTTAAATCAATACATTGAGATTGATAAAGACGCAAGAATGGAAAGGACAAAAAATCGTCCTTTACCAAGAGGAGAAATTCAACCAATTACAGCTTTAATCGTTGGACTCTTAATGATTTTAATTTCTTTTGCAATACTTTTTTATTATGCCAATCTTCTCACCGCCTTATGCGCGTTAGGCGGACTACTGCTTTATATTTTTCTCTATACAATTTATTTAAAACCTAGAACAGATCAAAATATAGTCATCGGGGGAATTTCTGGTTGCATTGGTCCTTTGATTGGCTATGCGGCGGTTACTAATAGTTTACCTTTGCCTGCCTGGACTTTATTTGCGATGATCTTTCTTTGGACACCTGCTCACTTCTGGGCTCTCGCTATTTTCTTAAAAGATGATTATGATTCTGCAGAATTTCCTATGATGCCAGTCGTACGCGGACTCAAAAAAACCGTCCAGGCAATTTTTATTTATACGATTCTTTATTCTATTTCTTGTGTCGCTTTTTATTATGTATCAGGTAAAGTTGGAAATATTTATCTTTATTCTACCATTGCCTTGTGCATACTCATGATTTACCTCTCTGTAAAACTAATGCTCTCTGAATCTAAAAAATTCGCCCGCTTCTTTTTCTTCTTTAGTATCTTTCATTTATACATTGTGAACTTTATTATCTTGCTTGATAGAAATGTGATTTAAAGATTACCATGCGAAGGCGTTGGTGAGCGAAGCGATGGGCGGAATGAACACAGATAAAAGATGCTTTGCTATGATACAATGTGTCATTCCCGAAATTTTCTATCGGGAATCTCAACTTCTTGAGATCCCCGATAAAAGAACTCGGGGATGACAGAATAAATGCAGTTTAAATCCTACAACGAATTCATATCTACACTCCATGCATGCCAGAAATGCAAAGCGATGCAGGGACCACCAATCGTTGGCTCTGTAAAAAAAACAAAAGTAATTTCCATTGGGCAAGCTCCTGGCATTCATGAGGAAAAACACGGTAAGCCGTTCTCTTATACAGCCGGTAAAACTTTGTTCAAATGGTTTAAGACAATTGGCATTGATGAAGAAATTTATAGACAGAAAGTAAATATGTCCGCTGTTTGCAGATGCTTTCCTGGAAAAGCTAAATCAGGCGACAGACGACCTTCTCCCGAAGAAATTCAAAATTGTAGCATCTACCTAAAATACGAAATAGAATTTCACAAACCTGAGCTTGTAATTCCAATTGGTAAAATGGCAATTGATCTTTTAGTCATCAATAAAAAATATAAACTTGATGATGTAATTGGTAAAAGCTTTGTAACCGATTTATATGGAGTTCAATTCGATTGGATCGCCCTACCGCATCCTTCGGGACTCAATGTTTGGAATAATACTTCTCGCGGCAAAGAATTAACAAGCAAAGCTCTTGCTCTTCTCAAAAAACATCCGGCTATGAAAGAGTTGATTAAGAATGCCACCGAGACACAGGGGCACTGAGAGTAATGAAATTGTATCATTTTTATTCATGTACCGCGTGTGAATGAGAGCCAATTGAAAGGTATTGTGATTTTCCCATTCTTTTCCAAATCCTCTTTAAAATGGATGCATATACATAAATATACAGCGGTTCCAAAGAACTCGGTGCCTTTGCTTATCCACCCGCGAAGCGCCCAACGCCTTCGCATGGCAAATCCTTCTCTTAATTTCTTTCAAATTAAAGTTTAGTAAATTTTTTCTTGCTATATTTGGCATATTAGCTTTAAATTGAAAGATAACTTATGGCACTCGTAACATCTAAACCAAAATACTCAGCAATATTTCAATGCATCAACCCTGATTGTAAATGTGAATACGAATTACAAGAAATCGTATATCTCTGTAAAAAATGCGGGGACCTCTTACATGTAAAGCATGATCTAAATGAATTAAAGAAAACTTCTTCAGACGAATGGAAATCTCTTTTTGATGATAGACTAAAAGACGTTCGTTTCCCAAATCAATCGGGCATTTGGAACAAAAGAGAGTGGGTTCTTCCTGCTATGCGGGATGAAAACATTGTTAGCTCCGGCGAGGGAAAAACACACCTCTATGAAGCAAAACGTCTAGCAAAAGAACTTGGTCTCTCTGAACTTTATATAAAGCAATGCGGTGTTTCTCATACAGGATCTTTCAAGGATCTCGGAATGACTGTTTTAGTAAGTCATGTGAATCAACTCATCGCAGATGGAATTAAAATCAAAGCAGTTGCCTGTGCAAGCACTGGTGATACCTCTGCCGCCCTTGCCTCATATGCGGCTAAGGCAGGTATACCCACAATTGTATTTCTACCTGCTAATAAAGTATCTAACGCACAACTCATTCAACCAGTTTCGAATGGTGCAAAAGTAATCTCGCTTGACACTGACTTTGATGGTTGCATGAAAATTGTCCAAGAAGTTGCCTGTGAAGCAGGAATCTATCTTGCCAACTCAATGAATTCCCTTCGTATCGAAGGACAAAAAACAATTTCCGTCGAAATTGTCCAACAGCTAGGCTGGGAAGTTCCCGATTGGATTGTTATTCCGGGGGGTAATCTCGGTAATGTGTCAGCTCTAGGAAGTGGTTTCGAGATGCTATTTGAATTAGGTCTTATATCTAAGTTGCCACGCATTGTCCTCGCGCAAGCTCATCATGCTAACCCTCTTTATTTATCTTACCTTAAGGGCTATTCAGAATTTGCCCCTGTAGATGCAAAGAAAACTCTCGCGTCTGAAATTCAAATTGTAAATCCAGTTTCTATAAAAAAAGCAACTCGCACACTTCAGAAATTTAACGGTATTGTAGAAGAAGCCGACGAACACGAATTAGCCGACGCTTCCGCGAGAGGAGATCTTCACGGGCTATACAATGATCCGCACACCGGTGTTGCGTTAGCAGCCCTATTTAAGCAAATTGAAAAAGGAAATATTAAGCGCGGGGAGAAAGTCGTTGTTATCTCTACTGCTAATGGACTAAAGTTCACTGAGTTTAAAGTTCAATTTCACTCCAATCAAATCGAAAAGACAAATCCTAAACTTATTAATTCCATTCTAAATTGTAAGGCAGAAATTGGCGCGGTAATGGATGTAATCAATAAGCTCTGATTTTGCGACTGTATGGAAAATAACGCTAACACAATGAATAATAATGATGAACATCTCCTGAGCCAATTGTTCAAAGAGAAGGTAATTGATGGTGTTCGCGAAAATAAAACAATCAGTTTAATCACTTATGTCTTAGGCGATAAAGGAGAAGCAAAACTTAAATTTATAATTAAGACTCTTTTAACAAAATATGGCAAGATGGAACTCATGGATTTACTTTACACTTGTGCCAAAGAATTAATTGTCAACTCTACGAAAGCCGCTATTAAACGTCTCGCCTTTAAAGAGATGGGAATTGATCCTACAAACAATTCGGAGTATGATAAATTCATGGACTCCTTCAAAGATAACCTCACTGATAAAAAATTTCCTTACTATAGAAGTAAGATGAAGGCTCATGGATTTTATATTAAGATTAAATTCTTTTACGATCATAAAAGAATAGTTTTAAGGATTATCAATAATTTTCCTTTACTCCAAAAGGAAGAAGATAGAATTAGAGAAAAATTTATCAAAGCAAAAAAATATGATAATCTTTTTGAGTTTTATATTGATCATGGAGATAATACAGAAGGCGCCGGTATGGGAATTACTATGGTAGAAATTTTACTCGCTCAAAGCGGTTTCGACAGGCATATATTTACTATCTATTCATCTAAAATTAAACGCGAAACAGTAGCAAAAGTAGAGTTACCAATGCATCCGGAGCATGTGCCCGTTCGATTTGGATTTAATGCCGGGCATTGAAGAATTTTTTCCGATATTAAAATTTAAAGGCTAACGAAAATGTCGTCCGAAAATGAAACACCCAAAGAACAAAATGAATTTATAGTAATGGCGCAGGAATCAGTTTCTTCCGATGAGAATTTAACTTTTCTGCTAGAAGGAAAACTAATCGATGCCTTACTTATTAAAGCATCCGTCCTTGTTGAAAGCCGAAGTGGAATTATGATGTTTCTATTCTCATTGGAGAAAGGAGACTTATTAGAAGTATATTCGATCTTCGGAAACTCTCCCTTAATCAATAGAATTAGAACTTTTGAAATCTATACACAATTTTTAAAAGACTTAATTGAAGTTGTGAAAGGCGGTGGAATAGAAAGGGCGTTGTCGGATAGAATTGGAAGAGCTATCTATAAAGGAATCGATTCTCAAAGTATGTTGTTGCAATTTCCTAAGCTCGCTAAGAAAAACTTTACTGATTTTTGTATGTTAGCGCAACAAGTTATTAATAGCGAATTAAAAATTCAAACTACAAAAATCCAAGTCGATATAGAAAAAGTATCCAGTTTAAAATTTAGAATTAATAACCCGTTAGGCGCAATATATGCTCCCATACTGAATCCTTACAAAGAGATTAAATCGGAGCCTAAAAAAATTGTAGTCCCAATTCTAGAAAGCTCCGCAGAAAAAGTCAAAGCAGAGGCAATGATTAACGATGTGCAAAAAGACTTTAAACAAATACTAATGTGCAAAACAGTTGTTGCCCCCGTCGCAGGTATAGACTTTGGAAACCTAAAAGAAAATATGAAACTTCTCTTTGTCCTTCCTTTCCAGACAAGTGAAGAAATTGCTCTTGCCAAAAGCGTTGGTGCTGTAACCAAAGAAGGAACCATTAAACCAATTCCGGGGGAATTTTTAAAAATTATCACAGGTGGTAAGAACGAATTTCATATTTTTGCAAAGGGACCTAATGGAGTTTTACTTCGCGCATTCGAAGAACGACCTGTAAAACTTGCACTTTCTAAAAAAACGCAACAACCAATTAAGAAGGATGAAAGATCTGATCTTGGGAAAATGATGAGTGTAATCATTGGTATCCTTTTGGTTTTGATAATTATTTTGTTCTTTATGTATTTGGCGTAAGTTCTAATGAAGTTCCATCTTAATCAAAGGTTAACAAGCGTAATTCTGGAGAAATTGTATATCAATTTCCTTTTTTATCTTACAATATTTTTGATTTTATTTTCTATATCATTTTGCAAAAAAAAACCTTATGAAATTAAGATAAAGGAAGCAATTGAGGCTAATGACCATATGACCATAGCAGCCCTTTGCTCTGAGTATAAATTTGATGAATACAAATCAGAATGCGAATCAAGCCTACTCAAGTCAGAACAAGAAATTGAAGACATTATTTCTCAAAGACAGGAAGTTCCATTCATGAAGTTGATATTAGATCCGGACAAAAGCATAAAGATACAGGAATTACTTCGGGCAAATATTCAGCTCGGAATTAAATACCGCTCTATCTGGAATGAAACGGTCGAGATTTATAAAGAGTAGAAAATGGTAAAACAAGAAGATCTAAAAGAGATTTTACATAAAGCAGAGCTTAAAATTACGCGAAGTAGAATTGAAGTCTTAAAAATTCTATACGATACAGATAAACCGATTACGCATACCTATATCATGGAGCATTTACCTGAAAAAGACACATGGGACAGAGTTACAGTGTATAGAACTCTTTCTGAATTTACCGAAAAAAAAATTATAAAATCCTTGCCTTCCAGCGAAAGAATTACATATTTTGAAATGCAAAATGAGACGAAGCCTGATCACAGCCATCTAGTTTGCGATTCATGCGGTAAAATGGAATGCTTCGATGAAGATTCCTACAAATTTCAATTTAAAAAAAATGTGCAAGACTTTAGAGTCAGGTCTTTAGAAATTATAATCAGAGGTCTTTGTAAAAATTGTCAGCAAAAGTAGAAAAAGTCATTAAAATAAAAAAGTGGACATCCTCTGTGTGTAATTCCAATGAAAAAAGAGTGAAAGACTGCTTAAGAGAACTTCTTCCAAAATATAAATCTATCCACTGGAATGAAGAAAAATTTATTCATTTTTATATTGAAGTGCTTAATTCTCTTCCATCACGTTACAAACAAAAAAATTCAATTGAACTCACTGGAAAAATTAAGAAACAAGTTTTACTCGATGCCATCTCTGATAAATTAGATGAGTTATCCGCTTCCTAATGTTAAGTGCTGCTAGACTAATTGAGAGTATCCCCGAATCTTATAAAAAAGACCTACAGTTTATCTCTAAGCAAATTCAAGATTCAGGGGAAGAATCCTTTTTGATAGGTGGCTCTGTTCGAGATTTAATTCTTGGGAAAAATCCACATGAATATGATCTTGCAACATCCATGATCCCTGAAGATGTAAAAAAAAAATTTAAGCGAGTAATCGAAACAGGTATTCAGCACGGAACGGTTACTATAATGTTAGGCGATAATGCCTATGAAATTACAACATACCGAAAAGATATAGATTACACAGACGGAAGGCGACCTGATAAAATTGAATTTGGTGCTACTCTTTCAGAAGATATGAAAAGACGTGACTTTACAATGAATGCGATTGCACTTGATTTAATTTACGAGCGGCTAATAGATGAAAACCACGGAATAGAAGATATCGAAAATAAAATCATCCGCACTATTGGAAATCCATTGAAACGATTTGGAGAAGATGGACTGCGACCAATACGCGCTATCCGCTTTCAATCTACTCTCGACTTTAACATTGAGCCTGAAACCTATAAGGCAATTTTTCAAACTAGACATATAACAGAAAAAATCTCTAAGGAACGCTTTCACGATGAACTAAATAAAATTCTAATTTCGAAAAATCCCTTCCTTGGATTACATGAGCTTTATAAAAATCAAATCTTTGAACTTTTTACAAAAGTAACACTTGGTCAAAATCTAGATGGAACTAATTTGCGGTCTATCGGCAAACTATTAGTATCTCCGTTCGGATTAAGACTTGCTTACTTGCTTGATTGGTTGTTAGAAAAAAATAAGCTTACACTTGCCGAGCAAATACTTAAAGATTTTCGTTACTCCAAGACTAACACAAAGGATGCTTTATTTTATTTAGAATTATTTAATTGCAATTATCGAACTGATAAAATGGATTTAACTGAGATTCGAAAATTTCTTTCTAAAGTAGTCGCCTATTCTGGAATTCGAAAAACCAATTCTATACTAGAAGGAATTATAAGCTACTTAGAACTGCGTTCGGACAAAGAAAATTTCCGAGAATTTAAGAATACTATTTTCAAAATTCTAGAATCAAAGGATGCACTCGTTCTAAAAGAATTAGCCATCAACGGAAATCAAATCATTGCAAAGTTTCCCTTAATCGACAAACGCAAAATAGGTGTTATACTTCAAGAGATTTTAAATAGAATCTTGGAACACCCGGAAGAAAACGAAGAGGAAAAAATTTATAATTATATAAATGAGATTCTACTAGTTGCAAACTTGGCTTAAAGGAAAAGATGAAACATATTAGACCTAAAATTTTAGATTTGCTTATGCCTGGAATTCGAAATAGTTTTCAAGATGAATTCTCCAGGCAGACACTCATTAACGAAAAGAAGCGGGTAACAATCATTGCTGCCCTCGTTTTCTTTATATGCATTCTACAACTCATACTTTATTTTTTTGCTCCGGATTCCATAATTGCTAAATACCCGAACACGAAAGAAGGTACAAAGTATGCTGGCTTACTTCTGGGACTATTTTTTATTTATGAACTTTTAGCAAGAAAGGGATTCTCTACATTTATTGAAAATAAAAAACAACCTCCCGAAATAATTAGATATATGAATGCATTTTTAGAAACAAGTATGCCAACTATTGGAATATTAATTTTTGCAAATTTTCAAAATCCAACGGATGCAATCCTTTCTCCTATAATTTTTGTTTACTTCTTTTTCATAATGCTTTCCACATTAAGACTGAATTTCAAGCTTTCTCTATTTACATCGTTTGTAGCTGCTTCGGAATACTTAACCGTTTCCCTTTTTTTTTATCACACCAATCAAATTCAAAGTGGAAATTTAATTTCTGCGGAAATTCCTACTCTTGTTCTAAGAGCAGTATTTTTTATAATCGGTGGTGGTATATGCGGATTTGTCGCAACTCAAATTAAAGATGGATTTTTAAAATCAATTGATAGTATAGAAGAAAGAAAACAACTGATGAGTATATTCGGACAGCATGTATCTCCAGAGGTTGTAGACAAATTACTCAATCAAAATGTAGAAATCGAAAGTGAAATCAAACATGTATGTGTAATGTTTCTAGATATTCGAAATTTTACATCCTTCTCCGAAAATAAAAGTCCTGTTGAAGTAGTGAATTTCCTAAACACTTTATTTGAATTTATGATTCAAATTGTAAATCAAAACAATGGAATCATAAATAAATTCTTAGGTGATGGTTTCATGGCAGTCTTTGGAGCACCTCTTTCTAACGGCAAAGACTGTGTAAACGCTGTTCAGGCTTCGCAAGAAATTTTAGAGAAAGTAAAAGAATTTAACCGGGATGGAAAAATCCCGCCGACAAAAATTGGAATCGGTTTACATTCAGGTGATGCAGTAACTGGAAACGTAGGATCTGACTTGCGAAAAGAATACACTGTCATCGGAGACGTTGTAAATCTCGCCTCTAGAATTGAACAATTGACAAAGCAATATGAAGAGCAAATTCTTATTTCGGAAGATGTTTTACAAAAAGCAAATGTATTTGACTATAGAGAAATTGATACCGTGCGTGTAAAGGGACGTGTGAATCCAGTAAAGATATACAGTCTTTTGTAAAAAATAATTGAAGTGATAGGGGAAATATGAATCATATAAAAACAGTTTTACTTTTTAGTTTTCTTTTTCATTTTGTATTCTGTAACATGGACAGCCAAATGAAATTACCCGCTGGAGTTCCAAAAGAAGCAAAGTTCGATAGAAAGAAAAATATTTTTACTCTCACGAAAGATCAGCACGAGCTTGTATGGTATGAAAATGGGAAACTTTATTCAGATTGTGAGCTAGCTGCGAGTGGAATTCGAAATGGGGAATGTAAATACTTTTCCGAGTTCAACGGAGATCTTTTAAGCAAAGGAAATTTTGTAAATAATCTAAAAGATGGACTATGGTATTGGTATTTTCCAAATGGAAATATTTATTATAAACAAAGCTTCAGTCATGAGCACAGAAGAATTTTTTGGATGGAGACAAACTTACTTGGAAACGAGCACGGTTCCTATGAACGCTATTACCAAGATGGAAAGTTAGAAGAGCGCGGCGAATACGATTCAGGTTTTAAGTCTGGCAAATGGGAAAAGTATTATCCAAACGGCAAATCGGAATATACCGGTAGTTATTTAAAGGACAATAAAATCGGTCAGTGGAAATTATATTTTGCAGATGGCAAGCTAGAAGCAGAAGAGAATTTTAATTCCAATTCTGAATTTGTGAGTCGCGTAACCTATTTTCCGGATGGAAGTTTAAGTTGTAAAAACTTTAAAGACAAAAAGTTAGAGTGCAATTGATACTGTCATTCCTACGAAGGCAGGAATGACACCAAGAAAAATCCTTACATCGAATTCACGTTAGATAAGATAAGTTCAATCTCCTCTAGCGCATATTCAGTCTTATTCACATAACTCAGATATCTACGAATATCCTCTGCATTACCTGTTGGGTCTTGCTCCAGGCAGGAGCGAACCCATTCTTCTAAGGTATAATCGTAAAAACTTTTTTTGGGATGGTTGTTTTTAAGTTTATAAAACTGGTAACGGCTAATCCCATATTTGGCGCATAGAGTCTTGATTAATTCTTTATTCAAATAAAACTCTTTGAATAACTGATCTATTTTTTGCGAAGATAAATTTTTCATAGGAAAAAAATGTTTTTGGGATTGTGTGTCACACAAAGCCATTATTGAGTGACCAACGGAAACGAAATTGAGTTTCGAGAACGCCAAGGGTCTGGTTCTATTGGCTCATTTCTTTGCGCCTTCACGGCTTTGCGTGGAAGACTCATCTTTTTACATAAGCCCCACGTGAACATTACACTTAAATGAGAAATTATTGCAAATAGCAAGTAAAAAAAAGTAAAACTAGACCTTTCGGGCTATTGCATTTGACATTGCTTGCATGTATACTAATATCTATACTTTCTAACGGAGGGTAGAATCATGAACTCTAAAATTGTCTTATTTATTTTATTATTCGTTCTAGTTGGATGTTCTTCAAAACAAGATCCAAATTACTTATGGCTCGTAGGTCTTGTGCAAACAACTCAGGCTGCTGGAGTGGGCACGCCAGGTGCGGCTACTCCTAATGTGCCTGCAAATCCTTCTGCCGTTGCTCCAACGGAAACGCAAAATTTTACGATGACAGTAAGTGACAATACTGGCAGCCCTACCGATTTTATTTTTGATACAACGAAGACTTTAACTTTAGATGTTTTAGCCTATGATTTCGCAGAGCATCCTGCTACTGGAGCGCTTGTTCAAATAGGAGATGCAAATGATCCAGATAATTACACGACTCTCTTCCAAGCAGTCGTTGACCCAAATGGAAATGTAACTGGAAGCTTCACTGTCAATTCTACTACAAGCCAAGTCGCTCTCATTGTAAACTATGCCGGCGTAGAGTATAGGGCAATAGTTGACATCAAGGGAGTTTACGGAATTCGAAGAACCATGTACATGATTGGAGTATCTCAACATGTTACAATAGTAGACACCGACAAAGATGGAGTTGCCGATGCAGACGATGCCTATCCAGAAGACCCAACCCGGTCAGCCAAGATTAAATACCCAACCAGCGGCTATTACACAGTATCCTTTGAAGACCTTTACCCAAAGCAAGGCGATGCAGACTTCAATGACTACACAGTTCGAATTCGCTACGAGGAAGATTTGAACGCGAGCGGACAAGTAGTTCGCGTGCGCGGCTACTACCAACATGTCGCAAAGGGTGCGGGTTACAACCATATACTCCGAATGAATCTCCCGGGCGTTAGTTCAGCAAATTACACGATAAAAAGATCCACAGCAAGCGATGTAGTCGAATACCAAACAAGCGCAACAGGCGTTCCTTTTACCGCGATAGAAATTCTCCCTGCGAGTAATACGACTCTCGGCACATCAAATACCGCTACAGGACAAACATTTCAATTAGGAAAAAAAGCAGAATTCGAAGCAATTCTAACTACTCCTATTTCTAAGACAAGTCTTGGAGCAGTGCCATATGATTTATATATCTATGTCTTAAATACTAAGTATGAAATCCATTTCGCTGGAAAATACACAAAGGCTGATGGAACCGATCAGTATTTGGATGCGAAAGGATTTCCATGGGCAGTTATGATTCCTGGAAATTGGAAATGGCCTTATGAAAGCACAGATGCAAGAACTTCTTATTCTAAGTTTCAATCCTGGTATGAATCAAAAGGAACTCTTGACCTGGACTGGTATAATTTTCCTAATTCTAATTACGTATTTCCTTCCAACTAAAAACCTTTTGACTTTTCCTGCGCGCAATAGAAACTATTGCATGTGGGAAAAGTTATTTTAAAAAATAAAAAGAAAGTTATAACGGCAACACCCTCTGTTGTGAATTTCAGTAGTCTACTTGCAAGTATTTCTCCCCTTTTGACAATGGATGAAAGTTTAATCATCCGCTATGCAAATCGTTCTTTGCTAGATGAATTCAAATCAAACCAATTGGAAATAACCGGAGTTTCTTTTTTCCAAGCATTCCCAATTTCTAAATCAGATAAGAAAATCTTCTTAGAGAAAATAGAACTCTCTAAGACTAAACGCATTGGAAATTGTGAATTTAAAATAAAAGAAAAAGTATTTGGGTATTCTATTTTTCGATTCGCAAATGAAATCGGGATTATATTAAAAGACATTACAGATATTAAAAAACTCCAAAAAAAAGTATTCAACTTACATTCTAAACTTCTTAAACTCCAGGAAAATGAAAGACAAAAAATAGCAAGAGAGCTACATGATAGTGTTGGACAAACAATCTTAGCCGCTAAGTTAAATTTCAGTGCATTTGAAAAAGA
>JANMOF010000240.1:0-23845 GCA_031368925.1 Leptospiraceae bacterium
ATTTTTAGCTGCAAATTTGAAAGAGGACATTGTATTTTCTGGGGCAATGGAATTGTCACCGGTGCCGCGATGCCCGATCACTAGAAATTTTTGTGGAATTACTGCTTTGACTTTATCTGCTCTCGGGCTGTGGCTTGCACAGGCAGTATAACTAATAAAAAATAGGGATAAGGTTAAGTTAATCAGAAGCTGCTTTTTCTTCATTTGATCCTCGTTATTGGGTTTTCTTTTCTTTAAATAAACTTCTACAATATTTGTCTTTCCTAATTTCTTTCCGTCCAAAGTATTGTAAACGTAAATTATTTAAGTTGAGACTGGCAAGCGAATGAAAAGAGACTATATATTAATTATTGGGGGTTTAATCCCGTTATTATTTTCCATTTTTGTTTTAAATTTTTTTTTAAAGGATGATAGAAAAGACTTATTTGACTCTGCAAAATTACTCGAAGCGAACTCTTTTTCTAATTTTAAAACGAATGATTTTGTGAAATTTTCAGGAATTTTAGCAGAGAAAAATCCGAAGGTTAAAGACGAATACGTATTAGCCGTCAAAGAGGTATTTCGCAAAGGGCAAAATGGAAAACGTTCGGAGTGGATAAAAGAAGAATTATACTTACAACCTGTTTTAGTAAAAGTAGAAAATGTTCCAGAGTTTGAAGTTTCTGTGGCAGATGACTATTTGCCGTGTGGGGATGATGTAAAAATTTCTGATTCCATTCCAAAGAAGAGTAGGGTTCTTGGAATTCCTGCCGGCGTAAGTGTTTCTGCAGTAGGAAAAATCACTTCTTTAGACCCATTAAAAATCCAAACAGCACATAGTCTTTGTACGGGAACAATTGAAAATTACCAGGATTATCTAAATAAGAAATGGCTTGGGTATTTGTTTATCCTACTTTGTATTTCAATACCTAGCCTCGCTGTAATGTACCTGGGATTATTTAAAGCAGGAAAAGAAAAACCTGCTGAGTAATTCAGTTTACGGAAATAAATAGGTTCTTTAATGAAATTTGGAATATTAAATAAATCTAACGAATCAATAAAGCTAATAGCTCGCAGCAGCGAACCCACCGTTAGGTGTGACCCCATCATCAGCGCTGGGAACGCTGGTCATTCACCTTGCATAAGGTGAATAGGATTTAACCAATGAAACAAGGGATTTTAAGCAAAGAAGAATTAAAGAAAAAGTTAAAGGCAGAGGATTTTAAACGAATCACGCTTTCCTTTTATAGATATTGTAAAATTGAAAACCCTGAAGAACTTCAAACTCAGTTTTTGAAGGAATGGGGCGAATTAGGTGTATTCGGTAGAATTTATCTTGCAACAGAAGGAGTTAACGCTCAGTTATGCGTTCCAGAGGCTAACTTTGAAAAGTTTCAATCACATCTAGATACAATCTCTTACTTGAAGGATATGCCGTTAAAGATCGCAATTGAAGATGATGGTAAATCTTTTTATCAACTTATTATAAAAGTCAGACCCAAAATAGTTGCAGATGGACTCGATGACGCAAGCTTTGATTCCTCTAATGTAGGTAAACACTTATCAGCCGCAGAGTTTAACAAAGCACTAGAAAATCCAGACGTAGTTGTAGTAGATGTAAGAAACCATTATGAGAGTGAAGTAGGGCATTTTGAAAATGCAATATTACCCGATGCTGACACATTCAAAGAAGAGCTTCCGCTTATTGTAGATTTACTCGAAGATAAGAAAGACAAAAAAATTCTACTCTATTGCACAGGCGGAATTCGCTGCGAAAAAGCAAGTGCCTACTTAAAGCATAAAGGCTTTCTAGACGTAAACCAACTTTTCGGTGGAATTATTTCTTACGCGAGAGAAGTAAAAGAATTAGGTCTCGAATCCAAATTCAAAGGAAAGAATTTTGTATTCGATGCAAGGCTAGGAGAGCGAATCAGCGAGGAGATAATTAGTAGTTGCCACCAATGTGGAAAGCCAAGTGACCGGCACGTAAACTGTGCTAATGATGGTTGTCATCTATTATTTATCCAATGCGAAGACTGCGCCAAAGAGTTTGCTGATTGCTGCACAAGAGAATGCCAGGAAATTAGTAAACTTCCCGAAGAAGAACAAAGAAGATTACGAAAAGAAGCCGGGAAAGTAGAAAATGTAACCGAACACAAATCAAGACTTCGACCTAAGTTGAAGGAAAGTTTTTTAGTCAGGAATTCCGTATATTCTTCCGGTGAATAGAATTTCTTTTCCTGTGCAAGTCCCATAAAGCTAGTATCTTCTGGTTTTTTAGATGCAAGGATAAATTTACAGATAGATACTTTGAATTTCTTTCTAGTGACTAATCGTATAAAAACTAAAAACCCCGATACCGCTTAGAGCAATACCGGGGTGAGGAAAACCGTTATTAGATTTTACTAGTTAAAAGTTTATCTATGCTCTCTTTTTTTACCTATGTCTTCGATGCTTCTGTAAACAAGAGCGTTTTTAGAGTCAAAGATTAAAACTGCTACTCTATTGAAGAAAAAGAAGTTTGGTCTATGCTCGGAATAGTGATGAGTGTTGATTGTAGTTTTGTATTTAGAATTAAAGACTGTGTATGTGTGTTTCGTTGCGGCAGTGTTGTTCATATCACGTTTTAATTCTGCTTCATCACTCTTATAATTTGATTCTGTTGTTTTACTTGGCTCTACTTGCTCTGAGTAGAGTTTGAATTTCAATGCTTTCTCTGGTTTTTTTGTAAGGTAAAGCATGTATTCGTTTAGGCTTGGTTCACCAACTACATAAGTAAATCCTTTTAGTTTTTCAGATTCAGATTTATCTTGCTTTGCTTTTAGTCCGTCTTTTCCCCATACATCTTCTGGAGTG
Source organism: Leptospiraceae bacterium (assembly GCA_031368925.1). GTDB lineage: Bacteria > Spirochaetota > Leptospiria > Leptospirales > Leptospiraceae > UBA2033. The sequence goes on from JANMOF010000240.1 coordinate 2,836, forward strand.
ATCTTTTCAGGGCAGAGAACGGAGAAGTCTACTGTTGTATTATTTTTATTTGGATCGTTTTCTCTCCAGACCGGAGGTGGAGCGAGTGGATTCACAACTGGAATCTTTGTTTCATGATAAGCTAGAACGTAGATGGAATAGTCTCTTGTAGAGGGTTCATTATTTGCGATGTTGATTTGCACATCTAGAACATCTCCTTTTCCATTGTGTGCAGACCTGCGCAGATAAGAAATTCCGTTTACTTTAAAAGAAGGATCCAATTGAGCAATCGGAGTATAATCCTTTTGTAGAGCTAGAGCATCATCTTTTTTTGCATCCGCTTTTGTCCCGTCTTTCGCAGGAGGAGCTGTATTCTTCGCTGGTTCCTGGGCAAATAAAGTAAGAGACAATGAAATGGTTAGAGATAAGAAAAGGTACTTAAATAGTTTATTCATAGATTTGAGTCATCCGTTGGTGTAATATTAATTATTATCGTATTTTTCTAACAATATAATTAGATGTAAAGGCAAATATTGAAACCAAAAAGATAAAGTTTTTAAGGCTGGATAATTTGGTTTTTACTATCAACATGCACGACTATTGGGTCGTAATTCGGTGGAATTTCTTTTTCGTCAGCCAAACCGTAGGTCATAATGATAATTTTGTCACCGGGCTCTCCTAGCCTTGCTGCGGCGCCATTAAGGCAAATCTCTCCAGAGCCACGTTTCCCGTTGATTAAATAAGTCTCGAGCCTTGCCCCATTGTTGATATTTACCACGGCAACCTGCTGGTATTCAATCATTTCTGCTGCATCCATAAGATCCAAATCTACTGTGAGGCTTCCAATATAATTTAGATTAGCGTCCGTAATGGATGCACGGTGGATTTTGCTTTTTAAAATTGTGATTAGCATTATGATTCGAATAATACCCTAAATATTTTTCCAGACAAGGTTAAAAGACTTTTTTTCTTAAAAATGTGAATTTTTGTGTTAATTGTTTTCTCTGAAAAGATAATTTCCCCGTAAATAGGGGTAATCACATAATTTTCATAGAGGTTTGGATATTGCTTATCCTCATTCTTAACACCGTCTTTGAATGCTTTGAGAACTTTATTTAAAATTCGAATTTCTTCTTTTTCAAGATTTAAAGTCATACTAGAAACAGTTCTAAGGTAGAATTTATCGATTCGCTCTGAAATGGCAGTGATATCGGGTTCAACAGTAATTATTCCATTCCCAATTAAGTGAACAATAGCAAGATTAAGGTTGATTAACTCCGGTCCATCTTCAAGGCGAATGTATTTTTCTTTGGTGATCATTTCTGTATGTCTTTGAAAGAAAACTCCATCTGAATAGTAAAGGAGTTTAGACAAATTTTTTCTATCCAATTTTGCTGGATAATTCTGAATGATGTAATAGACTGAGCTAAGAAGTTTTTCCATGGCGTATGAGATATAATGAAATCTACAAAAAAAATTTATTCCGTTCCCTATAATAGATACGTTAAATTGCAGTTTTCCCTAAGAAAAAAAAGAAGGGAAATTGTAATCTTTTTAGAGCATACTTCTACGATAACGGCTGGTAGCAACTACAATATTCAAAATCTACTCGTCAGCAAAGAATATTTACTAGAGAAGGGTGTCAAGTTTTATCAAGTAGAAAGGGGGGGGGACCTAACGGCTCATGAAACCGGTCAACTTGTCATTTACCCCCATATTGATTTAAAAAAAAGAGAAATTACCATTGGCTCTTACCTAGAGACTCTAACAAATTGTACTATTGAATCCATCCAAAAAGTTTGGGGGCTTACAGTCATTTCAGATAAAACTAGACCGGGACTCTATCTAGCTTCTAATCCGAATAAGAAGCTAGTTTCGATGGGAATCTATTTTAAATCCTACTTTACAAGCTATGGTATCGCTTTAAATCTTCGTAATGACTTAGCTGTGTTTCAAATGATTAATCCATGTGGAGCGGATGCGACTAACATGGTTTCTCTTCATTCTCTTGGTCTAGACATTAGTCACGAAAAGGAAGAAGAATTTATGGAAGTATTTACGAAGAATTTTACTTTTACAAAGTAAATGCTGCCTCTATTACAGATTTTAGTTCTTTCTCAATATTCTTTTTGGGGTTTTTTCCGCTCATGCATTCATCCATATGGTTGGAAACATAAGCTTCCCCAAATTTCTTGATGGCATTATTAGCAGCTTTTATTAAGTGCATCGTTTTAATGCATTCCATATCCATATCAGACTCAAGGCTCTTTTTAATGCTTTCAAGTTGTCCCTGGATTCTGCTTAGTCTTGAAATTAAATCAGTTCTTTGTTTAGTCATATTCTACCTTCTCAATTTATATGATAGTATACCCACTATCCTATAAAGGTCAAATAAAAAAAATAATGCTTGCTATTTTCTATATAATACCCCCTATGGTATGTATGAAAATGAATTTTACAAATTTAATTTACTTGGCAATGGGAGTCATTGGAATTTTCCTTGCCTTAAGATTATTTAATGGAGGAGTAGGAGCTGTGGATAAGAAAGAAGTGATTAGCCATATTAAGGATGGAGCTTTGATTGTGGATGTTAGAACCGGTGAGGAATTTTCTACCGGTCATTATGCAAATGCAAAGAATATACCTGTAGATCAAGTCGAGTCTAGACTAAAAGAGTTTGGCGACAAAGAGCGTAAAATTGTTGTATACTGTAGATCCGGTGGAAGATCTTCTAAGGCGAAGAGTATTTTAGAAGCAAATGGATTTAAAAACATTGTAAATGGTGGCGGGCTTTCGGATATGCCTGAGGTAAAATAGGATTAAGGAGATTAAAACTATGAAATGTAATATGGGAAATACTGATAGAATTATAAGAGGGGTATTAGGATTACTCGTTATAGCCGCAGGAGTTTATTTTTCTTCCTGGTTCGGGCTAATTGGAGTTATCTTCATTGGAACAGCAGCATTTAAGTTTTGTCCTGCTTACCTACCTTTTAAATTTTCTACTGAAGAAAAAAAGTAGAATAAACTTATTCCTATTCTATTGCACTCGTTTTGCGATAGAATAGGCTTTACTTAACCGATAGGCTATCTGATTTTTTTATCCTTAAACAATTTACTGGCTGTTACCATTTTGCTTACTTGATTTTTTGCGACGCTTTCGGTATTTCGAGTGCTGTGAAATTTCCGGACCAATGATGGGTGCGGGAGGAGGTGGGAATAAATTAAGTTTTTCTTCTAAAATTTTATTCTTGTGCTTTTCTTCATTCAGTTGGTCTTCTATTTCCTGAATTCTACTTTTTAGCAATCTCTCTGAATATCCAATACGCGTTGCCAGAGTTTGAATTAGTTTAAGAGAAAAATCGGGATTACCCTTAATGAGTGCCTCGAGGTTATCTCCATCTGCTGTCGCTACGACACAATTTGTCATACAAACAGCACTTGCAGTTCTCGGCTGGTTTCCAAGAATTGACATCTCACCAAAAATTTCTCCTGATTCTACAAATCCAAGAGTGATTTTTTCTCCTGACTCTGTGTGCTTGCAAATCTCGATGCTGCCTTTCTTTAGGAGATAAAACTTTCTGCCGTTCTCGCTTTCTTTGAAGAGAATTGTTCCTGCGGTATAATAGTTATTATGCTCCATTACGGTAGATTCTTTTACGAATAGCTTTCGAATCTTTTTAAAGCCAGGAAATTTTAGATTGTATAAAATTCCTTTTCCTAGTTTGTAAAGTTGATATTGAAATAAAAATCTATGAAATCCTTTTGGGAGTGTATCAAAGCGAATGATACTGCCCATTGGTCGTTCGAAATCTTCATGGTTATCCCAGATGACAGTTCCTTTTATTGTAGGCGATTTGAAATCGGAATAGAGATAAGATATTTCGAGTTCATGTCCAATTTCTAAAGTATCAAATGTTCTAAGAAAACTATTAAAAGAGGAAACTTCTGATCCAACCATAGATTTTGTATCTAAGCCTTGCTCTACATTCACTTCCATAATTATGGGGATACTTATAATACTATTCTTGAAATATTCAGGGTTAATAGCTCCGAGTAAAAATAAATTAAACCCGAGCACAATGGGGTAAATGGCAAATAGAGTAATCATTTCAAAATCATTTAGCTTCAAATCAAATATATAAATTAACTGTGTTTGAAAAAAATAAAATACAACGGATACAAAGAGCAATAATGCGATTGCTATTCCTCTTTTTATATCAATTGAAATGGAAAAGAAGGGAACGAATTCTGCATTCTTTTTGCCCATGGAGCGGATAATCCAGCGTTCATACTGCGGCTGAAGTTGAATCGCCTCCCAGTCTTCCAGAGAAAGTTTTTGTATTTCTAATTCTTTAGTATGAGGAAGAGCAAGTGCCCGTGCCATTAGGTATTCTAAGGCAAGGATTAAAAAAACTAGTTCTGGTCCTATCACATAGGTAATTTCATTTCCGATTAATAGGCATGAATCATAAATTCCATGAAATAAAAGTGGGATAGTATAAGCATAGACTAGATTGATTGTCCTGTTAAGAGGTGTGTAATATGCCTGCCTGAGTGCAAGGTAATAGGCTATTATCCCACATGTAGTAATATGAAGCGGAACAGATGTGAACATCCTTAGAAAAATCATAGATGAATTGGTTTGGATTGCGTAAAACATATTTTCCAGTGCGGAAAATCCAATTCCTAAGAACATTCCAAAGCAAACACTTTCGTTTACATTTAGCTTGGAGTATTGTTTTTTCAGTAAATAATATAAGAATAAAAATGCAGTCGTCTTTTCGAACAATGCTGCGTTGATGAAGCCTGTAAAAATTTTTGTATCACTGGCAATGTAATCATCTAACCAGGGAAATGCTAAAAGAAGTAATGCAGCCTGTAACACTCCGTAAAGAAAAGCATCTAAATAAATACTGTAACGTGAATTTCTAAGAAAATGCCTTTGGTATAAAAGTATTGAGAGAGGGATTGGTAATAAAGCTAGAAGAATTTTTTCAATTGAAAGCAACTACTTAATCCTTTATCTTTTTCTGACTGGCTTTTTGACTTCTTCTTTTAGATCACGTTCTCTTATTTCTCGAATGGGTTCAGCCTCTGCCCTGAGTTCCTCTTCTAGAATATCGTCTGGTTGCTCTTCTTTAACTTCTTGCGAACTGCAAACAATTAATTGAAATGATATTGCGGTAATTACTAGGTAATATAGTATTTTTTTCATAGATTCTCTTAATTTATGCAGTAAGAATAATTGAATGCTTAAAAATATGCAAGTGAAATTTTTTGACAAGTCTTTTTCTTTAAAATCAAAAGGACTTAAGTTCTCTCTAGCTTAATATTTAACAAGAGATGTTTCTTTAGGAATTCAGAAAATCATTGCACAGAAACTCGCTTTGAATTAATTTAAAAAATAATTGATAGTGAGGGTATATGTTCATTAAATTTATTTTCCATATTTGTTTTTTTCTAATTAGCGTTTCTCTATTGGCTGAGGTTCCTATTGAGGTGCATGTGAAAAATTTATCATCGGGAACGGATTCTGATAAGATGGCAGCTTGTAATTTCTTAGGAAAAGAAAAGCAAGAAAAGAAATATGTTTCGGAAATACAAGAAGCATTAAAATCTGCCGACAACTCACGAGTAGCCGTTGCCTGCGCAAATGCGCTCGGTTATATACAAGAGAAAGGAAGCTCTACTACTGCATTAAAAAATAAAATCATGTCGGAATCCAATTCAGATGTGGTTTATGCTTGCCTTATTTCTATTTTAAATATTGCGATTAAAAATGGGTATGAGCCTGATGCTAAATCAGCGGTGCAGTATTCAGATATCAACCACAGGGGCGATGAATTTGTGGCTGATGTAATTGATAGAATCAAAAAAAAGTTTAAAGAGTAATCCTTGTTAAGTGCACCAGAACTTACACGTTATTCCAGGAATATTTTACTTTCCGAGGTTGGCAGGAAGGGGCAAGAGAAATTAAAAGACTCTGTCGTAACAGTAGTAGGGGCAGGGGGACTCGGAAGTCCCGCCTTATACTACTTAGCCGCTGCGGGAGTGGGAGAGATTCGAATCATTGACTCGGATAAAGTTGATTTGACAAATCTCCAACGCCAAATTCTTTATAGCACATCGTCGGTTAACAAGTATAAGTCGCAAGAAGCTGCTGACGTAATTACGAATCTCAATTCCAATCTAAAAATTGTATCGCATAACGAACGATTAAACGCTTCTAATATCGAAAGAATTTTCGAGGGCTCTCATTTAATTCTAGAAGGCTCTGATAATTTCGAAACAAAATTCTTAGTAAACGATGCCTGCCATTTTCTAAATATTCCCCTTATTATAGCCGGAATTTTGCGATTCGAAGGACAGGTTCTGGGGATTAAGCCAAATGTTACTTCTTGTTATAGATGTATCTTTCATTCTCCCCCCGATGCTGACAGTGTTCCCAATTGCGCCGAAGCGGGAGTAATCGGAAGTGTCGCAGGTCTGGTTGGATCAATACAGGCGACTGAATCTATTAAATTTCTATTAGGGTTAGATCAGGGGCTATTCGGTAGTATTCTTTCAGTCGATGCCAAGACAATGGAGTTTAGAAAAATTTCTATTCCTAAAAATACAGCCTGCCCTCTCTGCGGGGATAATCCTAGTATTGCGAAGATTGAAGATATTGTTTTGAAACAATGTGATTGGGAATAGAGATTTGCCATGCTTCGACTATCGCTCAGCACAGGCGCCGGCACCGAGACAGAGAGAATTGGGATAATCTATATTTAAAACTTAGCTAGTCTAGGTCATTTCATTTACCGGAGAATTTATGAAGATTACTTTTTTTGTATTTTGTTTTACTTTCATTTCTTGTCACAGCTTTGATTATTCAAGTGTAAAGGAGCAAGTAAATAGAATTGAAAATATATTTTATGTAAATGATTCTAATCCGAAGCATAGTTTAGATTTATTTTTGCCTTCTGGAAAGAAAAGTTTTCCGTTAGTTATTTTTATTCACGGGGGGTTTTGGAGAAACCAAGATAAAACGTATCTTCGTGCGTTCACGGGGTTATACCACAATATAGGAATTGCATTAGCAAAAAAGGGTATAGGGTGTATAATAACGAATTACCGCTTATTTCCGGAGGCTAAGTTAGACGGTCAATTGAATGATATTGCATCTGTCATTGAGTGGGCTAATAAAAATAGCCTCAAGTATGGTTTTGAAGATGTATACTTAATGGGACACTCGGCAGGTGGGCATCTGGCAATCATGCACAGCATTCAAAAGCCGAATACTGTAAAAGGTATAATTGCATTATCTCCTATTTTAGATATCGCTCATATGCGGGAGAATAAAGAAGATGATTTTAACCGTGAATTGACAATCCCGATGTTTGGAGCGGATACTAACGAGTATTCTAAAAGTTCTCCTATTACCTATCTAGATAATAAATCTTTAGATACACTATACCTATTCGGAGAAAAGGATTATGCATTTGCGATTGATCAATCTAAAATGCTAATGGAAAAACTAACTAAGTCTAAAGCAAAAGGCGAAGTGAAAATAATTCCTTCCTATGACCATGCGGATATGGTTCTCCAGATCAATAAAGAAGGAGATAGGATCATACCGCTTGTTCAAAGTTATATTTTAAGGATGCGGAAATGAAAAAAGCGCTATTCCTCTTTTTTTTAATCCAAGGACTATATGCCTTTGATGTGCAAACCATAAGCGAAGAAGAAATTTTCTCCTTAGCAAATACAGAAAAACATACATGGTGGGCAAAGCCTTTAGCTATAAAGAACCTAGATGAGATAAGAGCAATTATCCGTCAGGAAAGTGAGGCGGTCGAAAATGCCCTGGACATTCCAAGTGAAAGTTGGAAATCTGTTTTAGTTCCAAGTAATTTAGTAGGAAACGCTGGAATAGAAAAAGGTAAAAATATTTCTATTTATCGAAAGGTATTTTACAATTCTTCGAAGGAAAATAGAGAGTTAAGCATTCGCCTGGGAGAAATTAGTGATAGGGATGAGGCATATCTCAACGGTGTCCTGATTGGCAAAACAGGAGATTGGGATTCGACTCTTCCCCAGGCTTACGATAGAGTTCGGATTTACCATTTGCCACCGGATTTATTAAAACCTATGGGAACTAACGTTTTAATTATCGTAGTAAAGGGAATAATTGATACAGAATCAGGAATCTACCGTGACAAAGTTGAGATCGGTCCGACCCCGCAAATTTTAAAAACCTATTACTTAGAAAATATGTTACAGGTGCTTGCTCTAATGGTATATACGACAGTAAGCGCTTATTTTTTACTTTTCTTTTTTAGAAGAAGGCAGGACAAAGAAAATTTATACTTTGGTTTATTTACTGCGGCACTTGTGGTTTACAGTACACTTCGCACACAATTCAAATATGAATATGGATTCGAATTGTATTACTTAAAAAAAATCCAATATTCGGTTTTGTTTCTAATCCTCCCGAATTTATATTTTTTTATAAAATATTTTTATAAAGAATATAGATTTGCCATTCAGAAGTGGTGGGATATTATTTTTATTTTATTTAATCTTATACCTATTTCTGCTTTATTCGTAGTATGGCTAACAACAGACGTAGAGTTATGGGATAGCTATTTCAATTTAATTGTGCAACCTTTCTGGATATTTTATGCCATTGGAATTCTCGCAATTTTATTTAAAGCTTTGTCTAAAAAAAATAAAGATGCAATGCTAATGATAGCTAGTATTCTATTGTTAGCTATTTCTATTGTGCTAGATATTTTAAGTGGACGGGCTATTATTAATTTTCCGACAGTCTCTACTTATGTATTTATTTTTTTTGTAATCTCCATTGCTCTAATTCTTGCGAATAGGTTTGTCGCTCTTCACAATAACACAGAAAAATTAAACGAAGACCTTTCCAATTTTAATGCGGCTTCTCGGCGTTTTGTGCCATTTGAGTTTTTGAAGATGTTAGAAAAAGAAAGTATCCTCGATGTAAATTTAGGAGACCAAATCCAAAAGGAAATGACCATACTTTTTTCAGATATAAGAGCGTTTACTGAATTATCAGAGAATATGACTCCCAAAGAAAATTTTGATTTTATCAATTCTTATTTGAATAAAGTGGGACCTGTTATCAGGGAGCATAATGGATTCATAGATAAATATATAGGCGATGCAGTGATGGCGCTCTTTGCCGGTTCGATTGATGACGCGATAGAATCTGCAATTGCGATGCATAAAAAAGTTTCCGAGTGGAACCTGAGACGACAGGAATTTGGATTTGCACCGATTCAAATTGGGATTGGAATTCATAAGGGAAACCTAATGCTTGGAACGATAGGCGAAAGCGAGCGCATGGATGGAACTGTAATTGCGGATGCTGTGAATTTAGCATCTCGAATTGAAAGTCTCACTAAAGTATACGGTGCGCCAATTTTGATTAGCCAGACTGCACTCGAAGGAAGTAAGCAAAAAGATAAATATTCTCTTCGGTTTGTAGATATTGTAAAAGTAAAAGGAAAAAAAGATCCAGTGACTCTCTATGAAATATTTGACAATGAAAAAGACGAAGTTAAAAAATTAAAATTAAATGCGGCAAAACCACTCGAAGAAGCAATCGCTGCATTTCAAAAGGCAGATTTTTTTACGTCTATGAATATATGCAGAGAGATATTACTAAAAAATAGAGAAGACAAAGCCGCGATGATTTATTACAAGCGATCGAAACACTACAAGAAAAATGGAGTGCCTGAGAACTGGGATGGAATCGAAGCGTTAACTAGTAAATGATTTTTCATCACAGCATACTCATATATTCCGCTATAGCATTTTCCAGAGTTGTAAATCCTTCCGCGTAACCGGTAGTGATAAGCTTGTCGGTTTCTGCCTTCGTATAGTATTGGTATTTAGGACGAAGACTTTCAGGCATGTCCACATAATTGATAGTAACCGGTAAATTCATTGCTTTGAATAAAGAGCGAGCAAGGTCATTCCAGGTTTCTGCAATTCCACGACCTAGATTGAAGAGTCCGTATTTTTTTTCTAGTAATAAGAAAAGTGTAATTCTTGCGGCATCTTTTACATAGAGGAAGTCTCTTTTTTGTTCACCATCAGCATACTCGCTATTATACGACTTGAATAGATTTAAAGTGCCAGTCGATTTAATTTGTTCGTAACCTTTCAGAACTACGCTTCGCATATCTCCCTTATGCGCTTCTCCAAACCCAAACACGTTGAAAAATTTTAATCCTGTGATTTTATCTGCGAAGCCTTTTTGTCTTGCATACAAATCAAACATATGTTTGGAATACCCGTACATATTGAGTGGACGTAAATTTGAAATGTCTGCCCTATCATCGTATCCATTAGCCCCATCGCCATAAGTCGCAGCACTTGATGCATAGATAAAATCAGCTTCGTTCGAGAGTGAGTAGTCGCAAAGAATTTTTGTGTACTCAAAATTATTTTGTATGAGGTAAGACGCATTAGTCTCTGTTGTGCTAGAGCAAGCTCCCATATGAATCGTATGGGTGTATTTTTTAAACTGGTTTCCGGTTTGGACGCGGTGTAAGAAATCTTCTTTTTCGATATAGTCTTTGTATTTTAAGTCTAAAAGATTTTTCCATTTTTCAGAATTTCCCAAGTGATCTACTATGAGAATATCTGTTTCATCCATTTGGTTTAATTCTCTTACTATATTAGATCCAATTAGCCCTGCGCCGCCGGTTACGATAAATTTTCTTTTCATAATTCCATTGACAGAAACCATAAGACTTTGTAAAATACAAAATCAAAAATTTCTTCTTGTTCTTTTTCTCCTCTTGTGTTTGCTTAAACTATGAATAAAAAATTTCTATATACTGATGTTGGCGATACGCTGATAAAACTTCGCTATTCCGTTTCGGAAATGTATGCGGGTGTTTTAGAAGAGCATGGAATTATAAAGGAAGTAAAGAAAGACGAAATACAAAAGCATTTTAAATTAGCTTGGAGAGAGGCTTCTTCTAATTTGCCGGCAGATTATGTGGATAGATATTCTTTACATCCAAAAGGTCATACCGGATGGTGGAGAGATTTGATTGATTCTTTTTTATTTCGTCTTGCAGGAACTAAAATTAATTCAGACAGTATATACGAAAAAATTTTTGCAAAGTTTGATGATCCGAATAACTGGGTTGTCGATCCAACTTTTTACGACTTGTTAGATTTTTTAAAAGAAAACCAAATTGGACTTGGAATTATTTCCAATTGGGATTTACGTCTGCGATCTCTTCTGACAAATCTGAATTTAATCCAACACTTCGAGCATGTAATTATATCAGCAGAATTTGGCTATGAAAAACCTTCTCCTTTAATCTTTGAAGAAGCAATGCGGCTTACCAGTCTTACCCCGGAAAATCATTTTTATGTAGGGGACAAATTGGAATATGACTATTATCCGCCCGAAAAAATGGGCTGGACAAGTTTTTGGATTTCCAAAGAAGAGAAAGCTGGAGTTAGAAGAGTGGAATGTCTTGGCGATTTAATAAATTCTATGCTTTAAAAAATCATAGCTACTTAGCATAAAAATTTGGACAAATCTACAGCCAAACCCGGAACCTCTCTGCGTGCTCGGTGACTTCTCTCTGCCCTCTGTGAAACTCTTTTCTTTTACACTGAGAAACACAGAGAAATCACTGAGATGCAAAGAGTTTTTCGTTTATTGAAATTCTATTTCTAAATTAAAAATTTCTAGATTGTAATTTTAAGAATCATTTGCAATCCTAGGTTGTAGAGGAAACAAGAATGTTCGAACATCTGTATTTAAACTATTATGCACTTGCATCTATTATGGCACTAATACAATGGATAGCTTGCACAATCTTTTTTTTAGTAATACAAAACAAATCCCGCGCTGCAAATCTATTAGTCTTTGTTAGTATTACCTCGAGCATCTTTGCGCTTGGTTATGTTCTATCGCAATCTTCTTATTATCCGTCAGCGCTTCCAAGAATACTTTCTATTTCCGTTATGGTATTCAGTAATGTTCTTCATACGCAGTTTATTTTAAATTTTCCTGAATTAAAACATCCCCGCTTTGCAAAAATTCTATTTATCGTTGAGTTAGCCATTACCCTCCTATTAATCTTTTATTTATTTTTTCTCTGGTCAAAATCCCCTGAACTTGTCTATGATTTCGAAGCACATTATTATGAAATTCAAATTCCGGAATACTTAAAACTCGCCGGTCTTGTGATGCTTGTGATTGTTTTTCTTTTTTCTTCTATTTGTCTCTGGTATGCTTTTATTTCTAGAGGCGCACTGCGAAAAGCATATCTTCTAATATTTCTAGGACAAATTGGAATTTCTATTATTCCTATTCCACTTAGCCTAATGAATCGGATGGGAATTATCAATAGAGAAGTATTCATGAGCTACTACTGCGTACTCGCTACGATTGGATTTTTTATTTTTTTGACAGTATTTATAAATAATACGAGTGATAAGACTAGTTTTATTTTCAAGATAATCAGTGTTAGCTTTCTGAGTTTTATTCTGATATTTAATTTAACTTCCAATCTAGTAATGAAAGACAGGGACAAAGTCTATGATCTTTTACATTTAGCAGAGTTAAATTCTATTTTACTTAGTGATAAAAAAACAGAAGACCTTCGTTATATAATCGAATATCGACCCAAAGACAACCAGGCAAACTTTATTTACCGCACATTCACTGAAGATTTGCCGGAAGATAGCTTTAAGACAGAGGCAAACAATGCTTATCTATTAAAACTATTGGAGTCGCAAAGCCTAGCTCCTACCCAGTTAAAAGAATATTTACAAAATATAAATAGCAAGGATAATACATATTCAAAGGGGTATATCAATCTTATCCTTAACTATTTACAGACTCTATCTCCAGACGAGAAGAATGCAGGAAAAAAACTAGTAGAATTTCTCCGCTCTAAAGAAACTTACTTGTTCTACCGGTACAATAAAATCAAGGGTTTTTCGGATGCTGACTTTAGATTAAAAATAGAAGACTTTTTGAATAAAGAAAAAGAGGAGTTTGCTCCTTTTAAATCAGCTATCCAAGAGCATTTATCCAAAACGGATAAAAATGGAGCCGAGTTGAAAAAAGAAGTCCTGCGGTTTCTTGTCAAAATGAAAAGTATCGAGGATAGAAAATTTAGAGAAGTTTCAGGAACCAAAGAAGCGCTAATTGCATTTCATTTTATGGGCAAGGGAAATGATGTAATGTATGAAGTTGGCTTTTCTTACCTGGACTACAGAAAATTTATTCATGAACAAGCGGTTAAATTGTTTTATGCGCTAGCGATAGCCATGGTGATGATTTTATTTGGCACGCCGCTTTTTCTTTCGGGGGCTTTAGTTTCTCCACTGAATGATTTACTCGAAGGTTTACGAAAAGTTCGTAAAGGAGATTTGAATATTACTGTTCCAGTAAAAGTGCAAGATGAAATTGGTTACTTGACTGGATCTTTTAATACGATGGTAAAATCAATTCGTGAATCAAAAGAAAAATTAGAAGATTACTCGGAGCATTTAGAGCAAAAAGTAGAAGAAAGAACCAATGAATTACAGTCTACTTTGAACACGGTAAACATTTTAAAAAACCAACAGGACGGCGACTACTTCTTAACCTCACTTTTATTAAAACCATTTATTGTAAATCATGGAAAGAGTGAAAACATTGAATTAGAATTTCTAATTAGCCAGAAGAAAAAATTTGAATTTCATGGAAAGAAATATGAAATTGGTGGAGATCTCTGTCATACGCAAAATTTAGAACTCAACGGTAAGAATTATATTTTATTTTTCAATTGCGACTCCATGGGAAAATCTTTACAGGGAGCCGGTGGTGCGATTGTGTTTGGCTCCGTTTTCTTTTCTATCATCGAGCGGACAAATCAAAGTATCCAGATGAAAGACCAGTCTCCTGAAAGATGGATTAAAAATGCATTCATTGAACTTCACAAAGTATTTCTTACCTTTGACGGCAGTATGTTAGTATCCTCAGTCATCGGTCTTATAGATGAAGCTACTGGACTTTTGTATTATATCAATGCAGAGCATCCCTGGACAGTTTTGTACCGAGATGGAATTACTGATTTTATTGAAACAGAAAATTATTTTTCTAAATTAGGAAGTCCGATTAACGCCAGAAGAGTTTTTGTAAATCTTTATCAAATGAAAAGCGGTGATACTATTTTTATAGGCTCCGATGGTCGGGATGACTTTGAATTAAAAGACAAGCCTATTCATTCTATTTCTGATAGAAATATAAATTATGACGAAAGAGAATTTTTGAAGATAGTCACCGAGGCAAAGGGTGATTTAAAAAAAATTTATGAGATTACAACTGAGCGAGGAACGATTACAGACGATTATTCGTTAATTCGTATCACTTATAAAGGGGAAGACTTCGACGGACGCGCCCTTAAAAATTTAGCAGTCAAAAATTATAATTCTAAAAATTTTAGAGATGCTTTAAAATATGGTTTGGATTATATCCATCAAAATCCATCGGATACTGAATTTCTATTTATCATTGGTCATATTTATAAACTAGAAAAGAAATACGAGAAAGCGGCTTTCTATGCAGAGCGGGTAAGGATTCGTAACCCTAATCACTTTAAAAATTTAACTAACCTGGTCCAGATTCAAATTGAGCTAGGAGCATTTGGTAGGGCAGAAGAAATTTTACGGGAATGTGAAGTAGTAGATCCCACGAGCACAAAACTTTCTAAGCTTAGAGACTTGCTTCGATTAAATAGAGAATTTTCGGCGGATAATACGAGGATTGAGTAGGGTATTTTTTCTTTGGAATGTTAGATGAAGCAATTTCGTCTTTCTGGGTTTTTTATAATGGAAGTATTAAAAAGCCTTGACTAGATTTGGGAAACTAAGAAAGTTCCCACTCATATATTATGACTAATTCAATAGGAAATAAGTGTACTATGCTTTGGAATGATCGATTGTTTAAGTTCGTTGTTCTGTTTTTCCTTTTTTCTTCATCCTGGTTATCCGCCTCTGAGATAGTCGATTGGAAGGATGGGACTAAAAAAATTTCTCTTGGAAATCATATTTCTATTTTAGAAGATCCAGAAAAAATTCTACAATTTTCCGATATTCGTTCGACTCCTTATTCAGAAAAATTCCTTCCGAGTAATCAAGAAGTTCCTAATTTCGGCGTTACCGAATCAGCTTTTTGGGTTCGTTTCACAATTAAAAATCCTTCCGATAAGTCTATTAACCTGATTTTGGAAGTAGATCAGGCACAGTATGATGATGTAGAATTTTATTTCTATAATTCAGAGACTAATCAATTTTCCAAAACTATTACAGGCGACCAACATCCATTTGCCTCACGCCCAATAGAGCATTATAATTACTTGTTCCCAATTGAGTTACCTGCATTTTCGGAGAATGAAATGTATTTTAGACTCATCATGAATGGACCGACTATCATTCCAATAAATCTATGGGAACCAAAAAGTTTTTTTTCTCATTCTCTTCTCGTAATGTACGCCTTTGGAGCCTTTTTGGGATTAATGGGGATTATGTGCATATACAATTTATTCTTATACTTCAGCGTTAAGGATAGATCTTATTTATACTATGTATTTCTTGTAGGCGGGATTTTACAGACAACGCTTACCTTTACCGGAATAGACACCCAATATCTCTGGAAGGATTCCCCTTTCTTTGGAGAATGCATTCATCATTGGGGAATTATAGGAACAAATATCTTCGCAAGTCTTTTCACAACTCAATTTTTAAATACAAAAGTAAATATGCCTAGAATGCACAAAGTTCTGATTGGGTTAATGGTGGTTTGCTTTCTTATTTTATTTCTTCCTTTTTTGTTTCCAATCACTGTTTCCATAAAATCAAATGTTCCTATAATTTTAATATCATTAGCTCTTTTCTCAACCGCTGGTCTCATCAGCTACTGGCAGGGAAAGTCGGAAGCTAGGTATTATCTTTTAGCCTGGGGTGAAGTAATTATAGGTGCTTTGGTTTTCGCATTAAACGTACTTAATATTTTACCAGATAGTTTTTTTACCCGCTATTCAATGCAAATTGCGTCAACAGTTCAAGTAGTTTTATTTTCGTTTGCCTTAGCCGATAGAATTAATATTCTCAAATTAGAAAGAGAAAAGGCTTTGGTAGAAAAATTAATTGAATCAGAAAAAGTTGCCTCTCTCGGACGAGCTTTCGAAAGATTTGTCCCCAAGCAATTCCTTCAATACCTAGACAAAGAAAGTATTACCTCTATTCAGTTGGGAGATAATACGCAGCGAACAATGACTATCCTCTTCTGCGATATACGGTCATTTACCGATCTTTCTGAAACAATGACTCCAAATGATAATTTTCAATTTATCAATGAATACTTAAGTCGCGTAGGACCACTTATTAGAAGTCATGGAGGCTTCATTGATAAATACATTGGTGACGCCATCATGGCTTTGTTTCCTGAAAAAGTTGAATCCGCCATTGACGCTGCAATTAGTATTCAAAAGGAAGTGAAGAAATTTAACGAAGTTCGCTATGAAAAAAAGCAAACTTTAATTCATATCGGGATTGGAATTCACACGGGCAATTTGATGTTAGGCACAGTAGGAGAAGAAAACAGAATGGATACGACTGTTATTTCTGATGCTGTAAATCTTGCTTCGCGTTTAGAAGGATTAACGAAAGAATTGAAAGCCCCGATCATAATAAGCCATAGCGCTTTTTCTAAACTAGTAAATTTAGAGAATTATCCATACCGTATTTTAGGAGATTTTTTTGTAAAAGGAAAAAAAGAATCCATCCCGTTAATTGAAATCATCGAAGGTTCTCTGGATAACTATGCCCCCGAAAAAATTCAGACAAAAGAAAGTTTTGAAAAAGCAGTTCTACTCTATCAAAATCAAGAATACATTTCTTCTTTGAAAGAATTTAATTCGTTGCTCAAAATGTATCCTCAAGATGCTGCTTCCAAGCTTTATGTAATTCGCTGTCAAGAGCATATAAATGTAATTGATTCAAAAACTAATATTACAATTTAAAAGATTCCAATATGGAATCGGATATGGAAGAGATAACGGGATTATCCGCTTCTAAACTTCCATTGAACCATTTTTATACAGGACCTTTGTTTGCGAATCTACCACTAGAAGTACCAGAAGAAGTAAAAAAAGTTTTTAACGGACAAGAATTAAAAATCTATTGTGCCATGGGAAGTTCGGGTACACCTACAATCTTACGAGCCACTATTGAAAAATTAAAATCTACTCCTTACAGAGTAGTTGCCGCTACCACGTCTATTTTAGATCCTGAGGAATTTCGTCCTTTCGCTGACAGATTTTATGTAACCAGGTACTTACCTGCAACTCCTGTAAATGAAATGGCAGATTTAGCAGTCACTCATGGTGGACAGGGAACAATTCAAAATTCTGTTTGGGCAGGAAAACCATTAATCGGTGTTCCTTTTCAATTTGAACAACAGGGAAATCTAGACATGATTGTTCGAGCAGGGATTGGAATCAAAATCCCTATGGTCGAATATTCAGGGGAACGACTCTTAAAAGAAATCGAAAGAGTTGCGCATAATTCAGAGTATCTGCAGAATGCAAAAAAAATGAGTTCCTTATTTAAAAGTCAAAACGGTGCCGAGAATTCTGCTCAAATCATTTTAGATTTTTTGAATAGAAAAAATTCTTAGTCTGGACTGTGTAAAATCTTTGCTTTTACACAGTCTCAGGTATTAAAAAAATTATGCTGCTACTTTTCCTCGCTCCTGGATTTTAATTAAATTAGATTCGATTGCTGCTAAACTATCAATATGATACTCTGCGGCTAATACTAATCTGTCGGACTTTTGTTTATCCGTTAGGCGGGATGCGGTTCTTTCTAATAGCATACCATTGATACATCTTGCAGCTGATTCTACTACTTCAAATGCGAGAGAGTCACGAGTTGCACTCTCTTTGATTTCAGAAAAACTATCTACTACTGTTTCAAAAAGTTTTCTTACTCTAAGGAAGCGATCACTTGCAGCAAACTTAGAAGTCTCTTTATCTAAATACGCTCTTAAAAATCCTGTAGCTGACATTCCCGCTACCACGCTACCAATTGCGCCAACTACTTGTAGTTGCGTTGTCCCTTCGTAGATATTAGTAATGCGGGCGTCTCTGTAAATTTTGGAGACATCGTAGTCTTCTGTATATCCTGAACCACCATGGATTTGTAATGCGTTATCCGCAATAGTGTTTGCTGTTTCAGAGATGTAATATTTAGAGAGTGGGGTAAACAGGTTGGCTAGTTTTTCCCAGAAACGAATGGTCTCGTCTTTCTTGATTTCTTTTTCCTCTACTCCTGTATGTTTTAAATGAGCTTCTCTCCATAAATATAAATCTACAGAGCGAGATGCTTCAAGAAGTATACAACGCATAGCCGCTATTTCTCTATCCATATGAGTCAACATTTTTTTGACGGCTGGAATTTCCTGTATGAGTTTTCCAAACTGCACTCTTTCGGATGCATATTTTTTTGCTTCAAAATAAGCAGCAGAAGCAATACCCATAGACTGTGCAGCAATTGAAAGCCTTGCTGTGTTCATCATACCCATAGAGTATTTGATAAGACCGTAACCTTCCACCCCGATTATTTCTGCGGGCGAATTCTCATATACCACTTCGCAAGTAGGAGAACAGTGGAGTCCCAGTTTTTTTTCAATAGATGCAATGAATACGTCTTCTGTTTTTACAATAAAAAAAGAAAGTCCTCTTGCTCCACCTGTTGGATTTCCGGTTCTGGCAAGTGTGAGGATAATAGACTGTTTGTCCGAAAATCCGCAGCCATGAGTAATAAAGCGTTTAGTTCCGGTTAATCTCCATTGCCCGTTGGCATCCTTTACTGCCTTTGTTTGGAGGTTGGGAAGGTCAGAACCATAGTCAGGCTCGGTTAATGCCATTGCCCCGCAATATTTTCCTTCTGCCATCAGAGGAACATATTTTTCGATTTGTTCTTTTGAACCGTATTTTTCGATTGTTTCTGCAAGGTTAAAGCAACCGAGTGCAATTGCCAATGCCCCGTCTGCGCGGGAAACAATTTCCATAGCCATAGCTTGAACAGTAGCCGGCATCCCCAGTCCGCCAAACTTACGAGCAATTCCATAAGGCAGAAGACCTGCATCTGTAATTGCTTTCATCGCTTCTTCCATTGGCTTAGGAAAAATTACCTTTCCGTTATCGTATTTTAAACCAATTTTATCCATCTCTGCCATCTTAGGGGCTACTTGTTTTCCAATTAAATCTCCTACGGAATCAAGTGTTGATTTATAATATTCGATCGCTTCATCCACTGTCGATGGGGCAAATGCTAATTTGTCGTTTCCTGACTTTTTATATTCCTCTGCATCTGTAAATCCATGCTCGTATGCTTCGACTAATTCTTTCCAATCTGTAATGCTCTGAAATTGTAATAGTAGATCTTCATTGTTTGTAAAATAATTTCCTGTAATCATATTCTTTCCCGTATTTTAAAAAGTGATAAGGATAGATTTGAAAACTTAGAGAGGTAAGTCAATCAATTTCTATTTGCCTGATTCTTTCCCGGAGATAACATTTCTCATAGGTTTAATCGGCTTGCGTATTTATGAATTGTCCTTTTTTCTTTTTATTCCTGCCATATTAAGGAAATATGATGAATGCAGTCATTTATTTAAAGGCGGTATATCACTATTAATCTCTTAAATTGCATATATTACACTTAGTAAGTGAAGAAAATTTGCTTTCGATTTTATCGGCTCTGTAAAAAGTTTACTAATTAGTATTTTTTATAAGAGTTTGACATATGATTGATAATTTTTCTGAAAGAAGACATAGCGAAAGAGTTCCTACCGAGATACAAGGTAAAATTAATGAAGAGACTTGTCATATAAGCAATCTAAGTGATGGAGGGGCTTTGCTTCTAAGCACTTTCAACGGTAAAGTGGGGCAAGAGATTACGATACGGTTTACATATAATCAAAATTTTTTCGAGAAAAAAGGAATCATTAGGGCGACGAGTTCTGTGTCCAGGTTAAGATCCTCTGTTAATAAAAGTAGCTTTATGTATTCACTTAGTATTGCCTTTATTGAATCAGTTACAAAAAATGATTTTGTTTATTTGGATCAGTGACAAGTATTCTCTTTGGAAATAGTTGGGTTATTTTACAATGGGAAAGATAGCTCTTTTAATTTTATTTCTGAACGCCTATTCTCTATTTGCCGAGAAACAGGAAGATAAACTTTTTTTCTGTATAGTAACAGGAGATATAGAAGGGGTAAAATTAGCTATGGCAAAGAACGCAAATATAAACGCCAAAAATATAATTGGTGAAACTCCTCTCATGCAAGCCCAACTTTACAATCGTTTAGAAATTATAGATATTTTGCTAGGTAAGGGAGCGGATTTGAATATTAGAGACGAAGAATGGAACCCCGTACTTATAAAATCTATCTATTCTGGAAGATTTGAAACTGTAAGAAGATTTGGAGATAAAACAAGAGATATTGATATAAGAGGAAAAAAAAGTAATACCGCTCTCATGATTGCCTCTAAAATGGGAGATCAAAATTTAGTGGAATATTTTCTTGGAAAAAAAGCAAAAGTAAATCTGGGAAATATTTATGGTGACACTCCACTCATATTAGCCGCGAGAAATGGTCAATCAGGAATAGTACTGACCCTTTTAGAAAATCAAGCTTTAGTAAATAAGAAAAATAATTATGGTTATACAGCCCTTCATGCTGCGGCTTACAAAGGTTATTCGGACATAGTAAAAGATTTAATTGAAAAAGGTGCTGAAATAAATTCTCGTGATTTAACAGGTAACACCCCGCTTATTCTTGCAGCAAGCCAGGGACAGGAAGATGTAATAAAGGCTTTAATTCTATTTGGAGCAGACGTAAATGCAAGGGACAAATCAGGCTATTCCGCTCTGAAGGAAGCAAATATAAAAAACCAAACAAAAATTGTGCAACTTTTA
>JANMOF010000233.1:0-2107 GCA_031368925.1 Leptospiraceae bacterium
CTTTTTTTCTTTTGCTGCATAGTTACCCCAATTGATAAAAAATATGCTGTATGTGTAAAATAATCAATCATTCTCGAAGCTGAATCGGAATCAATTTCAGCTGTTGCTTCGATAGAAGCCTTCATATGAAAAAGCCAACGCTCCGCAGCTTTCTCAGGCATAGCAAATTGCATGTGTCTACCTATTAATGCTGGATGTCCTTTTCTATTAGAAAAATAAGCAGGGCCACCCATTCGCTGCATAAAAAAATGCGCCTGATTCTCTATAGCCTCTTCCATACTCCTGTTCTTGAAAATATTTTTAAACCAGGGCTCTTCTTCATCATTATAAACTTTTGTGTAAAATGTTTTGCTTAGTTTCCAGAAAGTTTCCTCTCCCAATTTCTTGTAGAGATTTACTTTATCAAGCCGCATTGCCTGTTCTATTGTGAGTCCAGTTTTTTCTTCTATGAGTGCATCTAATTCGTTCATGATTTAGTTTTAGTTCTTATTAGGTGAATTTGGTAAAGCAAAAAAACTACGATAGTTGCTAAAATTTCTTGATAAACATAATTCTCTTTTATGTATTTTTTGAAAAACTCTTTGCGAAATTTTCCTATTTGGTTTCCCGAATTTCAGAATGAAACAACCAAATCCAAATCACAAATAAAGCCATGAGTCCAGCAGAAATAAAAATAGCAAAAGGTTCACTTGTATATTCTGCCAGTGTCCCTATAAATAAAGCACCGATTGGCATAGCACCTAGAAAGCCCAGGGTATAAACACTCATTACCCGCCCACGCAGTGTATCTGGAATTACTTGTTGTAACATTGCATTAGATAAATTAAAGACAATCATAAAACCAAATCCACCAACGAATAATCCAAATAATACTAAAGGCAACCATCTAATAGCCGTTAAAAAAAATAACATGCACGGAAACGATAAAAGCCCAAGCATAAATAACTTTCCTCTATACTTAAAATCTCCAAGACCCGCAATTACCAATGCTCCGGCTAACGACCCTAAGCCTTGACTCGCTTGCATATACCCAACAGTGCTAGCATCTCCCTTTAGAACATTAACTGCCCAGGCTGGAACAAGAGTTACATACCCGAGTCCAAATATACTGGATATAAAAATAATCAGTAGTAAAATTCGAATGAGCGGATTATGAAGAGAAAACGCAATGCCTTCTTTTAAATCATGTAACGTAGATTGGTTTACAGAATTCTTTTTTATTTCTGGAATGCGAATAAATACAAGAGCAATAATCACTGCAATGAAAGAAAATCCATTTAATAAAAAACACCAGGCAGGACCTAACCCTGCATACGTAATACCTGCAATAGCAGGTCCGATTGCCCTTGCTGCATTAAACATGCTTGAGTTCATAGCGATTGCGTTGGTTAAATGCTCCTTATCCACTAGATCTAAAACAATTGACTGTCTTGCAGGTGCATCGAATGCATTTGCAATTCCTAATAGAAAAGCTAACAACACAATATGCCAGACATCTATATTTCCGGTAAATGTAAGTAGCGAAAGAATAAACGCCAAAAGCATCATGATAATTTGCGTAATAATTAATACACTCTTTCGAGAGAATCGATCGGAGAAAACACCTCCTACTAACGTTAGAATAGAAGGCGCACCGGAGGCAAATCCTACGTAGCCTAAGAATACCGGTGAATGGGTTAACTCAAATACTAAGTATCCCTGTGCAGTTGCCTGCATCCAAGTCCCAACAAGAGATGCTAGCTGACCAATAAACCAATACCTATAATTTCTAAATCGCAATGCTGCAAAAATTTTCAATGTGCTTCTAATTATATCCAATAAGTGCATTATCCTTTAAATTCACACCGGAGATTTTTTTACGGAGAGATTCTTCTACGAGGTAAAGAATTTTTGTAACGGCTAATGGATAATCCATTCCACCTTCGCGGATATTGGAAATGCAATTTCGTCTTTCGTCCGTTGTTCCAGGTTTTGTTTTATAGGTGAGATAGACACCAAGGCTATCAGGTGAACTGAGTCCGGGACGTTCTCCAATGAATACGAGGCTAATGCCTGTTTTCTGCACAAAAGAAATTTCATCCCCGATGGCAACTCTTCCATTTTTTAC
>JANMOF010000255.1:0-6159 GCA_031368925.1 Leptospiraceae bacterium
ATTTTTAGAGGCACTTGCAGATGACTTAAATACGTCTAAAGCAGTTGGAACTATTTTTGAATTTCTAAAAACCATCAATACAAATCTTGATTCCAATTCTCTCGGCAAAGACGAATTAGCCGACCTACTCTATTATTTTACAAAAATCAATGCGCTTCTAGGAATTTTAGAATTTTCAAAAAAAGAGGATTCTTTAGATTCTGAAATCGAAGATTTAATTCAAAAAAGACAGGCTGCTAAGAAGGAAAAGAATTTTGCACTGGCTGATTCGATTCGAAAAGATTTACTAGATAAGGGAATTATTTTAGAGGATAGCCCAACAGGTGTAAAATGGAAAAGAAAGTAATCAAGGGTGCCATCTACGGCAAACGAAACGTAGCCGAACTAATTCAAAAAAATCATGACGATGGTTTACCTCCGAATAAATGGGGATTTCGAGAAGTCATTATAAAGAAAAATCCATCCCGTGATTTAATGAACGAGGTTGTAAGCCTAATTCCAAAAGGAATTCGAATTACTTATCTAAGCATAGGTGAAATGGACTCCATGTTTCATGGGGTTAACCATCAAGGAATTGTTTTACTTCGTGAAGAAAGTAAAAAGTCAACTTTTACTGGCGATTTTACCGGATTACAAGAATTAGTCGCCGAGGAAAAACTTCCCATCTTAATTCTAGATAGAGTCCAAGACACCGGAAATCTAGGAAATATTTTGCGCACTGCGGAATGCTTTGGGTTTACAACGATTGTCCTCTCGGAAAGAGAAAGTGCTCCTATCAATGACACAGTAGAGAGAATGTCCTCCGGCGCAATTCATCATCTCAAGATATTCAAGGTTATCAACCTAAGACAAGTGATTGACTTTCTGAAAGAGAACGGTTACTGGGTAGTAGCCACTAGTGATAGAGGAATGGATAGTTGGGAGAAATTACCAGAACTCCACGAAACCGCAGTCATCATGGGAAATGAAGAAGCAGGCGTAAAAAGAATTTTACTTGAAAACGCAGACTTCGTGTTTCCAATTCCTATGCACGGAAAAGTTTCTTCGCTCAATGTTGTCGTAGCCACTGGGATTGTACTCGATAGAATTGTAAACCGATAACTACAATATATCTAAAACTATAAAAGTTACATCATCACTAAATCGTCCAGGCGTTGCCGAATATTGATTTAAAGTCTTAACGAGTAAATTCGAAAAATCTTCAGCAGCTAAATCTTCATGCCTGATAGCGAATGTATTTAAAGCGTTTTCCCCAAAGGGTATTCCTTCTTTATTCTCGCATTCAATTAATCCATCTGTGTAAAATAATATGCGATCACCCTCTTCTAATTTATAAATTGTATCATGTAAAATAATTTCAGGGGCAATTCCGATTAGCCGCCCTCTCGGTTTAAGCTCAATAAATTCTTTTTCCTCTTTCTTCCAAATTAAAAGCGGGGGATGTCCGCAACTCGCATAGGTAATTCTTCGATTATAAAGATCTAAATAAAAATAAGCCGCAGATAAAAGATTGTTTCCTATTTTTTCAAACAAAGAAGTATTAATGTTTGCTAAAAGTTTAGAAGGTTCCTTTATAAATTCTATTTCTCTCGAAAAAGAAAACTTTACGGTAGATGCGAATAGTGCCGCCGGTACCCCATGCCCGGTAACGTCTGCAATAAAAACTCCTAAGTGCTTACCTTCTGAATAATGAAAATCATAAAAGTCTCCCCCTATTTCGCCTGACGGTAAATACTTTGCGTGCATTCTCGCATTTTTTATGGCTGGCAATTTAGCCGGTAATAATGACTCGTGAATTTTTTTCGAAATTTCTAATTCATTTTGAATCCGACTTAAACGAGCATTAATCTGAATTGACCTTGATTCAATTTCTAGATTTTGCTGTTTCAATATATAATAGCGGTAGGCGAGACCAATGGATAAAAGAACAATCGCAACTCCAGACGCAATCTGCATTAAATCTGGAGACGCATACCCGGGAAGAATTCCCAAATTATTAAGCGCGATAAATACTGCACAAATAATAAATCCAGAAAATCCCATTAGAAAAAATTTTGCCATAGGATTTTTTCTAAACAAGCTTATAATAGCACCGACTAATATTGTTATGGCGACAGGACCGATGATGATGTAAATATAATAAAAGGCAAACTTATACGGAAAAATAAATAAGAAGATCAAGTTTAATAATGTTAACAACGATAGCACATCGAGTATATCTTTGATTGTTGTAGAGTATTCTACTATTTTTAGAAAATGAATAGAAGTTCTAATCGCAGTCAGAAGAGTCAATGTCATAAAGAAGGGATTTGAAATATCATTCCAGTAGCTTGATTCAGTCCAAAAAAAAGCGTAGGCAAACCCATTAAATATAAAGAAATACATCCCTAGCGCGAATGTATACAGCACATAATAGAAATAAAGTTTCTCTTTTAGAGAAAAATAGAGGAAGACGTTCGTAAAAATTAGAAGCAGAAAAATTCCATAAAATATTCCAAAAAAAAACTGTTCGTTAGATGTTTTTATGTGAAATGCATCCTCTTGAAAAAGTTTCATCCGAAATACCATTACACTTTTCGTTTTTACTTTTAAGAAAAAAGTTCTAGAACTCCCCGGTAAAATTGTGACTGGAAAAATGTGATTTCTGTGATTCACAATCCTATTAGAATAAGGAATGCTATCACCTAATACTAAACTTTTAAACTGACCATCTTCTTGATAATACATCTCCAGGAAGTCAATTGGTGGGAAAGCCTCTTCTAAATAAAACTTGCTTTTATTCACACATTGATTCTCAAACGAAATTTTAACCCAATAAGTAGAATCCTGAAAACCAAAGCTTGGATTATCTTCACGGCTCAATTTGAATTGATCTAGAAATTCTGGATTTGAAATATCTGTAATCGTTTTTTGATTTGTTTTGTCTTCATAATAAGAGAGGCTTTTACCAAGCGGGTATTCTGAGATTTCATCTTTAATTGAAACACTGTTCGATATAACAGGAAAAATTGGTAAAGCTATCGCCGCTAAAAAGCTTATTAAACAAATCCCCCATTTTCGAATTTTTTTCTTTCTATAAATCACAGTAACTCTTGTTTGCTTTTACAACCTTTTAAAAAACCCGCTAAAGTGTAAAGTAGTTTGGCGTTAGTTAGGAATAAAGATTTTTTTAGGTTGAAAGAAATTTGAATATGTATTTCATTGAGTACAAATCTGTTATTTAGCTAATCTTAAAGAGGCAATTCTGCCTTCTATGAGCAAAAAACTAAAACTGAATGATAAACTGGAGAAAATACTAAAATGAGTAATTATAAAAATCTGAACGAGATGTTCTTTTCTATTAACGCAAATGCGGGAAACGTACCTACGTTCTTTACGAAAGATACAAATAAAAAATTTCATGGTGTTACTTTTAGAGATGCCTATACACAGGGAGAAAATCTAGGCTTATACTTAATGTCTATAGGATTAAATCCTGGAGACAAAGTTGGACTCATGTCAGACAATCGGGTAGAATGGGCTGTAGCAGATATGGGAGTTTTACTAAATGGTGCCGTAAACGTTCCTCGCGGTTCAGATTCAACTCCGCAAGAAATTCAATATATTTTAGAACACAGTGAAAGTAAATTTTGTATCATTGAACATGAAAAACTTCTAGAGAGTGTATTGCCTATTATCCCCAAAACATCAGTCACAAAGATCATTGTTCTGGATAAAGATTATAAATCTAAATACGATAACGTAATTAATGTATACGAGGCTATCGAAAAAGGAAAAGAATTACGTTCAGCAAAGTTAGCTGAGCTTATGAAAAGAGCTAAAGAAACAAAAGAAGACGACTTATTCACAATCATTTATACTTCTGGAACGACCGGTCTTCCTAAAGGAGTAATGCTTACTCATAAAAATATGGTCTATAACGTTGTCTCAATTCCACCGATCGTTGGATTAAAGAAAGGAGATAGAGTTCTTTCTATTTTACCAGTGTGGCATATTTTTGAAAGAGCAAACGACTACTCCATGGTGGCTTCTTGATCTGCTATTTATTATACGAACATTCGCGATTTAAGAGACGACTTCGTAAAAGTAAAGCCAACATTTATGGCTTCAGCTCCCAGACTCTGGGAAAATTTATACGCGGGCATCAAAGCAAAGGTAGAAAAATCGGAACCAATTCGACAACTCTTATTTAACACCGCCTTTGAAGTAGGGAAAAATTTCAAGAAAGGTCTAGATTATATCCAGGGAAATGAATTACAAACCAAAGAAGAAGAAGGAATGGAAAAGCTAGGTAGAACAGTTCAGTCTATTATTACAACGGCTAATCTTGCCATTCCGTCAACTGCTCTTGATAAAATTGTTTTTGAAAAAATCAGAGAGGCATTGGGCGGTCAATTGCGAGGAACAATTTCTGGTGGTGGTGCTCTTCCTGCTCACGTAGATGAATTCTTTAACGTAATTGGAATTCCTGTTTATGAAGGGTACGGAATGACTGAATGTGCTCCTGTAATTTCTGTTCGAGCAGTTGGAAAAGTAATTCAGGGTAGCGTAGGATTTACCCCACCAGGAACAGAAGTAAAAGTATTAAATGACAAAGGACAGGAAGTAAGAACGGGGGAACTCGGTGTTATCCACGTTAAAGGTCCGCAAGTAATGAAAGGCTATTACAAAAATCCAGAAGCAACTGCTAAAACAATTGTAAATGGTTGGCTAAATACCGGTGACTTGGGATTTAAAAGCTTTAACGGGACTCTATCTGTAAGAGGACGTGTTAAGGATACTATCGTGTTACTCGGTGGGGAAAATGTAGAGCCGGTCCCAATAGAAAATCTTCTCCTCGAGCACCCACACATTAACCAGGTGATCGTAGTTGGGCAAGACCAAAAATCTATGGGTTGTCTCATCTGGCCTGAAGTAGAAAAGCTAAAGGAAGCCGGTTGGAATATCAACTACGGTGACGATTTGAATAAAAACGAAAAGCTTCGTGCGCATTACATGACTGCGATCAAAGACATCATCTCTGGACAAAATGGATTTAAGAGTTTCGAAAGAATTTCTGATTTCCGATTTCTTCCGAAAGCAATGGAAGTCGGTGATGAACTCACTAACCTTTTCAAAATGAAACGAAACGTGATCTCTGATAAATACGCAAAGTTAATCAAGAGCATGTACGAATAAAATCCGTAGAGACAGGTCTCAGACCTGTCTCTACTACTAAATCTATGTTAAAACAAATCCTAATTATCCTCCCCTTTCTATTTAACCTATCCCTACTCGCTGAAGAAAATAAGCAGCTTATTAAAAGAATTGGTTTTGGCTCTTGCCTAGAGCAATGGAACCCACAAGAAATTTGGAAGCCAATGATTGCAGCAAAGCCAGATTTATTTTTATGGCTAGGGGATAATATCTATTATGACTCTTACATTGCAGAAGAAAAAAAATATTACTATGACTTACTAACAAATAGGAAGGAGTATAAGGAGCTAAAGAAAATTTCAAGAATGCTTTATACTTGGGACGATCACGATTTTGGAATCAATGACTCCGGTGCTGAATACGAAGATAAAGTAAACTCACAAAGAATTTTTCTCGAGGCATTTGAGGAAAATAAGGATTCACCCCGATGGAAAAGACCGGGAGTTTATGATTCATACTATTTTGGACCAAAAGGTAAAAGAGTTCAAATACTAATGCTAGATACTCGTTATTTTAGATCAGAACTTAAAAGAGATTGGAAGAAATTTTTTGGAATTAAAAGAAATATTCCAAACACTGACATCGGGGCAACCGTTCTTGGGGAAGCTCAGTGGAAGTGGCTAGCGGAAGAATTAGAAAAAGAGGCAGATCTTAGAGTCATCGTATCAAGCATTCAATTGATTAATGATTATCATCCCTTTGAAAAATGGGGGAATTTTCCAGCAGATAAGAAAAAATTATTTGACTTGATAAAAACAAAAAAAGCAAAGCGGGTAATCGTCCTTAGCGGTGACAGGCATATGTCAGAGCTGAGCCTCGAAAAAGAAAACCTACCCTACCCGATTTATGATTTTACCTCTAGTTCATTTAATAAGCCTTTTAAATTCATTGAGCCGGAAGAAAGTCCTAAACGTATTGGTCGGGCTATCGTAGAAGAAAATTTTGGAACTCTCGATATTTTCT
>JANMOF010000237.1:0-2566 GCA_031368925.1 Leptospiraceae bacterium
GTAGCGAGACGCTACGCTTAGGTCAGGGGTTAGATTGCAAATCCAGATTGCATAGTAACCTTTCTCATTATCAATTGACCTTCCTTGTGAAACTGCCTTTTTTAATCGTGGTCCTTGCATCAACTGCTTTTCGATTTCCTCAAAAGTCATTGTACCACAAAGCTTATAAATTAAAAGAACAAAGTTTACACTCTGCATCACATTTATCCGGTTCGCAGGAGGTAACTTTTGATTTGAGAAGAGTGATCAGCTATCGTAAAAGTTGTTGACAATAGATTTAACATATTAACACTTGCTTGAAACTGTCAAGGATTTTGGGTACCTTCGACCGGAAACGGAACCCCGTTTGAGAACGAGTTCTCACGGTGTAACCGCCGGTCGAAGAAGTTTTTCTTGACATTTCATTGCAATAATAGAACAACTTTTACGATAGCTGATCACTACGACATGCACCTATAGTGCTTACAATCAATTACTTAACTTGATTTTAATTTCCTGCAAAACAATAGTTGTTGTGATAAATCGCTGTATTCGCCTAAAATTTTGCGGTGAATATGAACTCGAAAGGACTTCTAAATGAGGAACCAAGAGAAGTTGAAATACTCTCATTTAGAGATTTTGTTGCCCAAAATAAGCAACGAACTTTTGCAAATTTTACTAATTGACCAAATTCTACCATGGAAGATTTTTTCTATTTAATCCCTCTATATGGAAAATATTTTCTAAAAATAGATTCACAGTGGAAATTATTTTCTAATTTTGTAGTAAAACCCCTTTATAATGGAAAATATTTTACCAATACACCTCCAAGAGGTAATTTTTGGTTCACCAGAATCAAAAGTATCTAAACTGATATCTAAATTACTGGAAGGAGGTAAAATTAGAAAGATTGCTCCTCGTATTTATTCATCAAACCTCTCTGAACCAATTGATGAAATAATAAGCAGAAATCTCTTTCAGATACTCGGTAAACTTTATCCTGGAGCAATCTTAAGTCATCGCTCAGCATTTGAATTTAAACCTACCAAGGCAGGTCATATCTTTTTGACTTATACCTATACGAAGAAGGTAACCCTTGCAGGCATAACACTTCGCTTTTTAGAAGGACATGAACGAATTGAAGGAGACAATACAATTTCAGGAGAATTGTATGCCTCTCAGAAACCAAGGGCATTTTTGGAAAACCTGCAACTATCAAGGAATATTGGAACTGATTCAAAATGTTTGACTTTACCTGAAATCGAAGATAAATTAGAACAAATTATTAGGATTAACGGAGAAGAAGAAATAAACAAATTAAGGGACAGTGCAAAAGCAATTGCTAAAGAACTCCAGATGGAAAAGGAGTTTCAACGCCTGAACAAAATGATAAGCGCTTTGCTCTCTACTCATACTTCAAAAATACTTTCCTCACCTCTAGCTATCGCAAGGGCTTTCGGTGCTCCTTATGATCCTGGAAGAATGAAGTTATTTGAAGAACTTTTCCGTGAGCTGCAAAGGCAGGAATTTAAAAACCGTCCAGAGAGAAATCTATCAGCAAAGTCCTTTAGGAACTTTGCATTTTTTGAAAGTTACTTTTCAAATTACATAGAAGGCACTGTATTTAAAGTTGACGAAGCAAAGCAAATAATTGAAACTAATAAACCAATTCCTGCAAGAAAGGAGGACAGTCATGATGTCCTAGGAACATACCAGCTTGTTTCAAACAGGCAAGAAATGTCCACAACACCAAATACAACTGTTGAATTGTTGAAAATACTGCAATATCGTCATAAGATTTTGCTTAGTTCAAGAGAGAATAAGAATCCTGGTCAGCTTAAAGATAAAAACAACTTTGCTGGAAATACTGCATTTGTAGATTATAATTTGGTTAAAGGAACACTCATTCAGAGTTTCGAATTCTTCAAAGGATTTTCACATCCATTTTCTAAAGCAGCTTATATGATGTTTGTATTAAGTGAAGTGCATCCATTTCTTGATGGTAATGGAAGGATTGCACGGGTTATGATGAATGCAGAATTGGTCAAAGAAGGTCAATCTAAAATTATCATTCCAACTGTTTTCAGAGATGATTATATGGAAGCGTTAAGAAGATTGACAAGACAAGGAGACCCTCACCCTTATATTAGAATGCTACAGCGAGCACATGAGTTCAGTGAAAATATTTTTGGCGAAGATATGGATGAAATGCAGGAATACCTTATTGAGACCAATGCATTCTTAGAACATACTGAAGCAAAACTTAAAATTATCCCCAGATAAAATAAATTGCTATTAAGATATGGAAGAAAAAATATTAATGGAGATTTCTAAGCTCCGAACAGCAATAGCAAAAGTTGTCGGCACTTCAAATAAATCATCTGCTGAACAATTCTCAAAGGAAGCATTGGATAAAGCAGCATTAGAATTTCAGAAGTTAAGTATCGAACGCGGGGAGTGGATTGAAGACAGCGTTATAAGCAAGATAATCAAAAGTGCTCCATGGTATGCAGGTAAATTTATACGTGAACAATTCAAATTAACAACTATTTTCAGAAAGGGAGGAAATATTATTATAATAAAAAGG
>JANMOF010000350.1:0-1677 GCA_031368925.1 Leptospiraceae bacterium
GAGTTCAACAAATAAACTACAAAGTGTGGCTAATACAAATAAGCCGACTCGGAGCGAGAAGCCTCACAGCTTCCGAACATTGTGAGGCTTTGAAGCAGATCACGCGAAGTTATGCGGTGTTTTAGGTGCGCATACTCCTAAGAAGCCTTAACCAACGCCTTAATCTATGACCAGCCTCGACACGATGTCGAGTGTAATACTTACTCCATTACCCAATACGATTCTTATATATGTTGGGTTTGCGAAGTTGCTTGTCAATTCTATTCTGTAGCAATTTCCGCAAATCCAACGTTAGGCGCGTAATAAAATATTACTTATTTATTTTTCTAGGAATTTGCATCCAACTCCTCCCATAATTCTTTTCCACAAATTAAAAGCTTAAAGTAAAAATGAATTCCCTTTCTTTCTTAAAGAAATGTTTGGAACCAAACGGGTAAAATTATATCTAATCTACTCCATCTTTTTTGTTCAGGTAATCATTACAGATAATGTTTATTGTCATTGCCGTCTTAAATGAATTTAAATATGCTTCTAGATCTATTCTGTTTGGTACGAAGGTTTGTGAGGAAATCAGTACGGAAGCGAGCAACCATTGTATCTGATTTTCTTTCTCCTTTTTTTCTTTCTCTTTCTCAGAATCGTAGATGTTCGTACTACAATTCAATAATACAATGATAGCTATTAAATATAAATTTTTCATTTTAATCAACGTTGTCTTTTTTATTAAGAACCTTCTGACAGGTGTCAGTAGAAATGAAAATTTTCCTATATAGGTCATCCAATTCTTGCCTACTAATTCTAGTGATACCCTGATCTTTAAAAAACTGCTCAGATAAAAGAAGCGATAATAACACACACTTCGTTCTATTAACTTCTCTTTTCTCGTCTCTTTTTTCACCATCATCTACTAAACTACAAACGGATAAATGAATAATAACCAATATCATAAAAGTGAGCTTCATTATTTTACTCCATCTTTTTTGTTCAGGTAATCAGTGCAGACCAAGTTTGTTATCATAGTATTATTCAAATATACTTTTAATTGTGCGCTATCCACAGTTTGAGGTAAGCTTTGAGCATTACTTAATACTGAGAATAGAGTACATTCAATTGCATTCCTTTCTTTTATTTTTTTATCACGGTCAGCGTTTGAACATTTAACTAAGAAGATTGTTAAAAGTATAAAAATTAAAATCCTTTTCATTCTACCTCTAAATATTTAAGCAAAATTGATAAAAAACTACCATTTATAAATCTATTTTCCTTTCTCGGAATTTGCATCTCACTTCTTACTACTTTCCATTTTAATTCAAAATATTAACGGCAAAGTCTTTCGAGACACGGATGTCGAGAAACCTACACTAAAATATCCTAGCGTTGGTTCCTATTTCGAACATGCCCGCACCTAAAATGCCGCATAACGTTAAGCGTATCCGACGTGACTTTGAAACTCGAAAGTGCGGTAGCACCTTTTGAGTTTCAAAGTCATGTCTCCAAGCCGACCAACTACTAGCAAGTCCCGTGACTGAGTGTAGCGCGCAAAACTTGCATTATTCTCTTGCAAGTTTTGTGACCGGAACGAAGGCACTGGACTTGCGTAAGTTCAACAAAAATACTACAAAGTTTGACTAATAAGACTTAGCCGGCTTGGAGCAAGGAGGTGAACAGCATCCGAAC
>JANMOF010000406.1:0-1996 GCA_031368925.1 Leptospiraceae bacterium
GTTTTGGGAGCTCTTTTTTTTACATTTCAAATTTATGGTGATTTTTCAGGATATTCAGATATTGCAATTGGAACAGCACGATTATTCGGAATCGATTTACTAAGAAACTTTGCGTTCCCTTATTTTTCTCGTGATATTGCCGAATTCTGGCGACGATGGCACATTTCATTATCAACCTGGTTCAGAGATTATTTATACATACCTTTAGGAGGAAGTCAAGGAGGAATATGGATGAAAGTTCGTAATACTTTCATTATCTTTTTGGTTAGTGGTTTTTGGCATGGCGCCAATTGGACATTCATAATTTGGGGGCTGCTAAATGCTCTTTATATTATGCCTTCTATCATTTTCAATACACATAGAAATAATCTTGATACAGTAGCACAAGGAAAGTTGTTGCCCAATTTCAAAGAATTGTTCTTGATGATGGTAACATTTTCACTCACCGTATTTGCCTGGATATTTTTCAGAGCACAAAATGTAACACACGCTTTCAGCTTTATTTCAGGGATTTTTACTAAATCATTATTCTCAATTCCAACAGTAACACCTTTAGTGTTATTTGCATTTATCGGACTTTTTGTTATTGTTGAGTGGATAGGAAGGCAAAATCAATATGCCATTGCCCATTTTGGTTCGTCGTGGCCAAAGCCATTACGATGGAGTTTTTATTATCTTATTATTGCTGCTATATTCTATTTTAATGGAGCCGAACAACAATTTATTTATTTTCAATTTTAGAGATGAAAAAGTTCATAAAATATTTAATTCTATTTAGTATTCCAGTCTTGGCTTTTTTAGTTTCGGTAGAACTTTATTGTAGAACCCAAACCACATTTGCAATAAAGAAAAATTATTTAGAAAAGAATTTAGGGACTATAGAAACTCTAATTTTGGGAAGTTCTCATTCTCAAAACGGAATTAACCCCGAATTTTTGCAAGCTAAATCATGCAGCCTTGCCTTTGGAGGACAACCAATTTCAATAGATTATTATTTGTTGGATAAATATATGGATCAAATGAAAAACCTAAAAACTATTTTGATTGAAGTTTCTCCACACCGCTTTTATAATGAACTGATTCCCACAGATTGGAATGGCCATATTTACTCAAATCTCTATAAAATAAATTATAAAGTAGAACCCTATTCCGTTAAAAATTATTCATTTGTTTTGGCCGATGTTAAATATTTTTCAACCATTTTTGTAGATAATTTTAATCCAAAAATACCCAACCCAAAACTTAATAATTTTGGATTTATGACCAATGATTTTCAGGACAGGTTTTCAAAATTGAAAAATGACTCTCTTAAAATTGAAAACTCATTTAAAATGAATAATAAATTTGACAATAAAGTAAATTTTAAAACGAACAGCGTTTTTTTGAAAAAGATTATCGAAAAGTGTCAAAAGAATTCCGTAAAAATTATTTTACTGGGAACGCCTTTATACCGAACATACAATGCTAAACTTCCTTTGAAAATTAAAATGCAAAATCAGCAGTTAGTATCTAATTTAACCAATAGATTTGGAATTCAATATTACGATTTTTCGACAAGCAAACGGTTTCATTTGAAAGATTTTAAAAATGATAATCACCTAAATCCAGACGGAGCAAAAAAATTTACCCTAATTATTGATAGTGTATTAACCAATTATTAAAAACAGCCATGATGATTAATGTAACTAAAACTTTTTTTCCTCCATTAGAAGAATATAACAAATATTTATCGAAAATCTGGAAAAATGAATGGCTGACAAATAGAGGCGAATTAGTACTAGAATTAGAAGAAAAGCTAAAAGACTATTTAGCGGTTTCTAATATTCTAATAATGAATAACGGAACGATTCCGATACAAATTGCTTTAAAAATTTTAGGTAATCAAGGCGAAATTATTACTACACCTTTTAGTTATGTGGCCACAACTTCGGCTATAATTTGGGAAAATTGCAAACCGGTTTTTGTTGACATCCATCCTGAGTTTTTAACGATTGAT
>JANMOF010000463.1:0-31760 GCA_031368925.1 Leptospiraceae bacterium
TGCCGGCAAAGACTTGCAAATTGAAAAAGAATGAAAGTATTAATAAGGTGATTTTCATTTGACTATAAAAATTCCATTTTTTTAAGTCGCCGTGAGCATTGGTGATAAAATCAAGTAAGCCCCCCTCCCCCCTTTTGTAAAAGGGGGGAAATGCTACACCCCCTTTTGCAAAGGGGGACAAAGGGGGATTTTCAAAAATCATTCTTCCCACTCATGAGGTTGCGGGCAATTACCATTTTGTGCACTTCACTTGGACCGTCCGCGAGTCTTGCGGCGCGGGCATCACGGTAAAATAATTCTAACTTCAAGTCGCGACTATAACCTAGTGAGCCACAAATTTGAATTGCGCGATCTACGCATTTGCATAGAATTTCGCTTACATGCCATTTAGCCATCGAGATGATTTGCCTTGTGTCTCCACCTTTTTGTAGAGTATCTGCGGCTTTGAGTGTAAGTAAAAATCCTGATTCAATTTCGAGAGCAGACTCTGCGAACATCCACTGAATTCCCTGGTGCTCGGAAAGCTTTGAGCCAAATACTTCTCTCGTCTTTGCGTATTCGCGTGCAATGTCCATCGAGCGTCGTGCTAAACCAATCCAGCGCATACAGTGTGTTAACCGTGCTGGACCAAGGCGTTCCTGAGACCATTTGAATCCTTCTCCTACACGACCGAGTATCATGGAGGGTGAGATTTCTACATTTTCAAATTTTAATTCGCAGTGACCGCCTTGACCATGAGAGCCCATTGTATTTACTTCTCTCACCATCGTATACCCGGGAGCATCCGTTGGAACTAAGAATAAAGTGCATCTACGAAAGCTTCCGCTCACTTTGGACATCACAATTAGGAACTTAGCACCGTTAGCCCCAGTGCAATACCATTTATGACCGTTTAAAATATACTTATCACCGACTTTCTCTGCATTAGTCATAAGAGATTGTGGATCTGATCCGGCACCCGGTGCAGGTTCAGTCATTGCAAATCCAGAACGAATTTCTCCCTTGATGAGCGGGTAATAATACTTTTCTTTTTGCTCTGGATTTGCTGCCATATGCAGTAAATGCATATTACCCTCATCAGGTGCATCGCAATTGAACACGAATGGTGCAATTGGAGAACGACCTAGTTCGCTAAATATGATTGCAGTTCCTACTGAGTCGAGTCCGAGTCCGCCTTCTGATTTTGGTAGATGCGGAGTCCAGAGTCCAGCCGCTTTTACTTTCTTACGCAGGTCTTGCGCTACTTCTTCCGGTAAGCGACCAATATTATAGTCATAATCTTTTTCGTGAGGCATTACTACTTGCTCTACGAATTCTCTCATCTTGATTCTTAATTCTTCTACTTCTTTTGATACTGTAAAATCCATATTATCCTCTTTCGTTCTAAGTCATGTTTTTTGCCACAGAGGCACTGAGTCACAGAGAGGGTAAGGGTTTTATATTTCTCATAGACTCGAAAATGATTCATTAAATTCTTAATCAAAAACTCGTATAACCTCCGTGTCTCCGCGCCTCTGTGGCAAATCTTATTTTATCTTAATTATAATCTTCCCTTTTGCTCTGCCGGTTTGTTGGTAGGCAAATGCTTCCTTTACGTCCTTTAATGGAAATGTTTTATCCACTAGAGGTTTCACTTTCTTATCCTCGATTAGCTTTGCGATTTTACTTAACTGTTCTCCACTTGCATTCATAAAAAGATACTGATAATTTACTTTGTGTTTTTTTGCAGTAGAACTGTTTTTCATGTTCAGCAAATAAAATAAAGTCTTAATAAAAATATTTAAGCCGAATTTATCAGCGTAGTCTGGAGTAGGAATTCCAGATATGGAAACTAATGTTCCACCCGGTTTTAAAACTTTATAAGAGTCAGTAGTAGTCTTGCCACCCAAGGTATCGAATACTAAATCGTAGCCGCTTAATTTATCCTGAAAATTTTCTTTCTTATAATCAATAATTACATCTGCCCCAAGACTTTTTACAAGTTCTACGTTAGCTGTGCTTGTAGTTGTTGCCACTTCAGCGCCGACAGTTTTTGCAATTTGAATTGCGATACTTCCCACACCACCTGAGCCAGCATGAATTAAAACTTTTTGTCCCTTTTGTAAGTTCCCTATATCAAATAGTGCTTGCCAGGAAGTGAGACCGACTAATGGAATTCCTGCGGCTTCTTCAAAGCTGAGATTTTTTGGCTTTAGTGCGGCTTCGTCTTGTTTAACGTTACAGAATTCAGCAAATGATCCTACGATTTTTTTCTTGCCAGGACGAAAATAAACTTCATCACCAACTTTAAACTTATTCGCGTTAGCCCCTACTTGGACGACGACGCCGGAGCCATCATTGCCAAGTATATGAGGCATTTTATAATCGAGTATAACTTTCACTTCACCTTTCATTACTTTCCAGTCGATGGGGTTAACACTCGCTGCCCGCATTTCGATTAAAACTTCATCTTCTCCAATTTCAGGTTTTGGAAAATCTTCTACATATTCAATGACTTCGTTTCCACCATATTTACGAATGATACTTGCTTTCATTAATTTGCTCCTTTTTCTTGGAATGCTTTCATATTTTTAAGACAGGTATTCATCGCATTTTTAAACGCCCATGCGATAAGTGGAACTAGTATGAAACTGAGAATTCCGTCTTTTGGAAAGAACGTATAATCCCAATTTACCTCGACTACTCCATTTGCTTCTTTCAGAGTATACTTCCCAATCATATTGGTGAATAATAATTTTTGAATTGGATTCATTTCTGCCATTTCATACTTTTGCGTATAAGGGCTGTTATGCTCTAGGACTCTTTCTTTTACAATGGAGCCATCGCCCAGTTTTACAGAGCGAATGAGTCCGACTTCGACTTTACTTCCATCTGGAATTGTAATTTCTTTGATTGCTGGAATAATTGGAAAGAATCCCGTAAAGAATTTTGGGAAATCTTTACCATCGACTGCCAGGCTATTGAATATTGTTTCCATTTTTCCTTTTACTAAAATTTCTGTATGAATTTCTTTTTGCTCGGACATCTCTATTCCTTTATTTTATATTTCCCAATTCTATCATTATGCAAACTTCCCAAATACAAATACCCTTTGTATTCTAAGGCAGATGTAATTTCTTTTAAGTGTTTGCCTGTAGGCTCATGGTAGCTCTGTATAATATTTCCCTGTTCATCTAATTCCAATACAAATCCGTAGGGCTTAGGCTTAGGCCAGAGAAATTTAGGTAGCTTCGACATGAGCTTTGTTAGGAATGGATGTGGTTGAATGGAATCGAGCATTGGATTTCGAATTGTGTAGAGGGCGAGGTAGAAAATTCCGTTTCGGTCTGCGGTAATGTTGTCCGGAAAACCGGGAGTATTCTCTATAAAAATATCGCTAGTTCCTTTCTTTTCTCCTTTGAGGTAATAGCGTGTTATCCGGTAGCGATAGGTTTCATTGATTAATACAAAGTCCTCGTTTTTAGATAATGCTACTCCGTTCGCAAAATAAAGCCCTTTCAGTAATACAGTCGTCTCTTTTGTTCTCGGGTCATATTTTAAGAATCTACCATGAGGTTTGCCTTCGAGTAGGTCATATAAGTATTCGGGTTGATGAAATTTGCTACTTGCATCTGTAAAATAAATAGTTCCGTCTGTCGCAATGTCCAAATCATCCGTGAACGCAAAAGGGATGTTTTCCGCTGAATCAGAAAGTGTAGTTACCTTTCCATCTTTAGAAATAGAAAGTAAGCCTTTCCAGGAATCGCATACGATTAAGTTGCCGCTAGAATCAAACTCCATACCAAGGGGGCGACCGCCTGTATTAATAAAAGGCTCTACTTTTCCATCGGGGTAAATCCTTGTTATATTCCCTTCGGCAGTACCAGCATAAATAATTCCATGAGTATCAATTGCAAGTCCTTCGGGTCCGTCTAACTTTCCTTCCGCCAATATCTGTGATGAGGCTAATAGGTTGTTTTGCGCTAAGACTCCTTCCATTGGTCTTGGAATCGGAGGAACATAGGCTACAGGGTCTATAGGCGTAGATTTAAAAGTAAAATAAGAAATTAGTAAGAGAAGGACGAATACTATGTATTTACTTTTTTTCATTACACAATATTCGTCATGCCACCATCGACCACGATAGTCTGCGCGTTGATGTAAGCCGATGCATCACTCGCAAGAAATATCGCTGTTCCTAACAGCTCTTCCGGTTTACCCATTCGTCCCATTGGGATGCGTGTTCTGATTCCTTCCATGAGGGCTTCTTTGGATTTCATATTGCCAACCATGTCAGTATCAATGAAACCGGGGCAAATGGCGTTTAGCCGAAACCCACTTCGAATCCATTCAGCAGCACAGGCAAGGGTAAGTTGAATGACTGCTCCCTTTGTCCCCGAGTAAACGGTTGCAAGGGTAAATCCCCGTAAGCCCAAGACAGATGCGATATTGATAATATTTCCACCGATTTGTTTATGAGCTTTGTAGTAAGCCTGGCTTGCACGAAAGACTGCTTTGAAGTTAATATCGATTAGATCACTCATTTCTTTTTCATTCAAATGAGATCCTGGTTTATTGAGTGAAATTCCAGCGTTATTAATCAATACATCCAGCTTACCATGCGTAGCCTTAATTTCGGCTATGATGTCTTTTATTTTATCTT
This sequence comes from Leptospiraceae bacterium, assembly GCA_031368925.1. Classification (GTDB taxonomy): domain Bacteria; phylum Spirochaetota; class Leptospiria; order Leptospirales; family Leptospiraceae; genus UBA2033. The sequence goes on from JANMOF010000463.1 coordinate 4,643, forward strand.
CTTCGAGTAGGTTATTGACTCGTCCTTCAATTTTTGCATCTTTCATCCAGGCTATGGTTTCTGGTTTTGTTCCTGTTCCATATACAATCGCGCCTGCATCACGAAATCCTTCAGCGAGAGATTTTCCAATCCCTCTACTTGCACCAGTGATTAATATTGTTTTGCCTGTAACATCAAATAGATTTTTCATAATCCCTCTTATCTTTTAGTAGCGTTTTCTTTGATTAGCCCGGCAGCGATTTCATTCTTTTGAATTTCTCTTGTGCCTTCGTAAATCTGTAGAATCTTTGCATCACGGAAGTATTTCTCAACAGGATATTCCTTTGTATACCCATAACCGCCGTAAATCTGAACTGCCTCGGTTGCGACAAACATAGCAGTATCCGCAGCGTAGCATTTAGACATAGCAGAGAATTTTGCCATATCTTTGTGATCCATTTCACAGAGTAGGGCAGCTTTATAAGTCATAAGCCTGCTTGCTTCAATTCGCATTGCCATGTCTGCAAGTAAATGCTGAATAGCTTGAAAACTACCAATTTTTACTCCAAATTGTTCCCTCTCACGAGAATATTGAATCGCACAGTCAAATGCTCCCTGTGCTAAACCAACAGCAGAGACAGCAACGGCAGGACGAGAGAGGTTAAGAGTCCTTAGCCCCGTTAAGAATCCTGTGTTCTCCTTTAGACCGATCAAATTTTCTTCCGGAATTTCGCAGTCTTCAAAAATCAATTGGCGAGTTTCAGAGCAGCGGATACCTAGTTTGTCCTCTTTCTTGCCAAATGAGAATCCGGGAGTTCCTTTTTCTACGATGAAGCAAGAAATTCCTCTAGTTCCACGTTCCCGATTGGTAATAGCGAATACTGTGTAAATATCCGCTTGACCGGCTCCACTGATCCATTGCTTGGTTCCGTTTAATATGTATTTTGCGCCTTTCTTGACTGCGGTAGTGGACATGCTTGGAACGTCAGACCCTGCACCCGGCTCAGTTAAACCAAAGGCAGCTACTTTATCACCTGTCACAAGTGGAGCGAGCCATTTGTCTTTTTGTTCCTTGGTTCCGCCGATTTGAATAGGAAGTGCTCCGAGTTTTGTAGTGGCAAACGCGACGTTAATCCCGAGACATCCATAAGAAATTTCTTCAATTAAAATCATCTGCGCCATGATACCAAGACCTAGTCCGCCTGCTTCTTCTTCAAACATCGCAGGATAAAGTCCCGCTTCTTTGAACTTGTCTAAAACTTTTCTAGGGTATTCGTTGTGTTCATCGTAGTAGCTTCTGACTGGTATGACTTCTTTTTTGACTACGTCTCTTACGTGTTCTCGTAGTTGCATTTGCTCTTCTGTTAAATTAAGTAAAATTCCTGTTGTTTCGGTCATGATTTTCCTCTTAAGTAATTTGATAAACAGTGTTAGATTTTGAGTCAAGTCTATAATGAGTAAAAATGTTTTTTTCTTTATAAGTTATATACTAAGTAGTATGGTAAAAATTAAGATTTCACACGGTTAGAATGAGTTGGTTTCAATTGATTAAACTGCTATTCTCCGAGTGGAAAGATCTTTTGAATGAAAAGGTGTATCTACTAGCGCATAATAAGCGTTAATTACTTTAAATAGCTTAAGTTTTTAGCTCAACAAAAGCTAATCCACATATAATCATTATTTCTGTAAGAAAGTATGTTGCACCTAAAATTGTGAGACCCTGGTAGTTATAGATTAAAAGTCCCATTGTTAAACAACAATAAAGCAAATTTGCAACGCCAATGATTCGTAGAAAAATTTGTGATTGGTTTTTTAAAAGAGAAAAACAACTCATCGAATAAAGACTGAGTAGCACGGCAATAATCGAAAGATAATTCAATATTAATTGAGGCATTCCAATATATTCGTTGTAGGTTTTCAAAATTACAAATAAAAAAAACGCAGTAGTTAAAGCGCCTAACCCATCGACAAGAAAAAGTATTCTCGGGTTTAGTTTAAAATTTTTTCTCATAGATTATTTATTTTCTCCGATTTCTTTTAGTGAGTTATACATGATGCATAATTTTTTATATCCCAAGTCACACCAATCTTCGTCCTTCTCGGCTAATACCCATTTGTCGGAAAGTGAAAAATGTATACAGTTATGATTCAGGCAACTTTGTCTTTTAGTAGATTCTGCAAATAGAATCAAAGGGGCGAGTATTGCAAGTAAGAATGTCAATAATACTTTGCGTTTCATTGTTCCTCTATAGCTAAGTGGATAGTCAACGTTCACCTTAATTTTGGTTTCTAGTATTTCGATATTTTTCGATGAGAGAATAAGCACAATATTCTAATATATCTGGCTTAAAAAACATAGAGTCCCAGGCGGGTGGATATAAAATAAATATATAGGAAGCGTAATTTCTTTCTTCAATATCTAAATTAAAGCTTACCTGTTCTTGGTTAATAAAACCATGCAATTCACATCGATTCGAAAAATTTATTTCCCATGGATAAATGCCTAGGGTTACTAAGAAAGCAAGTAGGGAAAGATAATCGTCTTTTCTTACTGCTTTGTTAGTTAATTCTAAATAATTTATTTTATTTTTACTAGCTAAATCATCATCCGAAGCAAAACTCCAATTTTCAAAAGTTAAGGAAAGTAATTTCTTGATGCCTTTATTATAAAATAAAACTCTTCCAAACAAGCTCTGATCTTTGTAGAGGATAATTTTGACTTGCTGCTCTGTTTTTACTTTGGTTGATTTAAAATCAGCCTCAGCTTTAAAATCTACATTTTTATATTTATCTGTATCTAGAGAAGGCGTATAGACAACGTATTCAGGCAAAGTACAGGAGAAATTGACAAGGAATATCCACAAGGTGATAAAGAAGAAAAGTATAAAACGCTGCGTTACGAATACCTGTGTTAAGTATTTATTTTTTAGAAATTTCATATCATTTACCATCCATCCAAAGATTAAACTTAAAGTTTTTCCGAGACACGATGTCTAGGAAACTAACTCCTAAATATTTCAGCATCAATGTTCTCTTTCAGATGAGTTTGAAATTAAACTTCCCCCGTGACAAATACACGTCAAGAGTAAAAGCTCGAGCGAGGTTAAAAATAAAACGGAAAGTAAAAACGCAGGATGGGAAAGCTTGCAATAACAAAATGCGGCTACATCCGATATACCACCGATGCATCAAAGATACCTTATCCATAATGGTTTGTTTAGTGGTTGGTATAGTCCTTTGTTTACTAAAATGTTTTTTTTGACTAAACCAACCACTATACAAAGGAGTAAAGTAAGTAGTATAGAAAGGATAACGTTTGGTAAAAGATGGAAAATCAAAAAGAATTGGAATTGAATTCACAAAAATAGTATTTACAAAGTTTTCGGGTATTACATCCTAATATAATTATGGGGAATAAAAGAACCTATGAAAAAATAAATGGAATGCAAAACCAAATAGACATTCATTTAGAAAAAATAGAAGAGGAACTCGAAAGGAATTTTCCCAATCATGGTGACATCCACCATTGGCAAGCAGAAATTAATGCTTGGGAAAAAAGAATTGCATTACTTTTGAGAAGACTAGGGAGACAAAAATGATTTATAAGCCAGAAAATATGAAACGTATTTTAGATGAATTAAAAGAGCAATGTCTCAAAGTTGCGAGCTTAATTGAATCCTATGATTTAGAAAATAAATCAGAGAATGATAAGGATGATATGATTGTTGAAATGTCGGTTAACTTAAGTATATTGGCGACTCGATCAACTCTCATAGATGGATACTTTGAGGATATTATTGCTGAAGAGGAGAAAGTAGAAGTTCCGGCTAATGGGTAATACCCGTTAGTTTGCTTTTTAATAAATTTATTTTGACAACTTAATTTTATTTATAGAATGAAACTTATTCTAATCCTATCGATGTTCCTTAGCCTCACCTGTAAGAAAAAAGAAGAGTCTATCTCAGTTGAGCCACCAAAACAAGAAATAAAACAGGTGCAAGAGGATACAGTTTATTATCCCGCTATATTGAAACCATGTGTAGATGGCTCGCATTATAAAATTACAAAAAATTTAGATGATCTAAAATCCTGCACGAATATAAATCGAAATAATTTATTTGGGTCAAAGGAATATTATTCGCAACAATATGCTTTTATCAATGGAAGCAACGTAAATGTAAGAAAAGGTCCCGGCAAGGAATATGAAAAAATAGGCACAGTAGAAATAACATACACGGCTAATCTACTTGCGTATGAAATGGATTCTAAAAAAGCGAAATGGTATTTAATTTATTCACCTATAGATAGCATATATCATTCTGTAAATGTAAAGTCTATATTTGGTTGGGTTAACAGCGAGTATGTGTCCGTACCTTCTGATTTTGCAGAACCTGCTGAAATAATTCCTGCGAATATAAAATTTCAAGGAGTCGATGGGAGCTACGAATATACATTCAATGCCGATGGAACTTGTATTGATACGTACGACACAAAACCTGAATACGGAGGAAGGACTTCGCGAGATGGAAACATCTTTCGCCTTAAGGATTTGATTTGGTGCCAAGAAAAAAAACGTCAGTGGCATGAAGGCATTTTCTTTTATTTTCGAGATGGGAAATATCGTCCTGAATTTAGCTATCAAGGATTGGATTGACTTAGAGCAATTATTTTCCAGTTGACTTTTCAAGTTTTTTTATTAAAGATAGATTTATGCAAACTTTACAGATACAATACCCGGATGGATTTGAACTGGCAGTAGGAATTACCCCCGAAGAATTAGAATACCAGATAAAATTGATGGCTGCACTCAAAATGTTTGAATTGGGGAAAATTTCTTCTGGAAAGGCGGCAGAATTATTAGGCACTACACGCGTTGACTTTTTTAATATTTGCGGCAGATACAAAATATCCTTATTTAATTATTCTCCCGACGAATTAAAAAGAGAATTAGAGCTAGATTTAAAGTCTCTTCAGGAATTTTCTAAGTGATTGTTGTTTCCAATACGGGTCCAATTATCGCCTTATCTAAAATTAGACAACTTTCTCTCTTGCAATCTATTTTTGGAAAAATTCTTGTTCCACCAGTTGTAGCAAGAGAAGTCTTTGCCAAATTAGATAAAGAGATTGATGAATTAGAAAAGGCTTTTAGCGATTTCATACAAATTACTGAAAAACCAAATTTGCCAAACGAAGTGGAAATTGTAACTCAATCTATCGATGCCGGTGAAAAAGGAGCGATCAGTCTAGCATATAATTTAAAGGCATTTTTAATAATTGATGATAATCAAGCAAGAGTGGCTGCACGAAAATTGAATTTGGAAATAACTGGGAGTATCGGAGTTTTGCTTCTTGCCAAGCAAAAGAAATTGATACCCAATCTAACGCAGCTAATGCTTGCTATTCGCGAGAATGGCTATTTTTATAGTGATGAATTGATTGAGTTAGCTACAAAAATGGCAGAAGAATAATATAATCTTTTTTTCCTTTCCTTTTTTTTCTGTGATTCATACAGATGTAAATAACGAGAGGAGAAAGTTATGCTAGAAGTAAAACAAATCGGGGTGATTGGAGCCGGGTCTTATGGAAATGCGCTTGCACTGCATGTGGCGCGAAAAGGGTATCCTACAAAAATATGGGCGTATGAAAAAGAAGTTGTAGATGATATTAATAACAATCATGAAAATTCTATTTTTTTAAAAGGATATAAATTACCGGAAAATTTAACGGCTACAAATAATATCGAAGAGTGTATGGGTTTCGGGGATGCAATTCTTTCTGTAATGCCTACGCCGCATGTCGCACGTATGATGACTCAGATTACTCCTTTCATTAAAGACGGGCAATCCATTGTTAGCTGCTCTAAAGGAATTGAAAATGAATCTTTAGAAATTCCTTCTGAAATTATGGAGCGAGTTCTTCCTGAAAAATTCCACCACCAATTAGCGTATCTTTCCGGACCATCATTTGCCAAGGAAGTAGCCACCGGACTTCCTACTGCAGTCACTATTGCAAGCGCAAACTTGAAATTAGCCGGTCATGTCCAACAGTTCATGTCTGATAAACGATTTCGTTGTTATACTACCTCTGATATTACCGGTGTTGAGCTTTGCGGTGCTTTAAAAAATGTAATTGCAATTGCCGCAGGAATTTCCGATGGACTTGGATTTGGTTATAATACGAGAGCTGCTCTTATCACTCGCGGGCTAGGTGAGATTAACCGCATCGCAACACAAAAAAAAGCAAATCCACTTACTATGCTTGGACTTGCTGGTATGGGAGATTTGGTTTTGACTTGCACGGGGGATTTGTCGCGTAACCGCACCGTTGGATTTAAAATAGGGCAGGGTGCGAAGTTAAAAGATATTCTAGCTGATATGAGAATGGTCGCAGAAGGGGTATTAACCTCTAAGAGTGCTTATCTGCTGAGTCAAAAACTTGGAGTAGAAGTTCCTATCATGGAGCAAGTCTACCGTATCCTCTACGAAGACCAAGATCCAAAGAAGACTGTAGAGAATTTAATGTCCAGAGAATTGAAAGGAGAATAAGTTAATATGAGTTTGGTGTAAGAAATTAAAGCTAGCCAAGTTGAAAAATTAAGTCCCACAAGGTGAGTTCGAGCTTGTCGAGAACTACAAGTGCTTAAGCCTTATGTTATTAGCACTTCTCGACTGTCGCTCGAAATGACACTACGCTATCGTTTACACTTATAAAATTTTCAACAAGCCTATTATTTGACAATGTGCATTAGAATTTCAGTGAATAACCTATGTTTACAATGAAAATATTTTTTTCGATATGTTGTTGTTGATAGTTTCTTGTTATATATTCTGCAACTCCACGACCTGGAAGTTTAGCAATTTCATCTAGAGCTAATCTGTCAACAATACTAGCGGTCTTGGATGGATCAACAGTCATCCCATCCTTAGCGTTTACATCTCCGTATGCGCCGGTCTTGGGAAACGCACGATCATTATCATAAAGATATAAATTAGGTCGATGAATTCCATTCAGACCCACAAAAAGATTTCCAAAGAAGAATTGTAAGCGAGCGGTAACATCACTAAATCCATTTCGTTTGTCTATATTGTTATTAGCCGCTTGGTATCCAACTTCTAAGGTAGGCACGATTCTAAAGAATTGGTCTTTAAAAAATTCATACTTAAGGCTTCCTCTTGTATGAATATTTGCATTGTTTATACCATTTAGTTCAGATGTGAAGCGGTAAAACGTTGTTATCTCTGGACTTAGAAATTTTAATACTCCTGGTTTATAACCAAGTACCCATTCACCTAAATTAAATTTTGACGGGTAATTCTGATTATTCAAAAAAAATAATCCAGTGCGAAATCCACCTATTTTTGTATCCCAATCATAATACATCTGACCAATGAATACATCTCGCAGTCCATTTTGTTCTCTGCGTATTCTGACTGCACTTGGGTCTACACTTGTTTTTCCGCTCGGATCGAGTGTAAAATTTCCGAGTGTGTCTGTGCTAACTTTTCCATTTTGCATTGTCTGGTTAAAACGAGAAGTTTGATCATCGCCGCCGGGAGAGGTTTGAAGTCGCATATCAGAATCCTTATTACCTCTATTCTCTATAGGAGTGTTTGCAGTAAAAAGAAATTTTAAGCCGGGGAGCGGAAGCTGGAAGGTAACGTTAGTGCTTATAAGCCAGGCTTCGCTAAATGATTTATAACTCTCTTGGTTTCTACGACTCAGTTTTTCACCGTAGATACTATTTCCTCGAAAGTTTACATCATTTGCTAAAAATTGGGTAATCGCAAAATCAGGTTTTGCCTCTGCTGATTTTGTTTCTACTGCTTTAGTAGGCTCTGTAGATTTTGCTTCCGGTTGAATCGTTGTAGTTTCTTTTACTGGCTCTGATTCTTTATTTGCGTCAGCCGGTATAGTATTGGATGTTTGTGCGAATAGGCTAAACACCAAAAAGAAATGTAAATATAAAAATTTTTTCATTTATGAATCTCCATCAATATTAAAAGAGCAAGATATGTACCATTCTGGCTGTCAATACATTTAATTTATCAAATGGGGATAATCAATTTATACCACACTCAATGAGGCTAGTTTAAAATCAGACTTGGGACTTTCACATACTTGACAATGATAGGTTGGTGGAACTTTTTCCCAACTTGTTTCCGGACCGATTGATTGCTCTATATCACCAAATTCTGGATTGTATACTGTTAAACAATGTACGCATTGATATAATTCTCTACTCTTTTCTAGAACAATTAATATTTCTTTCTTTTTATCGACCGAGATTGCACTATTTAATTTTCCAGAAATAATATTTGAAATAGTTTCAACAGCCTTCCAGGAAGTTCCAACGCTTGCTATTGGATTTTTTTGTGAAGGTCTATTCCAAGGAGTATTAGAAAAATAAATAGAATAGTTACTACCTAAGAATTTTAATTTAGGAAAACGATATTTTCTTTCTACTTTAATGTGGGTAAGCTGTGTTTCCCCCTCAGCAAAAATTCCAAGACTAAAGCCTGCTGGAAATACATCTTCTGAATCGAGCTTCTTTAAAATTTTCTTTTTGAGAAATCCAGCATCTTCATCGTGATCAGACACAAACCAGGAAAGTTCTAGACCGGAGTGCCTTGTGTTCCATCTGTATTTTTCTAATACCTCAGACCATTTTGGTAAATCCTTTTCCTGAATATCTCGAAACAAAAAAGTCTTCCAAGGGGTTATTCCTAATTTGGCGCTCTGAGTCTGTGCAGAAATTTGGCAGAGAGATTCCAAAAGAGAAATTGGAAATTTATAATCCCTAGAAAATAACCCTAACCAATATTTATTTCCATAACGATGAAATCCTTCCGTGCGAGGAAATTTTTTTTGTTTCCATTTCTCTTCATTTTGCGTTTGTAAAAAAGCTTTAAAGTCAGTGCTCATCTTCATAGCAGATGAATATTTATTTGCTAGAATCGCTTGTGTCATATCCCGTGAAACGGATTGAATTAAATTCGTATAAATTAGTTCAGGAAATACTTTGAGGTTTTTCTCCTTATCCTCCCAGATTAAGTGCCAAAATCCTAATTTGTCAGAGGCTACATAGTTTAAAATTCCTCCCCACCAAGGAAACATTTCTTGTTCTAGATCGGTGATATTGATTTTGAGAGATGGATTTTTATCAAATCCAGACAGTATATCTAAGTAAACTCCTTCACTCACCCAAGAAGATTTGGAATAAATGTCTACTACTGGTTGAGAGGTAACTAGGTTTGTGCTATGGGCGCCTGCGTCATCAAAAGCAAACGGAAGTGCTTTTAGCTTTATAAGATACTCACCATTAGCCGCACTTGCCCGAGGAATATCAAAAAGTATTTCTTGTCTAGAACTTGGTTCAATAGAATCAGATCCTAAGCTATTCGCAAGAGAAATGATATTTCTAAGTTCCACTAGTGGAATATTTCCACCCGGGATATGAATTCGTATTTTTTTTCTATCTTTCATTTTTTAGCTACCGTTCTTTCAAGAATACTTTTTACTTCTGGCTTACAACTTCCGCAACCAGTGCCTGCGCCGGTTTGTTTACAAAGAAGCGCAAACTCAGTACAACCCGCTTGGATTTCTTGGATTAAATTTCCATCTCCGACAGAGTTACAAGAACAAACCAATTTACCAATCATAGGCTTACCAGGATTACCCGATCTAAGCAGTTCGATTCTTTTTTCACCGAGTTCTAATTTGCTCGCAATCAATTCTTTGAACTCTAAAAATTCTGCCTTGTCTCCAATTAATATCGCACCGACTAATTTATCTTTATGAACAATACATTTTTTATAATACCTCTGTGCTTTGTCATAAAAAATTACTTCCTCATATTCAGATGAATCATTCGGAACAAATGGAATTCCTATTGAACAAATATCCAATCCATGAATTTTCAGAATATTCATAGAAAGTGAGCCTTCATAAGATTTGAATTCATCTCCGAGGATAAAATCGACTACCCGCTCTGCTTGTTCTTCTGCGGCGGCAGTGATCCCAAATAAGTTATTGTTTCTCTCGGCAATTTCTCCCATTGCAAATATAGTTGGGTCACTTGTTCGTAAATAGGAGTCTACGATTACTCCTCTTTTACAATTAAGACCAGCACTAACGGCGAGTTCAATATTAGGCACAGTTCCAATCGCATAGACCAAAACATTTGAATCTAAGATTCTACCGCTACTGAGTCTAACTCCGATTAGTTGCTCTTGTCCACGAACGGATTGAATTCCTTCATTTAAAAGAATTTCAATTCCCCTATTGGTCAATTCGTCATACAATAAGCCGCTTGCAATTTCATCAAGTTGCCTATCCATTAGACGAGATACGCGCTGAATGATTGTTACCCTCACTCCAATTTCATGAAGAGAGGCAGCAAGTTCGAGCCCTAAGAGACCACCGCCTACGATAATTGCTTTTTTTCCTTTTTCTGTAGACTGTATGATAGAATCCGCATCTCGACGATTTCGCAAAGTGTAAATTCCTTTCATCTCCGGAATTTCTTTTGGACGAGCAGGACGACTTCCCATTGTGAGTAAAAGTAAGTCATACGATTCAATTTGCCCATTATCCGCAGTAACTGTTTTCTTTTCCCTGTCAATGCTTGCAACGCCAAGACCGGTGAAGACTTTGATACCCAGTTTTAGCATTTCTTCTTCGGAGGTTTTGAGAAGTCGATTCCAATCCATTCCTCCACTGATATATTCTGGAAGCATGACTCTGTTGTAAAAAGGAACATCTTCTTTGCTGAATACAATAATTTCATCGTCAATATTCTTTTCGCGATAAGCCATTACGAAACGATACGCGGCAGCCCCAGCTCCGACGATTACAATTTTTTGTTTTGTCTTAGTGAGTTTTCGAACTTGCACCGCGCTGAATTTAAAATCAGGCTCTTTTGAAATTGGATCAACGATTGGATTAGTGATATTATTCGCACGAGAAGAATCACTTCCCAGAACTTTTCCCCAGTGCATAGGAAGAAAAACTACACCTTTGCGAATGGAATCCGTGCAGACAACTCTTGCTTGCACGCTTCCTCTTGCATTTAAAATTTCTACTAATTCATTTTCTTTTAGTCCACGTTTCTCTGCATCATCGGGATGAATTTCTAAAAATGGAGTATTGATATGTTGGTTTAATTTCTCAACCTTACCAGTCTTAGTCATCGTATGCCATTGGTCACGAATACGACCAGTTGTCAAAATAAGCGGATATTCAGAAGTAACCTTTTCCGATTGATTTTCAGAAGGCATTGTTTTAATTCTTGCTTTTCCACTTGGAGTAAAAAAGCGATTATCCGTAAATAGTCGCGCTGTTCCTTCGGTAGCATTTTCGGGATAAGGCCATTGCGTTGTGCCTTTTGCTTTTAGGATGGAATACGAAAGCCCAGTAATATCAATATTAGTCCCTTTGGTAAGTTTACAATGCTCAGCATAAATTTCTTCGTTTGATTTAAAATCAAATCCATGAAAGCCCATCTTCTTGGCAAAACGACAAAGTATTTCCACATCCGAAAGGGCTTCACCGGGAGGGTTAATTCCTTTTTCTAAATAGCTGATACGTCTCTCAGAGTTCGTCATAGTTCCTTCTTTTTCCAACCAAGCAGCAGCAGGAAGAACAACATCCGCAAACTTAAGAGTATCCGAACGATTGGAAATATCTTGAACAACTACGAATTTTGCTTTAGAAAGAGCTTTTTCAAATTTTCCGGAAAAAGGAAGACTCACCATCGGGTTTGTGCAGATAATCCAGATTGCTTTCAACTCGCCTGTTTCCAAAGCGGAAAACATTTCCGTAGCGGTAAATCCCGGTTTGTCGGAAATTTTTTCAACACCCCAAAAATCTGCTACTTCTTTTCGATGCTCTGGATTCGCAAGATCTCTATGTGCAGGAAGAAGATTGGCAAGCCCTCCGACTTCTCGACCACCCATTGCGTTTGGTTGACCTGTAAGAGAAAGCGGACCGTTTCCGGGTTTACCAATCTTACCCGTTAGAAGAGAAATATTGAGTAGAGCTAAATTCTTATTAACCCCAATCACACTTTGATTGAGACCCATCGCCCACATGGTGATGAGTCCCTTGGATTCTCCTATCCATTTTGCAGCAAGACGGATATCCGCTTCGGATAAACCGCAAGCATTTGCGTATTCAGCAAGAGAAGACTTCATCACTTCTTTGATATAAGCTTCATGACCTTCGACGTGGTTCGCTAAAAATTCTTTGTCGATGTTTCCATCTTCCACAAGAAGACGAGCGATTGCTTTAAATAAATATATGTCTGTGCCGGGAATAAGCGGCAAATGCAAATCAGCCGATGCGCAGGACTGAGTCTTACGCGGATCAGCCACAATTAGTTTTACGTTCGGATTTTTTTCTTTATGATTTTCCATCCGGCGAAATAAAATTGGATGACACCAAGCAGGATTAGCCCCTGCGACAAAAAAACAATCTGCAAGTTCAATATCATCATAGGAAACAGGAACCGAGTCTTCGCCAAGAGCCATTTTATAACCAACAACGGCAGAACTCATACAAAGTCTGGAATTGGTATCGATGTTATTCGTTCCGAGGAAACCCTTTGTTAGCTTATTGACGACGTAGTATTCTTCTGTGAGGCATTGACCGGAAACATAAAAGGCAACCGAGTTCGGACCGTATTTATCAATGAGAGTTTTAAACACACGAGTCGATCTCTCGAGAGCGGCATCCCATGTTACCCGCTCGAGTGGTAGATTTCGCGCCCAACGCATTTCGGGATACAAGAGACGGTCACTCATATCCATCGCCACATAATGTAAACTCCGCCCCTTCGAACAAAGCATCCCACGATTCACAGGATGGTCGGGATCACCCTCGACTTGCAATTTGCCATCTTTTGTTTTGTTTACTACTATCCCACAACCCACCCCACAATACGAACAGGTTGTTTTGTACGACTCTACAGATGTTTTTAACATACTTATACCATGCAGGAATTATGCCAGAAAAGGGACTATTTCTGGTTCGTCTGCCTGTAGGTTACGCATATATGCGTAACCTACAGGCAGACGAACTTATATAAAGTTTTCCGGTTGACATTTTTTCTTTTTAACAGTTAATCTCATCTACAGGGAATTTATGACTACAAAAACGCAAACAGCAAAGATCAGCTTTGAAATCCCAGAGGGCTTTCTTCTGGCTTTAAACGAAACCCAAGAAGAGTTTACTTCTAAAGTTCGTTTGGTTATTGCAATGGAACTGTTTCGAAATCATAAATTATCCGTTGGAAAAGCTGCTGAACTTTCTGGTCTTTCCAAAGAATTGTTTAAACTGGAACTATTCCGTAGTAATATCCCTCTAATCGATTACTCTCCCGACGAATTAATAAAGGAATTAGAAATTCTTAATCAATGCTAATTGTAGCAGATGCTTCTCCTTTAATCAGTCTTTCTATTTTAGGACTTTTAGATTCTCTAGAAATAGTTTTCTCAGAAATAATAGTTCCAGAGGAAGTTTTTAGAGAAGTATCTGCACCTGATAAGCCCTTCGCAAATGATTTAAAGCAATTTTTGAATGGGAAGGTTTTCAAAGTAGAAAATAAATTAGCAGTTCAAATGTTAAGAAAAGAAATCGATTCTGGTGAGTCCGAGGCTATCATTCTCGCTCTCGAAAAAAATACTTCCCTGATTCTAATTGATGACTTTAAAGGAAGGAAATTAGCTGAGTTGAATAATCTAAGTCCAATTGGAACGTTAGGCGTTTTACTAAAATTAAAAAATTTAGGTAAGCTTGATAAAATTGAACCGTTGATTGATATATTAGTAAAAGGTAATATTCGTTTTAGCGAGGATTTAATAACTAAAGTTTTGACCTTGGCAGATGAGTCTTAATGTTTGACTTAGAAATAAAATATCTAATATAGGGAACAATTAATATGCAAGATTGGATTGAGGACAAAATAGTAAATCAAGCTTTAAAAGAAGAATCTAAAAAAGAAATTGAGAAAACAGGTGTTAAATTTTGTATTTCTAATGACTTTCAATATTGTATACTTGTTAGGAAACACCATGCTTGGGAAATAGAAGGAGAAGGATGGCGGGATCGGAACTTACCACCTGAACTAGACGACACATGGAGATGGACTCTAAATTTTTACCACTTTGAAAAAGCTACCAAGAATAGTTGGTGGTTCAAGATGTTTGTACCACTTAAATATAAAATTGTTAAAATCGAACAAGTAGATGATGAGTATAAAATTATAACAGATTTAGAAATAATCATAGGTAAATTCTCATCATATTACATATTGAGTCGAAATGTATTGACTGGCAATGCTGAAACAGAAGAAGAAATCGAAAGGAAATTCTTAGATATAAACGAAAAAAATTAAAAAAGCAAATTACAATAAGAATTGATGAAAATACAATTCAGTATTTTAAAAAAGTTGCCGGTGATACAGGTATTTCTTATCAAAACTTAATCAATCTTTATTTACAAGATTGTGCTATGAGTAATAAGAAACTTGCGTTACAATGGAATTAAATAAAGGAAACACAAATTGATCTCAAAAAAAATTCAATCTTTGCCTATCGATCGAGTTCAAAAAGAGGCGGAAAATATTTATGCCGCAGCATGAAGATTTAATCCACCAACTTCTCCTTCATAAATCCCACCATTCGGCTAAACGCGAGTTGCCCCTCTTTTGTATTGAAAAAGAAATGAGGAATTCCATGAGGCAAATTGTAAGAATGCGCTTGTAATGTTTCCCCCATTTCTTCTTTTAACTTTTGAACTCTAGATGGGGGACAAAATACGTCAATATTCACGAAATGACCTTGCACCGTATTTTGAATCTGAGCCGAGCAGTTAGATGGAATTCCACTTCCTTTAAAACCAAACGAATGATGAAAGACTACAGGTGCTTTGATCTCAGAACGGATTGCTGCGTGTAGAATAAATCCTCCTGTAAGACACTGCCCCACGATTCCAATTTTCGTTTCATCTACATTTTCGAATGATTTGAATACTTCTATAATCTCTTGTATTTCATCTAACGCAGGATTTTTCTCTGGTTCGTTATTTCGAACGTATTCATTAAAGAGTTGCCTCATACAATAGGAGACCGCACCTTTTTTGCTGTAAAGATCTGGAACTAAAACTTGCAGTCCTTCCCTATGAAGAAGCTCCGCCGTTTTATGAGTTACATCCCGAACTCCCGTCATATCATGTAAGAAAATTATTCCCGGCGCTTTATTTCGGTGTTCATAAAAAAAGGCATCTAGCTTCCGAATGGATAAATTGAGTTCCATATTTTGCTTTTCCATGAATTGAATTTTTTATTTCGATAGATTTATTCAAGCTTTTAATAAGTTATTGCCACAGAGGCACTGAGTCACAGAGAAATTCCATGAGAGCCTATTACAGAGAATATTGGTTGTTTTTGTAATTCGAGTTTGTTGTTATGTAAGTACGGCACAATAATTGAATCTAAATATTTCATAAGCTTTCATTAAAATGAAGCATATAAATAAGAATATACAATTCCAAAACTCTGTGTCTCAGTGCCTCTGTGGCAAACCAATCTGAGTAGTTACGTTAATGATAACCGAAATCGCAATTCTTAAAATCAAAGACCAACAAAACAAAGCGTTTGAAGCAAACTTCGCAAAGGCAGAAAAAATCATTTCTAAAATGAAAGGCTACATCAGTCATGAATTACTAAAATGCATCGAAGCGGATAATCAGTATATACTAATCGTAAGATGGGAAACACAGGAAGACCATACGATTGGATTTCGAAAATCGGATGAATACTTGGAATGGAAACGGCTACTCCATCATTTTTATGATCCTTTCCCTACCGTGGAGCATTATTCCAAAGTTAAACTTAAGTCTATCAAACCGTAACCAAGAACGCTTAAAAATTCAATCATACTTCCATTTTAAATTAAAGATGTATATAAAATACACATTATATTTATAATTTAGATACCTGCTCTAGATTTATACCATTCCTTATCATATAACTCGTTTAGGATGTTCTTAAAATGAGATTTCACCTCCTAGATGAGCTTAAAATTACAGCTTTTAATCCTTATAATTAGTAAAATTTTTACTTTTAACTTTATTGGCACGATTCGTGCTATACATAGATACAGAATACATCAATTAGGAGCAATTTTATATGTCGAAAATTAAAGAATTTTTAAAAATAGGAAGTCCTACAACCTTATTCAGTGCTTTCCTATACTTTGATATTAGTTTCATGATTTGGGTTATGATCGGTGCACTTGGAATTTTCATCACCGACGAATTTGGATTAACCCCTGCACAAAAAGGGATGCTCGTTTCCATTCCTCTTTTAGGTGGAGCTTTGCTTAGAATTCCGATGGGTCTTTTATCTGATAAATTCGGTTCAAGACGAGTTGCATTAACTGGAATGATTGCAACGATGATTCCTTTGACGATCGGTTGGCTCTTCGCTAGCTCGATGGCTGAAGTTTACATCATGGCAATTCTACTCGGTGTAGCAGGTGCAAGTTTTGCAGTTGCACTTCCATTGGCTAGTAAGTGGTATCCTCCACAATACCAAGGTCTTGTAATGGGAATCGCAGGAGCGGGTAATAGTGGTACTGTGTTCGCAACTTTCTTTGCTCCTAGAATTGCTAAGATTTATGGATGGCATTCTGTATTTGGTCTTGCGCTAATTCCTCTTGCTATTGCGTTTATCGTTTTCTTTTTTCTTGCTAAGGATAGCACTTTGGTAAAATCCCAACCAAAATCTATCGTAGATTATTTAAAACCGCTTAAGTCAAGAGATGCTCTTCTCTTTAGCTTATTCTATTCCATTACTTTTGGCGGTTTCGTGGGACTGGCAAGTTTCTTACCAATCTTCTTTCATGACCAATTTACTTTAGACAAAATTACCGCTGGGAATGCAACCGCATTATGTGTATTAGCCGGAAGTTTTGTTCGTCCAGTGGGTGGATACTTGGCTGATAAGTTTGGTGGTGTGAAGGTATTAACCATTCTTTTTCTTATCATTGGCGCACTTGCATTTGTTATTTCAGGAATGCATTCCCTCACAATAACTCTAACTAGCTTCGTTGCTTTAATGCTTTGTCTCGGAAGTGGAAATGGTTCTGTATTCCAGTTAGTTCCTGTTCGTTTTAAAAATGAAGTAGGCGTTATCACTGGTTTCGTTGGAGCATTCGGGGGCTTAGGTGGATTTTTTCTTCCAAATATTCTAGGAAGTATTAAATCTTTAACTGGATCTTACTCTTACGGATACATGGTATTTGGCGTTACCGCGATTTTAGCATCCGCTTCTTTATTCTACATCAACTACCTTGTATGGGCAAAAGAAAACTGGCATACAACAGAAGAACCTGCGGTGGCTTAAATAATCCAAAATAGAAAAAATGGGAAAATGAAAACTAATTTTCCTATATTAGAAATTTCTAATATAGGAAACAATTCAAGAGCCTGCGGCAGCAAGCCCACCGCTAGGTGCCAAATTCCCAGTCCAGCACGAAAGTGCTGGCGCACTACCTGCGTAAGGTAATTTATATAGAAATTACACAGAGGACAATATGAAACCAAGCAAAAAAATACTAGTCATTGGCAATGGGATGGTAAGTCTCCGGTTCTGCGAGAAGTTAGTAGAATATAGCGGCTTACAAGAATACTCCGTAACTATCCTCGGAGAAGAATTTAGACCTGCATACGATAGAGTGCATCTATCCGAATACTTTGCGGGCAAATCGGCGGATGATTTGGTTTTATCTCCTGCTTCTTGGTACAAAGAAAACGGGATTGAATTAAAGCTTGGAGTGAGAGCCGAGTCCTTTGATAAAGATAAAAAAATTGTTTTAGCAAACTCAGGTGAGAAATTCTCTTACGACATTTTGGTTTTCGCTACAGGTTCCAATCCGTTTGTTCCGAACGTAGAAGGTATTGAAAAAGATGGAATTTATTTTTACCGCACCATCGAAGACTTAGAAGCAATGACCGAATACGGCAAACAAGCAAAAACCGCTGCCGTGATTGGAGGTGGACTTCTAGGTCTTGAAGCGGCTAAGGCACTGTTAGACTTAGGTCTTAAAACGCATGTCATTGAATTTTCCGAAAGACTTATGCCTAGGCAAATTGACAATAAGGGATCTCAAATTCTCGCAAGTAAAATTGAGAAACTCGGCGTTACCGTTCATCTAAAAAAAGATACGGTTCGGTTCATGGGCAACCAGAAAGTAACCGGTATGTTTTTTAAGGATAATACCACATTAGACGTTGATATGGTTGTAATCTCTGCGGGAATCAAACCCCGTGATGAAGTAGCTCGCTTTGGTGGAATTAAAGTAGGCGAACGAGGCGGAATCATTGTAGATGATGCTTTAGAAACTTCTGAGAAAGGTATATATGCAATAGGCGAAGTTGCTTTACATAAAGGAATGATCTACGGTCTAGTAGCCCCTGGCTATGATATGGCAGATGTGCTTGCCTCAAACCTATGCGGCAAATCTAAGAAGTTTGAATCTGCCGATATGTCGACTAAGCTTAAATTAATTGGAGTAGATGTTGCTAGTTTCGGAGATGCATTTAGCGAATCAGCAAAAACTCTACCAATTGAATTTACAAACCATCTAAAAGGAATTTATAAAAAATTCATTTTAAGTGAAGACGGCAAATACTTATTAGGCGGAATCTTAGTTGGAGATGCAGATCAGTATGGTCAACTCCTGCAGATCATGCAAAATAAAATTGTTCTTCCGAAAGACCCGGATGGTCTCTTTGTGGGTGGTCCTACTGACGGCGAAGGGTTTAAGACTGATTTGCCTGATACTGCTAAAATCTGTTCCTGCAATAACGTAAGCAAGGGCGATATTGTTTCTTGTATTAAAGACAACGAAACTTTTGATATAAATGGAATCAAGTCTTGCACGAAAGCTGGTGCTGGTTGTGGTGGATGTATTCCTATGGTGACTGACATTTTAAAAGCCCAGATGAAAGTAATGGGAAGAGTTGTTACCAATCACTTGTGTGAACATTTCCCTCATAGCAGACAAGAATTATATCATATCGTAAAAATCAAAAAGCTAAAGAGTTTTAACGACGTTATCCGCGATGCTGGTAATGGAACAGGTTGTGAAATTTGTAAACCCGCAGTTGCATCCATTCTAGCAAGTCTTTGGAATGATAATATCCAAGATCATGCTACCATTCAAGATACAAATGATCGCTACTTGGCTAACATACAACGAGGTGGGACTTACTCCGTTATACCGCGAATTCCTGGGGGAGAAATTACACCTGAGAAGCTAATAGCCATTGGTCTCGTTGCACAAAAATACAGCCTCTATTGTAAAATCACCGGTGGACAAAGAATCGACTTACTAGGAGCAAAAGTAGACGAGCTTCCATTGATCTGGAAAGATTTAATCGAAGCAGGTTTTGAAAGTGGTCACGCTTACGGAAAAGCTTTGCGAACTGTAAAAAGCTGCGTGGGCTCAACTTGGTGCCGCTTTGGTGTTCAAGATTCTACCGCATTTGCAATTCGAGTAGAAGAGAGATACAGGGGATTACGCGCTCCGCACAAATTAAAATCCGCAGTCTCCGGTTGCACTCGCGAATGCGCTGAGGCACAAAGCAAAGACTTTGGAATCATTGCAACTGAACACGGTTGGAATTTATATGTATGCGGCAACGGAGGAATAACCCCTCAACATGCACTTCTGCTTGCGAGTGACTTGGATGACGCGACTTGTATCAAATACATCGACCGATTCTTAATGTATTATATCCAAACCGCAGATAGACTTCATAGAACTTCTACTTGGTTAAATAAATTAGAAGGTGGAATTGAACATTTGAAAGATGTAATCATAGGTGACTCTCTTGGAATTTGTGAAGAGTTAGAAAAACAAATGCAATACCAAGTGGATACTTACAAATGCGAATGGAAAGAAGTGGTAGAAACTCCTGCGTTACAAAAACGTTTTCATCATTTTGTAAATTCAAACGCATCAGACGAGACTTTACAATTCGTGAGTGAGCGTGGACAAAAACGTCCGGCTGACTGGCCACAAGAAAAAGTAAAAGTAGGAGCCTAAGAATATGAATGCACTTAATGATATAACTTGGACAAAAGTAGCGAATACAGATGATTTCCCTTCTGACGGAGGAAACTGTGTATTATTCGAAGGGAAGCAAATTGCCATTTTCCGCTTCGACTCTAAGGGGAAATGGTTTGCGACTGATAATATGTGCCCGCATATGAAAGACATGGTTCTTGCCTGCGGTATGATTGGAGACGCTAAAGGCGAACCAAAAGTAGCCTGCCCTATGCACAAAAAAACATTTTCCCTCGAAACAGGAAAATGTTTGAGTGGAGATGACTATGAAATTTCTACTTATCCGATTAAAGTGGAAGGCAATTCTGTATTTTTAGGAATTTAGCTTTAAGCGTTGTACAAAATCAAAAGGTATTTTAGCAAATTTTCTTTAGTAAATTTAGATAAAATGCCTTTTTTCTGTAATTAGCCGAAAATACTTTTTGAAAAAGCAATCCTAACCTCCGAATATTAGAATGAGGTGTTTGCAGTTGGAAGATTTAGAACAAAAGTATTTTTTAAATAGATTGATTCGGTTTTTTCTATTCCCTTTCTTTCTCTCAATTTCTACGGTATACGCACAAAATCCACTCACTCCTCTTAAATTAGACTCCCCCAAAGAGACTATGAAAATGTTCATTAGCTCAATGAACGAATACAAAAAAGGTGTAGAGAAAAATGATGAGAACAGAATTTTGCAAATTGAAAATGCTGTTCGATGTCTCGATCTGAGGGAAGTCAATCCTTTATTAAAAGAAGAGAAAGGAAAAGAATCAGCTATATTTTTGAAAGAAGCAATTGATAGAGTTTATGTTTTAGATCTAACTAAAATTCCAGAAGCAGATTTACCTGCGGCTAAGTGGAATATACCGGATACAGAAATTACTATCGCTAAAGTGGTTTCTGGATCAAAGACGGGTGAATATCTATTTTCTCCTGAAACCGTATTCAACGCCAGTGATTATTATCGTCGAACAAAACATCTTCCTTTTCTTTCGAAGACTGGAGGAGGGGCAGCTTATTCTTCTCCCTGGATGGAGACGGTTTTTCCGAAGTGGGCAAGAGAAAAGTGGGGAATTTTTTACTTATGGCAATGGTTGGGATTAATACTTGCTACCCTTTTTAGTTTTGTATTACGATTTATTTCCAAATTAACATTTTATGTTTTAATTAAAATTACTCGAAGAACATCTACCGAGTGGGATGATAAGGTGGTAGTCGCACTTGCGAGACCGACTGGATATTTTTTCGGGTTAGCATTCTGGTTTATTTTCTTATATGCTTCCGGCGTAGAAGGAAAAATATTTACAGTTAGTAATTTTATTTTAAAGGTGTTACTCGGGGCTAATTTCATTTACTTCGTCTATAAAATTTCTGATCTTGTAGTAATGATTTTAAAAGATAATTCTATTCGTGCTAAAAATCCAATTGACGATCAGCTTATTCCCTTACTTAGTAAAACTTTGCGGATACTATTTGTTACACTTGGATTTTTAATTGCGCTACAAAATTTAGGAATTAACGTGATGGGTTTAATTGCAGGACTTGGAATTGGAGGTCTTGCAATTGCACTCGCGGCTAAGGATACTGCAGCTAATCTATTTGGGTCTGCGATGATTTTTATGGATAGACCTTTTAAAATTGGAGATCATATTTTACTCGATAATAGGGAGGGTATCGTTGAAGAAATCGGATTTCGCTCTACACGAATTCGAACCTGGGAAGATTCAATTGTAAGTATTCCAAATTCCGTTGTGGCAAATGCTGACATTGAAAATATGGGAGTTCGCAGATGGAGGAGAAACGTAATTATCCTCAGCCTTACTTATGACACTTCTCCAGAGAAAATGGAAGCATTTCTTGAAGGGATTAAAAATATTGTTAAGAAAAATCCGTTAGTAGTTGCGGATACTATGAATATTGCGTTTAGAGATTTTGATTCCTCTTCTTTAAATGTATTAATGCAGTTTGGTCTAGCAGTTGACTCACTTCCTAAAAATTTAGAAGCCAGGCAAAAAATCTTTTTCGAGGTGATTCGTTTGGCAAAAGAGTTAGATGTTCACTTTGCGTATCCTACATCGACTTTACATGTCGAAACATTACCGGACAAAAAGCCAGCCCGAACTGCTAAGGAAAAAACCGTCACTAAATACAAAGACATCGCAGCTAATTTTGGAGAGAGAGGGAAATTATCGAAGCCTAACGGCGCGGAAATCTTCGTTGCACCATACCATGAACTTCCTGTTGAAGAAAAAAAGTAATTATTCTAGGTTTGATTGCGGTTTAACTCGGGTTAGTCGAATCGCAATGACTAAAAAATCTATTCGTTATTTACAATTATTCTAAAATTTTTAAGAAATTTTTTCTATGAAATAATAAATTTTGTCAATTTATTATTGACTCTCTGTTAATGAATTTACCAAATATTATATACTCTTTCACAAATCTCTAATTTGTAGAAGAGTAGGTTAAAATTCTAAATTTTAGGAAGGAGTCTTTGGTAATTTACACAGGTAAAAAAACTATGCAATACATTGACAAACAATCTCGAGACATTGACGTTGTAACATCCCCGGAGCATAAAAATCATATTTTATCCAAGTATCTTTTGGATAAGGAATTACTTTTGCGAATGGATCCTTTTGACCAAAAGGTAACTCTCAAGAAAATCCTCAATGGGGGAGAGAGGATACTTGTCTATTTGCCTCCCGAATCGGATTTCTTTTTTCCTTCCAATGTCCAATTGTTTAAGATACTTGCAAACTACATTCACCTGGATTGCGATTTTATTCGTCATGTAGACCCGACTCTTGTTTTATTGCAAGTCAACAAATTAGAAATTGCCAAAAAAAATAGGGAAAATGAGCGTATACCGCTTGCTCCCGGTGTCGCCTTCGCGACGAATATTATTTCTACTAAGATCCTCTTAGAAGCTGATATGTTTAATATTCCAAACCTGGTAAGAGTTAATTTTGAGGATTATGAAAACCGTCTTTCTGAAAAAACAGATGATACAATTCGCGTGGATGTTTTTCGATCAGATCTTGACTTGCGATTTGATGTTGTCAAAAAAACACAGAAACTTATTTGGATTCCAGATACGCAGAATTCTAGTTCTTATACTTCCTATTTTCCAGATCAAGTTAATTATGCCGAAGAAGTAGATGATGACATTCCGAGTGTAATGAAGAAATTTAAAGAGGAAAAAATTCTTTCGGAGTTAATCGTTCCTATCCTCTACACGAATCATTTCGATGAAAAAATTTGTATTGGTTATCTTTCTATGCAAAGTAAAGATAAGAAAATTTCTCTTGAAACACTCGGTGAATTCAAAAACTTACGAGTCGAGATTGCAAATCGAATCCAGGAATCAAATATTATAAAAACTATTGACAGGTTTCAAATTTTAGAAGTTTCCCGTCATGGGCTTAAGGTTCGAATTACAAATCCAGTTTTGATTGAAAGCTTGCAAAAGCATGACAGGTTTGTGTTTGATATTTATTTTAAAATGCAAGCTCCATTAACGGTATCCGGGTTGATTCGCTGGACATCAAAAGACGAAGACTCCAAAAGACTTGATTTAGGAATTGAACTAATCGGAAAATCATCATTACCCGGTGAGCGGGAAAGATACTATAAAAATGTAGACTTAGCAAGAGAAGGAAAATTAAGCGTCTAGTTTTTCTCTTGCTTTATTAAAAAATACTTATAGCTTTGAGCCTAGTGATGAGAGGTGCATATGTTTACGAAAACACTTAGGCTATTTAGTTTATCTTTATTCTTTCTCATTTTTGTTCAATTAGAGTCATTAAACTTATCTTCCACCGTAGCGCAAAAAGCTTTTGATGCTATTGGAACGGCTAATAAGGTGTATTCTTTATGCGTTGGTTGCAATGACAAAGCGAAAGTTGTCTATATAAATGAACGGGGAATTGAGCCTGTTAGTGACGGAAAGAATGGATATGAATATCGATTTTTTCTAAATAAAAAACAATACGTAAATATTCTTGATTTGTATTTTCAGCTAGACGGCAAATGGATTAACCTCGGGCTTTATTCCGGGCTTGTAAATTCTTCTACAAGCTATGAATTAAACGCATCTCAATTGCCTTTTGATATAGAAGTGGAAGCCGAGAAAAATTTTAAAACCCCTTCTGAATTAAAACCTCTTACCTTATTTGAAAAGCAGATTTTAGAAGAAATAAACCTGGTGAGAACAAAACCTGTGGATTACGCCAAGAAACTCCGCGAAAGACTTTCTTTTTTTGATAATACTGTTTATCGTCCCCTCGATCGTAGACCGAGGCAAACAAAAGATGGCGCTCGCGGATTAGAGGCAGCCATTTCCTACTTAGAAAAAATTGAACCGCTTGCGCCTATTGTATTTTCCCCCGAAGCAAGCCTTGCAATACAAGAGCATTTGAAGAATAAAGTTCAATATCCAAGCAGTAGATGGCGCGAGTTAAGAGAGCGTTACGGGAAATATATAAAAGATGCTGAGCTAGTTAATATTATGGAAGGAGAATTTTACGGGTATAATATTGCACATGATTTATTAACCTATATTCTAGTTAGTGAAGGAAATATAAAAGGAGATTTTAGAAATTCTATTTTTGATAAAGAACAGAGGTATATAGGTATTAGTTGTCAGACCGATACACGTTATGGGTATATGTGTCATCTTATGTTAACCTCCGGTTTAGCCCCGGAAGAAAATGTTCAGAAAATGCAAATAGATAGAACCAAAGTATCTAGTGTTTCGTACCTTTCCGAATTCGAAAAAAAAGTAATCGAGGAAACAAATCTACTCAGAACCAAGCCCCGTGAGTATGCAGAATTTTTAAAGGAAAGAAGACAATACTATAAAGATAAGATATATAAAGAGCCTTTTCGCGCGCCTATTAATATTGTAGAGGGAATACCTGCTCTCGAAGAAGCAATTTTGTATTTAGAAAAAGTCGAAGCAGTTTCCTCTCTTGCACCTGCCGAAGAACTCTCATTATCCGCTCGGGATCATGTGAATGATTCAGGACAGAAAGGTATTACCGGTCATTATGGATCTGACGGTTCTTCTCCTGTTACCCGCATTCAGCGTTATAAGAAAGATGTCAAACTCGCCGGTGAAAATATCGACTATGGCTGGGTAGATCCAAGAGAAGTTGTGATTTCGCTATTTGTAGATGATGGAATTTCTAATAGGGGACATCGTAAAAATCTATTTCACAAAGACTTTATCTATATAGGTGTTGCCTGTGGGTTTCATCGTGATTATCCGCTCATATGTGTTCAAAACTTTGGCAAGTGGTAGTTCTGTAATTAACGTGAACTCGATGTAAGACAGAAAGTGATTTAAAATCCTCACACAGAGATCCACAAAGAAATCACTCAGTTACACTGAGGTAAAAAAGGATTTAAAAACTCTGTGTTTCTTTGTCTCTGCTTTGTGTGACTCTACTGAAACCTATAGAGAATAATTTTAAATTAGAAATGCTGAATGTAAGATTCCTTATTTTACTGATGGTTCTTTTTTTAGTAGGGCAATATCATCTATTAGTTTTTGAATTGAATTTTTTTTCTTTACAAAAATTAAAAAATACAATTGCTAAAATTAGAATGAGTTTAATAAGGTTTCGTTTTGCCATCTTCCCCTTTGTCATGGTATTCATAGTGAAAGCTTATAGCTCTTAGCCGCTAATACATCACCACTCGATTATTGTTAGTATCTACAACATAGACATTTCCAAACAAATCGACATGAACAGAATGAATTCCTGACATACTGTTTGCAGTTACACCTCCGTTATTAGGGGTTGCAGATGTAAAGTTCCCTAGTTGACCATAGACTCTTGTGGCAGTCGTTGAGCTTTTAGGAAAATACAATAAACGATTGTTACCAAAGTCCGATACATATAAATTGTCATACTGGTCAAGAGATATCCCCCAAGGTTGATTAAAAGTGGACGCTGTTGTTCCAATTGAACTGGTTGTAAAATTTCCTGACTGACCATAAACAATTGTAGCCGTCGTTGTGCCTGCTGGGTAAAAAAGTATTCTGTGATTACTTTGATCCGCTATATAAAGATTTCCAGTTGAATCTAAAGCTACGCCAGCAGGTGAATTGAGGCTATTCGCAGTTATTCCACCATTGTTAGGAGTTCCAGTTGTAAAGCTACCAAGTTGGCCGTATACTCTAGAAGCAGTTGTGTTTCCATTTGGATAATACAAAACTCTATGATTCACATTGTCGCAAATATAGATTCCGTCCGAACTATCAACTATCATTTGTTGCACGCCAGCCAAAGTATTTGCACTTGCTGTCGGTGAGCCTGATACACAACTTCCATTATTATTTGCGACGGAACAAGTAAAATTGGTGCTGGTTACTTGTCCGTAAACTCTTGATGCTGGTAAACTAGCATTGCTTGAAAAAAATAAAACTCGACTTCCTGCTTCTGCATACACGTTTCCATTCTTGTCCATTGTTACAGATTGAGGAGCACCCATATTACTTGCAGATGGTGTAGAAGCACCGCAAGCACCATTATTAAAGTTGGCGACACAGGTAAAATCACCAAACTGCCCGTAGACTTTGGTTGCTGTAATATTTCCACCTGCTGCAATATTTGCAAAAGGATAATACAGAATGCGACGGTTGTTATAGTCTGCGATAACTATATTTCCTGCACCATCGGAGCCAATACTAGATGGTTGTGCAAGACTATTGGCGGAAATGCCTCCATTGTTCAATGCAGAAGCAGTTAAATTTCCAAGTTGTCCAAATACTCTAAAAGCCGTCGTGCTACTAATACGAATACTGATATTTGCTGATGCATTTCCCGTTGTTCCAGTTGCGGAAATTGTATAGGTAGTCGGACCAGTTTGTGTGGTAGGAGTGCCAGTGATAGAGCAAGTCGTTGTATCAAACACTAGACCTGTTGGCAAACTAGGAGTAACCGCACACGATGTCATTGTTCCCGTAACTGCGGGTAACAACTCCGTAATCGCTGTGTTAGTTGGAAATACATTTT
>JANMOF010000480.1:0-1521 GCA_031368925.1 Leptospiraceae bacterium
ATTTGTATAACCAATCTGTTAGAGTTTCCAAACAGAACAGGGAAGTATATTTTCTTTTTTAATGGGGATGCAATGGGAAAATCCATGCAGGGTGCAGGAGGAGCTATTGTTGCTGGAACTGTTATTAATAGCATCTTGACAAGTTTTAATACAAGTTTAGCCGCCAAACTTACTCCCAGGGAATGGCTTCTGACAACGTGTAAAGAGATTGATAAAATTTTTGAAACATTTGATGGCTCTATGCTTTTATCCGGCGTTCTTGGTTTGATTCAGGAAACTACCGGCGAAGTATTATATGTAAACGCAGAACACCCTAAGACAGTTCTTTTTAGAGATAATGCAGCTAGTTTTTTAGATTCTGATGAAGATTCTTTTTTTAAATTTGGAAGCGGGATAATAGATGAATTTATAGTTCAGCATTTTACATTGCATCCGGGTGATATTTTGATCTGTGGTTCAGATGGAAGAGATGATTTGGATCTATCTGAAAATCAAGATAACAAAAAAAATATCAACTATGATAATACTTTATTTTTACGAATCGTTGAAACTGCAAAAGCAGATTTAAAAGAAATCGTAAATAATATCAATCACACTGGAAAGGTTACTGATGATTTATCTCTAATGCAAATTAAGTTTCATACAAATTAATTTGATAGATTTTAGTTATTAGAAATTTACGTAGAATTCTGGGAGCGAGGAAAAATAAGTGAAATGCAAAATTAGCCGCTTCGATGTTAGAAAGAAAAGTAAAAAATATTAAACTTTGCCATATATTTCTACAGGTTTTTTTGCTTGACATTATTACTAAATGTCTAAGGATATTTGAGTATGTCCCCAGAACTTCTTTTAGAAAATATAAGCAATCTTCCTCCTTTTGCTAGGCAGGAAATTTTTGATTTCGTTAGTTTCCTATCTCAAAAATATAAAGAAGAAGTCATTGTATCAAGTTCTGCTAAACAAGTTGCTCTTTCCGACAAAGGCAAAGAATTTATTGATAAAAGACTTGCTCTTATGCAAGCCAATCCTTCTGCCCTGTCTTCTTGGGATGAAGTTAAACGGAGACTTTACACCAAGCATGATTGGAAATGAGTTATAATCTCCTTTTCTCTTCTGAGGCAGAAATGGATTTGCAAGAATCAATCGACTGGTATGAAGAACAACGAAGTGGATTAGGCTTCGAGTTCTCCATGCGATTTGAAGAGGCTCTCCAATTTCTTACAAACCATCCCGGAATGTATGCAAAAATTTATAATGAAGTTCGCAGCGTTTTAATGACACAATTTTCATATGCTATTTTTTATATAATTAATGAGCTAGATAAAGAAGTGCAGATTTTTGCTGTTATCCACACTAGTCGTAATCCTGAAATCTGGCAACTCCGAATAGAATTGTTGTGAATAATTTATGGCAAGTAAATAAGGTACAGCAATACATTTAACTAGAATTTTGGGGAGCGAGGAGAAATAAGTGAGATGCAAATAGAGATAACGAGTTGTGATTGAGCTAGGAAAACAAAAT
>JANMOF010000516.1:0-1507 GCA_031368925.1 Leptospiraceae bacterium
AAAAATAAAATCTTGCTTTTTATTATAGCGGACATAAATAATATTGATGAGAATAAAAATGGTGGTGAGATCAATAATAAGTCGGATAAAAAACTTTATTCCGAGCTTGTTTACGATGTCATATAGACCCTGTGTGTCAGAAACAAGTGCAATATCTTGTATTAGTGTCATGATATTAGTTTTTTTATATGGTTAATATTTTCTTTAAAAAGATTTAATTTTACTTTGGTGTATAAACTTGCTATTCCTAAACAGTATTTGCTTATCCCTCCTTCATTAATGTTTTGTCCAAGCATGATTTTAATAAATGGCGAATCCAGATTGGCGAGATCTTGTTTTACCTCAGCAATTACCAGGGTTGAGAAATCAACTTTTGAATTATCAATTTCATAAGAAAGAAACAGGTCTAACGTTACACGTTCACAATCTTTTATGTTTACAAAAGTTAATCGCGAATAGTTCACTGTTAATTTATTATGAAACAGGTCTGGATTAAATGAAGTTTTATCTGTGATAAAGTTTTCTGCCGTCTTATCCAGTTTCATTTCACTGGTCTTCAGGCGGTGTTTAACAGTTCGGCCCTTATTGTTCTTAAACTTTATTTCCAAATAACATAATCGGGAGTCAATATAATTTCTGAACCGAATTTTAAAACGATTTCCAATGCTGTTATGATGTTGCTTATAAAGCATAAAATTATCGGTATCAAAATAACATGATGTATAGCGTTGAACACTTGTACCATTTACCTCCAGCAAGCGATAATAAGGTAATAACTGTTTGAGTATTTCGCCTAGCTTTTCAATACGAAAATAAAATTTACTGTCTATACGACTCTGAAGTTGCACACTATCCATTTCTGATAATGAAATAGGTTGAAACATAGAGGCCATTTCTTGAATATTATTTAGCATCAAAAGGTGTATTTATAGTTACGTTCAGAAACCAGTTCATTTTTTTCATTGTATTCCTTGCGTAAAGTTTTTAATCCTTCTGCATCGTATAAGTAAATTACTTTTCTAGTTAAACTTCCGACAGCATCAAAAGTTAGTTCTTGTTTTTTATTGTTGGAAATATCGTAGATAAACTGTTGCTTTCGGACAAGCTTTCCGTTATTATCATATTCCTTGTCTTCTATTTTATTATGCGCTGAATCAAATCTTGAAATTATTCTGATATTTTGTTTCGGCGTATCAATTGATTCATATATAGATGCTTCAACTTTATTGCCTTGTGCATCAAAGGTTGCCGATTCTTTTCTAAAAATACTACCATCTATATTATATACCGCAAGGATTTATGAGCAACCTACGGAACTTACAACATCATAGTTTTTGCTCCTACATTGGCTTCAAACCCTTCAACGCCGCATTTGAATTGAAAGCCGACACGACGATCGATATCACGCTCGAACCAGAGGGCATCCAAATGGACGACGTCGTGATTACAGACGAAAAGGACATCGCCGAAAGTTCTGAGATGAGCACGATCGACGTTCCGATCGAGA
>JANMOF010000517.1:0-12556 GCA_031368925.1 Leptospiraceae bacterium
AGAGAATTCAGAATTATACGCAAATCTGGAAGCCAAGGTAGAGGAGAGAACGGCTAACTTAAATCATGCGCTACGGGAAGTGCAAATTTTAAAAGAAAAGCAAGATGCTGATTATTTTTTAACATCTCTACTCATTGAGCCTCTCGGAAAGAATAATATCCAGAATGATTCAGTTAGAATCGATTTTCTAATTGAGCAAAAAAAGAAATTTGTATTTAAAAATAAAGAATTGGAAATTGGTGGAGATTTATGCACTACCGATAGAATTTTTCTAAATAATCGCTCTTATATAGTAACTTTAAATGCAGATGCAATGGGAAAGTCAATTCAGGGAGCGGGTGGCATATTGGTATTAGGCTCTGTATTCAAATCTATCTTGCAGAGAACTCATTCCGCTCCATTAAATGAATACGTATTTCCGGAAAAATGGATTAAAAATAGTTTCCTTGAAATGCAAAGAATATTTGAAAGCTTTGATGGATATATGCTTATATCTCTCGTCCTGGGATTACTCGATGAAGAGACAGGTATTTTTTATTTCATCAATGTAGAGCACCCTAAAATTACTTTGTATAGAGATAATAAGGCGAGGTTCATTGAAAAAGTCGGTCGCAAGTATAGAAAAATGGGGATACATGGCATTAACTCCCCGATTCAGATATCGCTATTTCAAATGCAACCGGGCGACGTAATTATAATGGGCTCTGATGGGCGTGATGATATAATAATTGACTTGGACGAGCATGGTTTAGAGGTGCTAAACTTTGACGAAGAATTGTTTTTAAAATCTGTAGAAGAGGGAAATGGAAATCTAAAGAAAATTTACCAGGCAATAAAAAAGAGAGGTGAGTTAAATGATGATTTGTCGTTACTACGCGTGAGCTACAAAGAATTTGAAATTCAAAGCAAGGAAACTAAAGATAAAGAAGATAAGAAGTTTCAAAGAATCATTGAAGATTTAACTGAAAACTTAGAAGCGCAGAAATCTAAGAAAGAATACGCTGGTATAATAAAAACATATGAAGACCTAATTGAATTGCAACCTCTTGATAAAAATTATCTGCTACAATTGTCCTTGCTTCTTTTTAAACTAAAAAATTATGAGAGATTTATAGATTATGCAGAGCTAATTAAATTAAGATCTCCGAATAACAAACGTAATATCTTTCGACTGGCGATTGCCCATATCAAATTAAAAAAATTTCAAAGAGCGAACAGCCTTATTCTCGAAATTCTAAACTTAAATCCCCAAAGCAAGAAAGCAAAAATTTTAGAATTAATACTCTCCGATCTAGTTATTAAATCAGTGTGATTTCCTACGGGTTCGCTACCACGAAGCGTGGCAAAATGTGGCAAATATTCTTACCTAGTAAGTAATATTTTTCTACTTGACTATTTGCCTTCCTACCAGTAAAGTTTCCTTTCATTTTGCAAACTATCATGAATATTGAATTAGATTTGAAACCGCCGCATGCAATCTTTCGTTTCGACGGAAAGTTAGGATTTACTGAATTAGCATCCATACGGGCGAAATTAAATCCGATTTTACGTGAAAAAAAATATAAGATCATTTTTGATTTAAAAGATTTAGAGTCTATCGATTCGTCAGGGGTTGCTCTTCTTTTTCATGTTGCCCAGGAGAGCACTGCCTACAATGGCGGATCATTTTTATTAACCGCTCCAGGTGAATTTGTGAAAGAAGTCATGGTGCTTTCCGGTATTTATAATAAATTCACCGTTTATAGTTCTTTAGAAGAAGCACTCCAAAATAATTAAACTTCTTTCTTTAAGTATGGAGATTACTTATGATTAAACGCTACGTTGGTATGGGGGATTATGAAAAAATCGAAGTCGAGATTTTGGAAAATGGTTGGGTGGAATGCATTCATGATTGGGATGGAGGAGCTCATAATCCGAATCGCTCCACGATGACTGCAAGAGAATTTCTAGATAATATTCCTTATGATGTAGCAAGACTTCTTAGCGCAAGCGATTTACAAGAATTAACCGCTGAGTTGGGGAAGTATTGTTTATAATATTAGGGATAACGTTAAGCGTATCTGACGCTTTACTAAAACCAGTCTCGACACGGAAATATTCGAGAGCCTCAGTTCAAGTGTCGAGTGTAATACTTACTCCATTACGCAATACGATTCTTTTTATATGTTGGGTTTGCGAAGTTGTTTGTCAATTCATATCCTATAGAGGCTCTAACTTCACTTCGATATTTTTATGAAAAGGGGTTTTAGCAAATTCGTCGCAATGATCGGCACCGGTTAGTTGATTTAAATAAGGACCATATATTTTTTCTGTATCATCTCCTTCTTTTTGATAGAGTAGCCCGTATCCATTAGGCAAGGAACACATTCCTCTGCGGCAGGTATCATCATATTCTACGGATACTTCTATTTGTCCGTAGGCAGATTTACAAATTGCTCTTCCTCCATCTTCTAATCCATACGTTCTCGCATCTTCGGAATGGATTTGTAAGGAGCCTAGAGAATCAGAGCGTCTCCAGTCTGGATTTCTATAAATTACATTTGCGGTATACGCGCGTCTTTCTCCAGCCATTAGAATCATCGAATTTGGTAATTCTTTATTATCCACAAGTTCTATTTGCAGACGATCGAGTTGGTTTAATAATAATTCTATTTCCAAATGAAATTTTCCATCTTCGTGTTTTAACCATTTAGAGGAAAAATTATCTTCATATTTATGCTCGCTAAATTTCACGGGACCTTCTAATATTTTTGCAAATGATTGCCCTGTCCTCCGCCTCCGAAATAAGCGAAACTATTCCCGCCGAATTCATCTCTGATTTTAATTAATTTAGCAGCAATTTCCTTAGCAGCGGTATCCCAATCTATTATTTCAAAGCTACCATCAGGCATACGTTTCAGTGGATGCGTTAGTCGCTGGTTATGATTTTGATAGTAGTTTAATCTTCCAGCCTTTTGACAAAAATAACCCTGGCTAGCTAGGTGAGATTTATCGGGTTTAATTTTAGTAATTTCTCTTCCTTCAATTTCCAATTCGATTCCGCAGTTAGAATCGCATAAAATGCAAGCAGACTTAAATGTATCCATATTTATCTCACCTTTTTTATTGACAAAAACTATATAGTAGTCACTATATTCCATAGTGTAACGATCACTATAGGAAATCAAATATTTTTTATTTATGAAAAAAGAAAATCCAAACAATACAAAAGCTGTTTTATTAGAAAAGGCATCTGAACTCTTTTACGAAAAAGGTTTTTTAGCTACTGGTGTGCAAGAAATTTTAAATTCTACGGGAGTTACACCTCCTTCTTTATATCACCACTTCGGTTCTAAAAATAAATTAGGGCTAGAGTATCTCGCAAAAAAGAAAGATGAATTTATGAAAGGCTTGTTAATCATTCAAAAAAGGAATCGAACTTTATCTTCCTTTTTACAATCATGGTGCGCTTTTATTGAAAAGCAAATCGACAATAACAAATATTTCGGATGTCCATTTGTTAAATTCTCATATGAAATAAGCGGTATGACTCCATCGGATAAAAAAATATTTCAAGAGAAACTAAAAGAATTTGATTTAGAATGGTCGGCTTTTTTAGTAAAGTATCTGAATGATTTGCGGCTAAGAAGAATTATTCGAAAAAACATTGATACTTCTAAAATTTCTGAACAATTGATTGTTCTTTTTCAGGGAACCATATCCATGTGGACATTGACGAAGGATAAAAAATATATCAAAATACTAAAAAATAATTATAGGGAACTTTCCGATAGTATTGAATCAATTAGAGAAAAAAAGACTCATAAAATATTATGAAGACTTTGGCATTAAAAACAAAAAAGATAAATACTGCGTATATTACTAACCGGTTTAAAATTTTTCAACCAGTCTTTCCGAAACACGATGTCGAGGAAATCTACACAGAAAATTTCGGGAATGACACATAATATTTCTTACTCTCCGTGCCTCTGTGTCTCGGTGGCAATCTTCAATCTCTCCCCTCTGGCAAATACCATGTAGGCGCAAGGAACGACCACAAGTGTAAGTAAAGTTGAAACTACTATCCCGCCAATAATAGCAATCGCCATAGGAACTCTAGTCTCACCGCCGGGACCGATTGATAGTGCTGGCGGAATTGCCGCTGCGATTGTCGAGATAGAAGTCATTAGAATTGGTCTTAGCCGCACAGGTCCGGCTTTTAATAAGGCGTCTTTTACAGCGAGTCCGCTTTCTCGTAGTTGGTTTGTGAAGTCTACGAGGATAATCGAGTTTTTCTTCACAAGACCCATGAGTAGAATGAGTGCGATGAAGCTATATACGTTGAGAGAATTCCCTGTTATCCACAAAGAGAATACCGCTCCCGTGAAACTAAATGGAAGTGCAAGTAAAACTGTTACTGGATGAATATAGCTATTAAACTGGCTGGCTAATATCATGTAGGCGATAACGATACCGAGCAGTAGCGCGTAACCTAAGCTATTAAACGAGTCGCCCATTGTTTTGGCTGAGCCACTAAATCCAACCGAGTACCCCTCCGGTAAAACTTTACGGGCAATTTCTTCTGCTTTTTTAAGTGCGATTTCTTGACTTGCTCCCGGTGCTGGATTTGCAAAAATCGTTATTGCTCTTTCGCGACTCATCCTTGTTATGCTCTGTAGAGATTTTGTTTCTTCGATTTTTACAACGTCGGATACTCTCACGAGTTCGCCTTTGTTGTTTCGAACGTATAAATCTTTAATGTCTTCGATCTTTTCTCTTTCACTAGCGGCTACTCGTAAGTTGACGTAGTAGCGATGACCTGCTTCTGTGAATTGCCCTGATTTAACTCCACCTATCATTGCACCGATTACTGTTCCAATACTTGATATGCTTACTCCATA
The DNA here is from genome assembly GCA_031368925.1 of Leptospiraceae bacterium. Classification (GTDB taxonomy): domain Bacteria; phylum Spirochaetota; class Leptospiria; order Leptospirales; family Leptospiraceae; genus UBA2033. The sequence goes on from JANMOF010000517.1 coordinate 4,881, forward strand.
ACGCATTGCCGCTTCTCTATTGGGAACTATATGTAATTCCGGTTGACCTACCTGGTAGTTGGTGTCTACGTCTACAAACTTTCCGCTTTCTTTCATTTGCTTTATAATTTCATCCGAGCTTTCGGCTAGCTTTTCCCAACTCTTTCCTTGAATATAAAACTCGATCGGAAAGCCACGCGAGCTTGAGAAACCGCGCATAGATAAATCTTGCACGACTATTTTTAATTCTTTTGAAATCTTACCGAGTTCTTTTCTAAATAAAACAGAAATTTCTGCCTGCGTATAATTCTTATTAGTCTCAGGGTTAACTGTTCGCTCTTTAGGACTTTTTAGAGTAATAAAAAACATCGCCAGGTTTGATTGGGCACCACCCATTGAGCCCATTCCGCCTACTGTTACGTAGGCTCGCAGTACATCTTTATTGGCTAATAGGTATTCTTCGCATTTAGCTGCCATTGTGTCGGTGTAGGCGAATGATGAGCCAACGGGAGTTTGGAGTCTAATTAAGAGTTGGCTCTGGTCTTGGGAAGGAACAAATTCTTTTTTAATTGGCTTGATGATAAATATAGAGGCTCCAAATATAACAGCAGAGATGGACAGAACAATTAATTTATGTGATAGACAGAATTTTAAAATTACTTCATAAGAGTTTTCCAGCTTAGTCATACCGGCATCGACCATCTTCATAAATCTATTCTCACTTCTAGTCTGTAAAAACTGGGAGCATCGCATCGGTGTAAGTGTAAGCGCTTCAAGAAGAGACAATAAAACTGCGGCTGTAATGGTGATTGCAAATTGGTAAAAGTATTTTCCAATGATGCCTGACATGAAGGCAACCGGTAGAAATATCGCGACGATTGCAAGAGTTGCTGCGATTGCCGCGAATGTAATCTCTCTAGCTCCATCAATCGCTGCGGTTAATAGACTTTTGCCCATTTCCCTGTGGCGCACAATATTTTCTAAAACCATGATGGCATCATCTACCACAATTCCAATTGCTAGTGATAAACCTAAAAGTGTAAAAGTATTTAGCGTAAATCCAAATGCATTTAGGATAATAAAACTTCCCATGATAGAAGTAGGAATGGCAAGTAAAATATTTATAGTAGAAGAAATACTTCCGAGGAAGAGCCATGTTACCAGACTTGTAAGGACTGCGGATAAGATAAGTGTAAACTCTAATTCCTCAATAGACTCTTTGATAAATTTTGTAGAATCTGAATTGACTCCTATCTCAAAACCGGGCGGCAAATCCTTCTTAACCAGTTCGATTTGTTTTTTAACATCCTCCGCAACTTTGACAGCGTTTACTCCGCGTTGTTTGATGATTCCCATTCCTACTGCTTGCTTTCCATTGAAGCGGGAAACGCGCATTACATCATCCAGACCGTCTTCTACTAATGCGACATCCTTGATTCGAATGATTGAGTCAAAGATGGGTACGCCCCCACGAAAAGAAATTGGAAGATTTCCGAAAGTAGCAACTGATGGAGCTTCTCCCATGGAGCGAATATTCATTTGCTGCGTTTTCGTTTCTAAAAGTCCAGCAGGAACTTCTACGTGTTCTTTTTGAATCGTGCTCATGATATCGTCTATCGTTAGTTCTCTCTGGCTGAGTTTTTTTCCGTCCACCCATAATCGTAAATTTCTGTCAGTGTATCCGCCGAGTAGGATTTGTCCGACTCCCGGAACTGTAGAAAAATTATTTTTCAAATGGTCTTTGATATATACCATCAGGTCTCTTTTATTTCCAGTGTAAGATACGCCTACCCACATGATCGGTTGCTCCTCCGGGTTATACTTAGTAACCACTGGAGGGTCTAATTCCTTCGGCAATAATTTTTGCGCCTGGATTACCTTGGTTTGAATGTCTTGCAGGGCTGCGTCTACGTCTCTATTCAAATCAAATTCTACCGTGATATTTGCTGATCCATATTTAGAGGTAGAGGTTAATGATACTATGCCTTCCACACTCATTACACTTTCTTCGATGATGTCTACTACGTTAGTCTCCATGATCTCGGGAGCAGCACCGTTTAAGGCTACTGAGATATTAACCACTGGAAAGTCTACATCTGGCATCTGGGATAATCCCATTTTACGAAATGAAATAAAGCCAAAGAAAATGAGCCCGAACATTAACATCCAGGCAAACACAGGATTCTTAATAGAAATATCTGATAGAGTCATAGCACCTTTCCTATTCTACTTTATTTTCCAAATCTTCCGGATACTTTCCGATAGCCACTTTTAACCATACGAGGTTTAATTGTTTTTGCAACGCTGTTCTAAATACATCTTCTTTCGCATTCTTTAAGGCGATTTGTGCATTTAGAAGATCCAGGCTTGTTGCGGATTTTTTATAGTAGTCTCTCTCTACAACCTGGTAATTACTTTCTGTTGCTTTTAATGCGGTGAGATAACTTTCTTCTGCTTTCTTAGAGTTCGCATAACTGTTGTAAGCCTTTCGAACTTCTTCCCTTGCAAATCGCACCGATTGAGTTAGTTGCAATTCTGCCTGACGTTTAATAGATTCTGCCTGCTTGACTGCGGCAGTAATTGTTCCTACTGAGATGAGTGGAACTTGAACTATAAACTGGTTTACTAAATCTTTTGTGCTGCCGCCTGTCGCATGTCCACTTGGAAAAGTATAAAATGTATCGACCGAAGCGGTGGGCAAGTGACCACCATAGGCTTTTAATACTTCCGATTTTGCAATTTCTAAATTGAGTTTGGCTGCGTTTACATCATAACGATTCTCTACTGTTTTCTCTGCGTCTTCTAAACTAAATTCAATTGGTACTTCGTTGATTTTTTCTACTTTAAATTCTGAATCAAGCCCGGTCAGAAAAGAGAGGGTATCTCTCATTTGGGACAAAGTGTCTGTTATCCCCAGAATTTCTGCTTCCAGTCTTGCGATTTGAGCGGTAATGCTTGTTAGCTCAGAAGGTTTATTTCTACCCAGACTTACTCTTCTTCCCAATTCGATTTTAGATTCTTTTGTAAGTTGTAAAATTTCTTTTTTGCTTTGAAGATTACTTTCTAGTTGCAGCAAATTAAAATAAGCCTGTGCAATTTCTAAAAACATTCTACCGGAGTCAAATTTTAATTCAAGAAGTCTTAGCTTGACTTCATGCTTAGAACTTTTGTAATTTGCCCATTCATTTAAACCGGTCATGATTGGAATATGTAAAACGAGCCTTGCACCCGGACGGACTAACGGGGATGTTGCGGTAGAGCTACTAGTTCCACCGAATAATGTAGAGTTGCCTATGTCGTAAGGAGTAGAAATATTTGTATTATAAGTTTCATTGCTGTAGGCATTAATTAAACCATTTCTATTTCGAATTTCTCTATCGTGGTTTGCGTGATTGGGTGTTGTAACAAATTGCTGGTAACGAAATGCTAAGGAAGGAAAAAAATTTGCAAAGAACGAATCCCGTCTTGCCTCTGCCTGAACCATTGCTTCTTTTTTTATGGCAATGCGTTCTGTTTTTGCGAGAGCGGAAAAGTATAAGTCTTGTAGGCTAAAAGATTCCTTTTCTAAATTTACTTTCTTTATTTTGGATTCAGTTATTCGATTTTCTGAAGTCGTATTATTTTCAGTTTGAATTTTACTGTTTTCTTTTATTTGCTCTTCATGACTGCATTGAAATAAAAAAATAGAAAATAAATAGGAAAGTAAAAATTTAAAATTAGCTAATCTATCCAATTGTCTTACCGCCTCCCTGTAAGAACGACTCTTTTTGTATAGGTTCCATTTTTTAAAAACTATATCCTATAGATACATTTAATTTGTGTTGCGCTCCTCTAATTCTTAGGTAATTATCCTTGACAGTTTAAGGGAAAGTCATTATTCATATGAAATGCTTTTGCGTTTCCTATTAGTTTTTATAATTAGTGTTTGCGTTTTCTTTTTTACTAATTCTTGTTCCAAAAAAAATAAACCTATAGAGCCAAAAGCAATTGAAGGCGTGCTAGATTTACGAGAATGGGATTTTGATTCCTATGGTAAAATTGATTTGTATGGACAGTGGGAATTTTACTATGGAGAGTTTCTAGATTCAGAATACTTTGCGAAACAAAAAGAAATAAAACCAAATTTTATCGAAGTGCCTTCTCTTTGGAATGGATATGACTGGAATGGGACAAAGCTTCCAGGCTCCGGGTTTGCTACGTATCGTCTTGTAATACAAAATAAAAATCTGAACAAAATAATGGGGCTTCGAGTTGGAGATATGTATTCGTCTTACCGGCTTTTTGTAAATGGAAAACTCGTTGCGTTTAACGGTGTCCCCGGAAAAACGAAAGCGGAAACGACCGCTCAGTGGCTACCAGTTGTTAGGTTCATTGATCTAACAGGGGAGCAAACGGAAATTATCCTCCATATCGCAAATTACAACCATAGGAAAGCAGGAACATGGGCATTCTTTGAATTTGGAAATACAGATGAAATAATAAGCTCGCGTGAAAAACCTATGGCGTTTGAATTATTTTTATTCGGAACTCTTTTGATAATGGCTTTTTATCATTTTGGATTATTTGCCCTTAGACGAAGTGACAAATCTGTTTTGTATTTTGGTATTTTTTGTTTTCTGACTGGATTTAGAGTTGTGGTTACAGGCGAACGTAGTCTTGTAAATTTTTTCCCCCTCTCTTTTGAAGGACAATTAAAAATAGAATATCTTTCTCTTTCGCTCGGTGTTCTAGCGTTTTGTCATTTCTTGATTCATTCGTTTCCGGATATTGTTGATCGAAGAAAATTTTACATTACGGATTTTTTCTTTATCCTATTTAGCATTATCCCAATTTTTACTACGGGGGATATTTATAGTTATACTGCAATTCCTCTGCAAGTATGTATGATGGTTGGAGCTATATTATTTTTTTATTACTTAATTAAAGCAAACAGATTGGGAAAAGATGGTGCGTTCTCTGCATTGATGGGAATAAGTATTTATTTCGTCTGTGGGGTAAATGATATTCTTTATAATAATGAACTTATTCAGACAGGAAATCTTTATCCTTTTGGGCTTTTTATATTTATTTTTTCGCAGTCATTTATTCTTTCTCTTTTGTTTGCAAAGTCTTTTTTGAATGTAGAGAAACTTTCCGGTGAATTACTATTAACTAACAAGGCATACACACGATTTGTCCCTAAAGAATTTCTAAATTTTTTAGGCAAACGTAGCATACTCGATATTAAACTCGGTGACCAGGTGCAGAAGGAAATGACTATTTTATTTTCTGATATTCGGTCTTTTACTACTCTTTCCGAAAAATTAACCCCGGCAGAAAATTTTAATTTTATCAATTCTTACTTGAAAAGAATGAATCCAATCATTGAAATAAATGGCGGATTCATTGATAAATACATTGGAGATGCCATCATGGCTTTGTTTGCCCGTAGCCCCGAAGAGGCAATCAATGCCGCCATCCAAATGCAAAAAGCGATTCTTTCCTACAACCAGGACAGGATAGCAAAAAATTTTGAGATTATTAAAGTGGGGATTGGTCTGCATATGGGATTACTTATGCTCGGAACGATTGGCGGCGAAGATCGAATGGATGGCACTGTAATTTCTGATGCGGTGAATTTAGCAGCGCGTCTTGAAGGCTTAACGAAAGTATACGGGGCACTTATTCTTACTAGCGAAGCAACTTTTTTAAAGGCGAGAGGTCCTGAAAAATTCAAATTCCGTAGATTAGGAAGAGCCAGGGTTAAGGGCAAACAAGAACCAGTTGTTGTCATTGACATTTTAGATGGTCAATCTGATTTCTGGTTAGATGTATACTTAGAAACAAAGTCTGATTTTGAAAAGGCGCTCAGTTATTATGAAGCAAAGGAATTTGAAAAAGCTGCCTATCTTTTCGAAAGTATACTCGATATTAACCTCTCTGATGTAGCTGCCCGTTTTTATTTGCAGAGGTCTCTTTACTATCAAACGCATGGTCTTCCTGATGACTGGGATGGAAGTGAGGCAGTATAAATTCAATATTTTATTTTAAAGTGAGTGATTATGAAAAAAATATATCTTGCGGGACCGGAAGTATTTTTAGCAGATTCCGTTCGTATACTTGAAAACCATAAAGCTATTTGTAGAAAATATGGATTCGAAGGGTTATCGCCATTTGATGGAGAAGTAACAACAGAAACCGGACTTGATAGAGCCCGGAAAATTTACTTAGAAAATTGTAAACTCATTCGCGCCTGTGATATAGTAGTAGTTAATTGCAATTCGTTTCGTGGAGCACTCGTGGATGACGGAAGCTCTTTTGAAATTGGCTTTGCAAAAGCACTTGGTAAAACCATCTTTGGCTACATAGAGGCAAAGAAGAGTTTGCCGGAACTTGTCCAATTAAAAATTCCTACAAGCTCTCATCCTTCCGGCTACCGTGTAGATAACAAAGGTTATCTACTAAACGAAGACTTTGGAAATTCTATTAACTTGATGCTAGAATTTGCAATCCTAGAATCCGGTGGTAGGTTACTCGAAGGAAATTTTGAGGATGTGATTCGGGTTATTAGTCAGAGTTTGGTTTGAAGGATTATCACCTCCTGACCTTTATGAAGCAACGCTAACGCTATTGAGTTTGAACACAGATAAAGAGTATAAAGTCATTTCGAACACCGCTTTGTGCATGGATTTGTGAACCACGAATGCAAGAGTCATTCCTGCGTAGGCAGGAATCCAGACTGTCTTTGTATGTTTCTTCAATAGAAAAATATTTTTGTAAATCTGGATTCCTGCCTTCATTATTTTTTTTTCCTAAAAGAATTATTGAGTTTAGAATGACGCGAAGAAAAATCCTTACAGCGAATTCATGTTATTTATTGGTCTTGTGTATTATCGTTCTATACACTTCCAATAAGATGACGATATAGTTAGAAGCGACTAGAAAGGGGTGCAAGTTGGGGGTTACTGGCGCTTATTCGGCGTGCGGTTTCGCAAGGAACCCCCTAGGTGGTGCGCTTTCTGAGCGCCAGTAAGTGTATCGTCTTCTATAAGAAAAGAGAAGGAAAAACGATTGAAGGATTGAAAGATACGCATATATCTCTGAATGGATATTTCAGACCCAAAGCGCATCCTTCATAATCGTTTTAGAATTTTGAATCCTATTGACATTTTTTAAAGCCAAGTTTTTCTTGGATACCAGAGGTATATCTTCACAATAGTTGGGCTTTTAAATTGAGGCAAAATTTTACCCCGTTTAGTTCAAAAAACCTCTTTATGGATAGGACGCAATCTGATTTTGCTTTAAGCTTTTAATTTGTTGGATAGAATACGATAGAATTATGAGAGCAGTTGAATGCAAATTACTAGAAAGAGGAGCTTTATTAAAATGTTCTCGTGTTAAAACCTGGTCGTTATCCGTAAGCCACAACATGAAAGGATCATATACCAGGAAACGATTCTTATTCTCTCCAATCGGATGCGGCAAAAAAGCACCGTCCTCATCAGACCAGAGGTAAATGGTAGAATGCTCCACATTAAAAATTTCTACGACAAATTCGTTTAGGCTCTCGCTAATTCGAGTAGTCTGGTTCATTCTAAACAAATGATTTTTTAAATCTCCGAGCGCCGTGATATAAGCAATTTCTCGAATCCGCTCTCTCTCTTCTCGTAAGATGATGTCGAATCTTTTTTTCTCTGCTTTCTTGCGTGAAATCTGAG
>JANMOF010000521.1:0-3496 GCA_031368925.1 Leptospiraceae bacterium
TGAAAGCTCGGGTAGACAGTTACTATGGCTTGCATTCAAAGACGGTATGCTAGAGGCCGCAAGAGATAAAGATGTACACGTTGAAGGTAATGAAATGGCGTATTATTATCAGGAGACATCCATGTTTACGGACATTTATAATGAATTCAGATTAAATAAATTCAGCAGATACGGAGCCAGTGATTTACAAACAAAATACAAAACACGCGTTCAGATTGGTCATGGCCTTTATCCGAGCTTATACTATGGACTATTCCGTTGGCCGTATATCTGTACTGCTCAAGAGCAAGATATCTGGTGGGAACACCAACTGTATAATGCCTTGATGACCTCAGATCAATATGTTTGGATTTGGTCAGAGAAATGGGACTGGTTTGGGGATGGTAGTCAGGCGCTTACTCCCAATTTTGCATCCATAATAAGTGAAGTGAAAACCAAGATCAACAATCAGCAAAGCATAAACTACGATTTAGTAAAGTACGGAACGAATTGGGAAGGTAACCTTGTTACGCCTTCAGAAAAGTGGCACTCAGTCTCCGCTTCTACAATTTCTATTACAAGCCCTGCAAATAAATCTAAAACAGAAGGTACGATTACAATTAAAACCAGTGTATTGAAGGATGTAAAAACTGTAGAGTTCTACATTAACACCATGAGAGTTGGTGTTGTTGATTCACCTCCGTTTTCACTGCCGGTATCTGGTCTGGCAAAAGGTACCTATACCATATTTGCAAGAGCCTTCGACATTAACCACGAGCATACAACTTCAGCGCCTGTAGTTATTACGGTTGGCGGACTATAACAAATGGTTTATGTTGTTTCTAACATTACCGATTTTTAAATAAAGCCACCGATTTATCAAAGTATACTTTAACAAAACTCACTATGAACAATTTCAAAATTTATCTCCCCGTAATTCTTCTTGCATTTTTCGGCTTGCTATCCAGTTGCAACGAGCCCCAATCTTCTGAAACTAAAAAGGAAATTGAACTCCTTGAAAATGAAAAATGGTGGGGCGGAGTAGTGTTGGATGGCGGTAAAATGCCTTTTGACAATACGTATAAGTATAATCAGAATTCCGACTGCGGTACAAACCAAGCCCAGCCCTTATTCCTGTCCAACAAGGGCCGTTACATCTGGAGCGAAGAACCCCTCAAGATTGATTTAAGCGATAACAAGATTACGGTTGAGGTTTCGAAAGGAACAATCGATGCCGGTAAGGATGGTGAATCGTTGCGCGATGCTTTCAAGCATGCGAGCCAACAATTTTTTCCTCCCTCAGGTAAAATTCCTGATTCCTTATTCTTCACCAATCCGCAATACAATACTTGGATAGAATTACAATACAACCAGAATGAAAAAGATATTCTGAAGTATGCTCAATCGATTATTGATAATGGTTTTCCGGCTGGTGTTTTAATGATTGATGATAACTGGCAGGAAGCGTACGGTACATGGGAGTTTTCAGGGAAGAGATTTCAGGATCCTAAGGGAATGATTGAGAAACTACATACAATGGGATTCAAAGTAATGTTGTGGGTCGTGCCTTTTGTAAGTGCGGACACGCGCGTTTTTCGCCAACTGAAAAATGAGAAGGTGTTTATGTTTGCCGATAAGGAAAAAACGAAACCAGCGATTGTGAGTTGGTGGAATGGTTACAGCGCCCTGCTTGATATATCGAATCCCGATGCTGTAAATTGGTATAGAGGTCAGTTAAAAAACTTAGTGGAGAAATACGGAGTTGATGGATTCAAGTTTGATGCCGGTGATCCCGAACAATTTATTGGAACGTATTCATTAAACGACATTAGCCCAAATGAGCAGTGTGAACGACATGCCAGATTAGGCCTTGACTTTCCTTTAAATGAACTCCGCGCTTCCTGGAAGTTAGGAGGCCAACCTATTGCACAACGCCTGCGAGATAAAGCACATAGCTGGAAAGATGTGCAAACCTTAATCCCTCACATGGTGGCATTGGGTCTTATTGGTCATCCCTTTGGATGCCCCGATATGATTGGAGGAGGCGATTATATTTCATTCAGTGATTCAGCAGTGATGGATGAGGAATTGGTAGTTCGTTCCGCTCAAGTGAGTGCCCTAATGCCGATGATGCAATTTTCTGTAGCCCCCTGGAGAATACTAAGCGGTGAGAATCTATCAATTTGTAAAGGCATGGCTTTGCTACACGCTAAGTTGGGCAATGAAATTCTCTTATTAGCTAAAGAGTCTGCCCAATCCGGTGAACCCATCATCCGTCATATGGAGTATGTTTTCCCGGGTAAAGGATATGAATTAATTAAGGATCAGTTTATGTTAGGTGATGATATTCTTGTTGCACCTGTTGTTGAAAAAGGAGTACGAGAAAAAGAAGTTTATTTTCCCGAAGGAAAGTGGCAGGGTGACGATGGGAGCATAGTGGAAGGGCCGGTTAAGAAAACTATTGCCGTACCATTGACAAGACTACCATGGTATAGAAAGGTGAGCTGAATGTAGAGCAAGAATATTAAAAGGGATTATTTTGAAGAACGATCCGGTGATCAAGTTCGGAAAATAGTGTAACATAGATACAGAGGCCGTTAAGCTTCTTGTGTTCCCCACAATGTGTTTTTTTAAAACTAAATTTTATCTCAATGAAATATTTTCTTGGACAGAATACTTAAAAACTATAAACTTAACTCTATCTTAATGAGCCTTTATATGTTTTGCGCGATGCGCAAAACGTATAGACGATCTAAAGTCCTAATCCAATTAGCTGCGAGCATAAAAAAAACCTGTCTTATTCAGACAGGTCTCAAATTTAAAGCACGATTCAAGCTTAAACCCCTACTCCCCTTCTTTTAGGTCTTTTTTTTTGAGTGGTGGAATCGTCTTCCTCTTCATTCACTCCTTTTTTAACAGTTTCCTTTTTCTCAGGAGCTTTAGAAGTTTCCTGTTTGGTTTCTCTCTTTTCGTTCTCCTGGTAGATCTTCTTCATAGAAGCATCATACACGTTCAAGGTTTTGAACTGAGGGTTTGCCTCTATAAACATTTTCTCGTCTTTGCCATCTTTGTTGAAAGTTACAGAGGTCATGTTTCCCTTCTCTAAAGACTTCATCATCTTTTCCTTTTGTTCGGCATCCCCTAATTCTTTGATTGGGAACTTATCGAGTACCTTGCCTAACTCATATCCATAACCTGAACTGAATTGCTTTACTTTAAAATTATCATTCTTGTCCTTTTCAGTGAAGTCTAACTTTAACCATGCATTGAAAGGCTGACCTTCCTTATTAGTTAGGTCCTTATTTACAGAGCGTCCGCTCAAAAGATTAAAGGCTTCCTTGGCAGTAATGCCAGTGTTCTTCGTGACATAAAAAGTCTGCGCCTTATCCTTAGTTGGGTCATCACTTTTCAATGTAGCCTGATAGCGGTTGAAAAAATACATATCGGTCGTGTCAGACTTCTTGAAGTCAAGTTTGTAATCGACTTTTTCTGTTACATTATCCTTCTTGAATTCTCC
>JANMOF010000606.1:0-25157 GCA_031368925.1 Leptospiraceae bacterium
AAGTAAATTTATTTTACCAATTAATAAGCAGAGTATCGCCGGATACGTCGCATTTACCGGTAGAGTACTTAATCTTCCTGATGTATATAATCTTCCTCAAGATGTAGAATACAATTTCAATCGAGATTTTGACCGAGTAAAGAATTATCATTCTAAAAGTATGCTTGTTGTCCCAATGAAGAATTATCTCGGGGAAGTAATTGGAGTCATACAGCTCATTAACCGCAAGAAAAACTTTAATAATAAGCTAACTGTTGAACAAATGCGGGGTAATGACGTTATGCCGTTTGACAAATACTCGGAAGAGCTTGTAATGAGTGTCGCGGGACAGGCTGCCGTTGCTATTCAAAATAATAATTTAATTCAAGATATAGAATCTTTATTTGAAGGATTTGTTACAGCCTCTGTTAGTGCGATTGAAGCACGGGATCCGACTACTAGTGGTCATTCGTTTCGTGTTGCACTTCTTACTGTAGGTCTTGCAGAGACTGTAGACAAAATAAGTGTAGGTAAATTTTCTAATATAAAATTTACGCATGAACAAATGAAAGAAATTCGCTATGCTTCTCTTTTGCATGATTTTGGTAAAGTAGGGGTGCGAGAAAAAGTTTTAGTCAAATCGAAAAAACTCGAACCGTATGAACTTGACTTAATCAAATGGCGTTTTCATTATATGAAGAAAGATTTACAGGAGCGGTTTACAGCGCGTAAACTTGAGTATGTAAAGAAAAATACTATAGCCGGATTTTCTGAATTTGAAAAAGCTCTCGAAATGGAATATGCAATTGAGAAAAAAAAGTTAGAGGAAATGCTACAAGTTATCATTACCTCGAATGAGCCAACCATTTTAGAGCAAGGTAATTCATTGGCATTAGAAGATATTTCGAAAATGAATTTTTCTTTTTTAGATGGATCTGAGCTACCGGTTCTTACTTCGGCTGAGCTAAATTTTCTTTCAATCAAAAAAGGCTCACTAGATTTTGAAGAGCGAAAAGAAATTGAATCGCATGTAGAGCATACATTTCAATTTTTAAGTAAGATACCCTGGACATCTGGACTTAAGATGGTGCCTAGCATTGCACATGCCCATCATGAAAAATTAAATGGAAACGGTTACCCGAGAGGATTACATGCACACGATATTCCAGTTCAATCCAAGATGATGACTATCGCTGATATATTTGATGCATTGACAGATAAGGATAGACCTTATAAAAAAGCAGTTCCACTCGAACGCGCATTAGACATTTTAAAGATGGAAGTAAAAGATCATCATGTCGATGGGGATTTACTAAATATTTTTATCGAAGCTAAAGTCTTTGATAAATTAAACTCTCATAAACAAGTTTCTTGATTAACACCGAACGCACATTATTTGTGGGCATAAGTTTCTCTCATATAATTTGGAAGTAGAGCAGAATAGGAATTTTCAATTAAGTTGGCATTGCGGATAATAGGTAGTTTTCTTTTAAGCAATGGAAGTGGATTTGGAAGATTTGAGAGCAAATGATGAGTATGCGGTAATATTTCCGTATCAGAAATGATAAGAGCATTTTTTAGTTCGAGTTCTTCTTGAAATAAGGTTGGGATTTCGGAAGGCAAAACGTCGTAAGTCCCTTTGTAGTTTTGTCCATCCGAGTAACCTATAAAAACTTTTTTTTGTTTCCCATCAATGCATGTGATTATCGGGGAATGATAATGCTCTGCATAGTAAGTAGAATACATTTCAATTGTATCAAGTCCGTAGGTTGGAATTTTCCAGATTTGAGAAAGATTTCTTGCAGTTGTTACAGAAATTCTAATTCCAGTAAATGATCCCGGACCGTTACAGCAGATAATCGCATCTGGTTTATCCAGGTTAATAGCTTTTAGCCCCGTTTCAATATCGCTAATTAATCTATAGGAAGCTTCACGCGGATGATTACCTGAATAAAAATAATTCTCGGTTATTTCGAAATCAGTTAAAGTATAAAGACCAACTAGAATGAAATCACAGCTTGTATCAAAAAATAAAATGCGCATTTATATACAAATGCGCAAAGTTTCTGTTTTTGGTCTATTGTTTATTTTTTAAAATCCTGAGGCAGTGATTGCAGTTCTAGAGCATGGGTTATTGTTCGGGTCACAGGTGTACATTTTAAATGTAAAGCCATCGCTTGGATCAGGTCTTTGTGTAGAGCTTCCTAGATTAGTATTTGTTGTCCCGGTAAAGCTAAGAGTTGTGCAATTAGAAGTAGAGAGCGCATACTTTTTTAAATCTGAATTGAGTGCTCCACCAGCACCACCCGCCACGGTATTATAGTAATTAGACGGGCTTACTGTTACACCTTTTAAAGTGAATGTATCAAAGCATTGACCTGTAAAGGAAAGATTGGAAAGATCTGCGCGAGTTAAAATCACAAGTGATCCGTTTGTATACTTGTCCGTTGCTGTTCCATTTGACCAGTTCTTTAAGACTAATGCTGATAAACCACTTCTATCTTGTTTTTTTGTTTGAATGCATCCGATCATAATGGTTGCTGTGACGATAGTAAGAATTATATTTTTATATAATGTTTTCATTCTGTTTCTCCCTTTTAGTTTGGTCTGTAGCTATAAGCTTCTGGTGAAACTGTTCCAGTCCAAAAATTACCCTGTAGTTGAAAGTAAATTCTCCTATCATCAATAGCGGTATAGTTTCCCGTATTTGGATTTACGTCGAATTTATTCCCAAGTATCTGGTAGTATAGCTGTGCTTTAAAATGATGCTTATCCCCAAAAAGATTTATGCCTGCCCAGTAGACTCGCAATATATCATTTTGGTTGTGGCTATTTCCATCACGATGAAAATCTCCTGCAATTTCTTCGTATTTTAATACAGGCATAATGTAGTATTTATCCCAGAACTTGATGTTGTAGCCAATCGTTGTATGCCACGCACGTAAGTTATTTGAAGCAGCACCGGTATATTTAGTGTATGCTCCACTTAGGTAAGCGCCTTGATAGGTAAAAGTAGAATCGTAAGTATGACCTACTAATCCAAAGCTAGGACGTCCGGGTGTGGTAGCATTATTTTGCACATTATAGTTTGGAAGTGTCATCGTAATATTGTTAACTGTGGATGTAGTAGTTGTTCCTCTATCAGGATTGGATTGTTGCCCATTGAGTAAATTAAATGCGTTAGTATTTCCAGGCATATATTCAGGAACGGCTAAGGTATTCGGTTGAAAGTTTGCTGTTTGCATATAACCAGAACCGATAGACCATTTCATTTCTTTTTGAAATACTTCTTCTCCTTCTTGCCAATTTACTTCTTTGCCATCGGCTTCTCGCTTTAATCCACCAAAGACATTATATTGTGCACGAGCGTAATAGGTCGGCGATAAGAGAGGAGTTCCCCAGCGGCTACCAGTTGTTAGATCCTGTCTTCTACCTGTTCCATAATCTCCACCGGCACCTTTCCCATTGCCTACCATTAGGGAAACTTGTAAGTATCTTTCTAGCTTATGGCTTACTTCTTTTAATGGCAGCGCTGAAACCATCACACCTAAATCAAATTGAGGAATTGCATTAGTGATGATGCTTCGTTCCAGAGTAATGAAATTAGCCGACGATTGCAGATACTCTCTAGTAAACTGAGTATTCATTTGACCAAAAGTAAGACGAAGACCTGCATACGGATGCTTTGCGTAAATTAATGCCTCATGCACATAACCTCTGTTATCCGTCATTCTAACTGTATTTACTACCGGAGTTGTCGTTGTAGTAATTACTCCATTATTGTTTGAAACTCCAGTTACAACGTTAGTTGTAGTAGTAACTGTATTTGGTCGGTTTACCATATTCTCCATACGAAATTGAATATTCATACCCCACCAATCGTTTTCATACATTGTACCAAAACGTAATCGTCTAAAGTTCCAATCAAGCGCATTAAAATCGCTATGCCCATTTGAATAAGGAGACTCGGCACTTCCACTTACTCCTCTAAATTGCATTCTTCCATAGACAGTCATTTTTTCTTTTTTTGTATCGTCTGGTCTATGAGAGAATCCATCTGGGAGAGTTGTAATTTCTTTCGGGCTTGCGTTTGAATATTCAATTCTTGTTCGACCAGGTCCTGGTTTAGTAAAGATTTGCCCTGTTTCTGAATCTTCGTATAATTCCTTGTAGCCTTTAGGGGAATGCTCTTTTGTTTGGTTTTCATGCTCTGTCGGATTTGTTTTCTTATCCTCTGTCCCTGGATTTTCTGTCTGTGCGAAAAGCGAAGTGGCACAAAGAAAAATTATGCAGGTGGTTAATTGAATCTGTTTCATTTTTATACCTTGTTCTATGTATTTAGCTATTAAGTAGTAAAAGTTCATCTGTTTGTAATCAAATCTTTATTGAATCGTAATTTGAATGGCTAACTACTAATTAGCTTTCTTGATTTCGAATCTATTACGTATGTGTGTCTGTTTGATTTCGATAATATTACGTTTTAATTACAATTTAGTTATTAGTAAAAATGCTTGATTTTATTAACTCTTTTCAGTAAGAAATAGGTTAAATTGCTTCAATTTTGTTGCAAATTTTGATTAGAATCAAATTGGTTCATTTTGACCATGGATTTACTGGTTACACTTTGTTCCTTTATTATTACTTACGGTTTAGAATTCAATCCGCAGAGTTGTAGTTTGTCTTTTTTCCTATTTAGGAATTAATTGCTTGCATTCTTACCTAATCCGTTTACTTTGAGCCCCTGATTTATGGGTATTTTACTAGACTTCACAAACAAAATTTACTTTAGCTTTTCCACGGTCGGATCGCTTATCCCTGCGCTATTCTTTTTACTTACGGCTGCGTTTTTGCTTCGAATTGAAAATAAATCCAGGGCTACTTTTCATTTGGGAATTGTTTATTTGCTGTTTGGGCTTGTTCCATTAGATTATTTCATAAACTTTGCCCTATATGATCCAGTCTCAGTTTATACTAGGTGGATAAGTGCTGTTATCTCTTTACCTGCATCGGTTCATTTGGTTCAATTCTTTTTGTACTTCCCGGAAAATAAGAAGACGAAGTTTGCAGACTTTATTCTTTATTCTGGTTGGATGATTACTATAGTAGTGTGGGGATACTATGTATTTGTCACCTGCCAATCACCCAAGATATATAATTTTTCAGGACATTACTGGGATTTTGACGCGGATTCTGTTCAGGAATTTTTAGGGATTGTGTTATTTATTTCAGTTATCTGCATAATTATAACTGCCCTCTGGAAAATCTATCATGCACATGGCAAAGATGTCTGGGTTTTATCAGCACTCTTATTATCTGCAATGGTCATCACTATTGTTCCGGCGGTTGCTAATATTTTAAGTAGAAGGGGACTCATTGAAAGGGGAACTTTCTTTGGATACTTTGCACTTCTTGTAATGCTCGGAACTTTTTCTCTTATCGTAATATATATCAACAACAAGAAAGATAAATCCTCTTTTATGACGAAGATAATAGGTATTAGCCTTGTTACTTTTTTTATGGTATTGCAAGCAGTCGGTTATTTTTCCATTCGAGATAGGGAAAATACTTTTGACGAGTTAAAAACAAAGGATGTTAGTTTAATATTGCATCAGATTTCAAATCCGGAAGATTTGCGTTATGTAAAATACTATAGCGTTGAGAAAGATTATTTTTTATCTCATGCAAACTCATCTGAGACTAATTTTGATTTGACTGAGATGAAAATCGAAATGATTAATTCTTTTTATTATGACTCGCTCTTAAAATTAGAAACTTCTGAGAAATCCAAAGAATCGGAGGAAAAAGTATCTTCTGTTTTAGAGAGTATGCCTATTTACCTCGAAGCCTATAAGGCATCTATCACCATTGCGTTGAAGGCAACGAGGGAGCAAGGTGTTGATTTTAGAATTGCCACTTATCTTGCTAATTTAGAAAAAATTCTCTCAAGAAAAAGAAAGGAAGTTTCCAATATAAGTGAAGTAAATTTTCGTAAGGATTTATTGCTCTATTTAGATTCTAAAAAAGAAATTCCATTTCAGCCTTTTCGGGCAAGTATGATTTCTTATTTGCAAAGAAGTAAATCCGAAGGAAAAGAATTAAAAAATGAAATCCTTTGGTTTATCTCTATTATGCGCCCGTCTGGAACTCGTTTTTATCGAACTGATTTAAAGACGGGAGAACATTTCGTTTCCTACTTTTACTCTGATTTGAAATATAAAAGAATGTATGAAGTAGGATTCCGGTATCTTTCTTTTCGAAAATACATTCATACGACTTCATTACGGTATACAATTGTTATCCTTACTGTAGTTTGCATTGTGTTATTTGGCTTTAGAATTTTTCTTTATGGTGCTTTGATTAAACCACTTGACTCTCTTATGACGGGTGTGGCTAAAGTTAACAAGGGAGACTACCATGTTAGAATTCCGGTTTCTGTTTCGGATGAACTTGGTTTTCTCGGTCAATCTTTTAACCGGATGGTTCGCTCTATTCGTGGTGCAAAGTATAGATTGCAGCGTCATGCGCACGAGCTAGAGAGCAAAGTAAAAGATAGAACATCCGAGCTTATGACGACACTCGGAGAGATACAAGAATTAAAAACACACCAGGACGGAGATTATTTTTTAACGTCTCTTTTGATTAAACCTCTTGGGAAAAATAATAATAAGAGCGAAAGAGTACATGTAGATTTTATGATCTCGCAGAAAAAGAAATTTCAATTTAGATCTTATAAAGAAGAAATTGGGGGAGACATCTGTGTTTCTTACAACATAACACTGCGTAACCGCCCGATGAGTGTTTTTTTAAACGCAGATGCAATGGGAAAGTCTATGCAGGGCGCAGGTGGCGCCCTTGTGATTGGTGCAGTTTTTCAATCAATCATTCAAAGAACAAAATACAGTCATGAAATGCAAGAAGAGTATCCAGAGAAGTGGTTGAAGAATACATTCGTTGAATTACATAAAGTATTCGAAAGTTTTAAAGGCTCGATGCTCGTTTCGATTCTTATGGGTCTTGTGGAAGATGATACAGGATTTATGTACTATGTGAACGCCGAACATCCTTATACAATTCTTTATCGTGATGGCAAAGCAGAATTTATCGAGAAGAGTAGTTTACTTCGTAAGCTTGGAACAATTGATATGCAAAGTTCTGTATTTGTTCAAACGTTCCAGATGCAGCCAGGCGATATTATCCTCTCTGGCTCAGACGGAAAGGATGACGTGTTTCTAGGAAATAATTCAGATGGAGTAAGAATTATCAATGATGAAGAAACTTGGATTTTAGCAAAAGTAGAAGAGGGGAAGGGAGATCTAAAAAAAATCTACACAAGCATTTCGCAAAGTGGTGAGTTAACTGATGATTTGTCGCTACTAAGAGTAGAATATGATTCTCATGTGATGGATTTTGTAATTGACTTAGATATGGAAGAAGTGGATGGAATGCTACTTGAGGCAAAGGAATTTCAGAATAGGAAGGGACATCCTAAAGCAATTGAAATTTTAGAAAATGGTTACCGCAAAAGTCGTAATCATATTCAACTTAATAAGACATTGATCAATATGTATTTACATGCAGGAAATTTTAGACGGGCAGCAAAAATTGCAGAAACTTTTTCAGAGACTCATCCGAGTGAATTCGAATACATATACATTGCATCATTTGCTTATAAACGTGCTGCTCAATTCGAGAAAGCCCTAGAGACGGGCGAGCGGCTAAAGCTTCGTTTCCCCGATATGCTAAAAAATCTAAGTAACCTTGCTGAAATTTATTTCTATCTCAAAGATTATAAAAAGTCACTCGAAATGATTCGCCGTGCTCTAAAGCAAGACCCGGAAAATATTCGCGCCCTTTTGATTAAGAAGAAATTGGCTGCACTTAATGTGAAGTAGTAAGGTTAAAAATTTTTACAAACACTGGTAAGATTAATCTTTACATTGAATTCAAAAAGAAATAATAGTTCACTGTGCCACTTCGAAAAGCTCAGGAACCGCGTGGCGGCAGAGTAATTTAACAAAAGAGGATAAAATGAAAATCAGAGACAAAAAAAAAGAACTTACTATTTATATTAATAGCAAAGAAACGCAAGGGAGTGTTCCACTTTATAAAACACTGATTGATAAATTTATTGCAATGGGTATTACTGGTTGCACAGTTTTAAAATCGACATCTGGTTATGGAACTGATTTGAAAGTAAAGTATCCCGATGAATCTATAGCAAGTCTCTGGAGTAGTAAGGATTCTACCATAGTGATGAACGTAATCGAGTCAGAGGCACGCGTGGAAGAGATTGTGCGGATGCTTGATTCTACAATGCCACAGGGCGTAATTACCATTAAGGATGTTGATTTTATTCGCTATACGCGGAGTGTAGTTACAGACGAAGATATTCGTCTTGCTGACAACGCTTAGGACAAAATGACTTGCTAAATAGGGCGTGTCTGTAATTTTAAAATACAGCATGTCAGACAAACAGAAATTTACACGAAATTTTTCCATTATTGCACATATTGATCATGGGAAGTCTACTCTCGCAGATAGACTTCTCGAACTTACTCTTGTCACAGATGAGAGAACCAAAAAAAATCAAATCTTGGATACCATGGATATTGAACGAGAGCGTGGAATCACGATTAAGGCAAACAATGCCTCTCTCGAATTTCATTCTAGGGATGGCAATACTTATTATCTAAATCTAATCGATACGCCCGGGCATGTGGATTTTAACTACGAAGTTTCTCGTTCTCTTAAAGCCTGCGAAGGTGTATTGCTTATAGTAGATGCAAGTCAAGGTGTCGAAGCGCAAACTCTCGCTAACCTCTACCTCGCGATGGAGGCTGAACTAAAAATTATTCCTGTTATCAATAAAATAGATTTACCGAGTGCAGATATTCCCAAGTGTATGAAGCTAATTGAAGATAGCCTCGGTCTTGATTCTACTGAGGCGATTTCTATTTCTGCTAAGACAGGTCAAAATGTTCCAGAGGTTTTAGAGGCTATTTGTAAATTAATTCCTCCTCCTGTGGGTGATGATCAGAAACCGCTCAAGGCTTTGATTTATGACTCTTATTTTGATACCTATATGGGCGTTGTTATCAAAGTTAGAATTGTAGATGGAACTGTTAAAAAGGGAGACCGCATTTTTCTAATGAGTGGTGGAACTGATTTTATTGTCACTGATGTGGGGATAAATCGTATTAACCTTCTCTCACAGGATTTTTTGGGAGCAGGGGACGTTGGATACATTGTTGCTGGAATCAAGAGAGTGGCAGATGCTAGATCGGGTGATACGGTTACTCACTTTGATAGAAGGGCGACTGAGGTAGTCATTGGCTATAAAGAAGCGAAGCCAATGGTATTTTCGGGACTCTTTCCTATTTATGGAGAACAGTTTGATGAGCTTGTAGAAGCTATTGAGAAGCTAAAGCTAAATGATGCCGCATTAGTTTATGAAAGAGAAAATTCACTCGCACTTGGATTTGGGTTTCGAGTGGGTTATCTTGGTTTGCTTCATATGGAGATTGTCCAGGAAAGACTTGAGAGAGAATTTAACCTGGAGCTAATAACGACTGCCCCCTCGGTTAAATATAGAATTACAAATACAAAAGGAGACGTTTTTGAAATAGACAATCCTTCTAAGTTTCCTGAGCCTCAGTCGATCGAGATGATGGAAGAGCCATTCGTTAAAGCAACCATATTTACACCCAATGAATACGTGGGTAATATCATGTCCCTTGTAATTGAAAAAAGAGGCGTGCATATCGATACAGTTTATCTTGACGAAGATAAAGTACAGATGATGTATGAAATTCCTCTCGCAGAATTGATTTTTGAATTCTATGATAAATTAAAATCGTATACGAAAGGCTATGCGTCATTAGACTACGAGCCTGCAGAATACAGAGAATCAAATCTTGTAAAGCTAGATATTCTAGTAAACGCTGAGCCAGTCGATGCCCTTTCGACTATCGTTCATAAAACTCGCGCAGAGGCAAGAGGGCGAGCTGTTATTTCGAAACTAAGAGAATTAATTCCTCGCCAGCAATTCTTAATTGCACTGCAGGCAAGTATTGGAGCACGCATTGTTGCCCGTGAAAATATTTCTGCTGTTCGAAAAAATGTAACTGCTAAGTGTTATGGCGGGGATATTTCGCGTAAACGCAAGTTGTTAGAGAAGCAAAAAGAAGGAAAGAAGAGAATGAAACAATTCGGAAATGTTGAAATTCCACAGGAAGCATTTCTCGCGGTTCTTAAAACAGGCGACTAATTTGCAATAAACTCGAAAGAATCCATTTCCATAGACCTGATTCTCTTCTCTAGTTCTGCTTGAAATTCGGGCGGAACCAGACTTTTGCGCTCGAATGGAACAATGGATTCGTCTTTCAAAATTTTATCGCGAATGCTTTGGTATTCATTTACAAATGGAATTTCAATGCGCGAATAAGCACCACTACCCGCTTTACTGATTCTCATCAAGTCTGGTCTAAGTCCTGATTCTTTTAGAATAATAATCGAAAAGGCAAGTCCCATGTTCTTACCCTGTGGATCTTCTGGATGATCTTTAAAATAATCTAATACATTCGCATAATTCATGGCTTGTTTAAGATAAGAGCGGAGGTATTTTTCCTGGTCTAGTGTGTTTTTTGAAACATTGTGAACTTTTATATTGAGTCCAGTTGCTTCATGCTCGAAGACAACATGCACATACATGTTGTTAGTCTTTAGGTAGTCTCTATAGTTGGCAGAATTTAATTTATTAATACTTGTCAAAAACCTAGGCTCATTGTCCTTGAAAACTTTTTCGTCATTTAAGTCTAAATCATTTTGCTTATAGTAGATATATCGCATATTAGATAGACAAGTCCAGTTGACAAGCTCCTGCGTTGTTCCAAAAATTGCAGGCAAAAGCTCGATTTTTCCGTAGTGGTTTAAAATATTTCGAAGAATAATCTCGAGGTTTTTTACGAAATTATCAGTGAGGGTGTAACAATTCATAGCGATTGTTTTGCCTTCACCTATTCCCTCTAAAATTGTATTTGCAGTCAGTTTATTCTTCATTCGTTTACCTTAACCTGTTACAGTAAGTTTTCCTTTTAAGCCAAAATCATTCAATAAATTTTTTAAATTCTAGAATTAATTCCTTCTAAAATGAAGGTAAAACTTTTACTGAGGCATTCACCGAATAAATAACTGTTTCAAAAACGCTAAGGTTTAAAATTGTATCATTAAAAGGAATTTGCCCATTGTATTATCTACTATTAGCTTTATTTTTACCCATCCGAATTATTCGTTTTTTTTATTTTTTGGCGTTTGGTTTTTTTCACAGCGGGAATCACATTCTAGTTGAAATTCCGAGCAAGTTTGCCTCCTACCGTAAGACTTCGATAGTAGAGTGGGTAATGGGAAAAGATGCAGAGGTATTATTTTTAGATTTTTTAAATGACCTTGATTTGATTGCTAAGAGTAAGCGAATTAAAAGAGTCTCTTTTTACATAAACTCTGAATTAGAATTTGGCATGGCTGAGCTTTCTAATCTTGCGTCTCAGATGGAACGAATCAAATCAAATGGAATTGAGATATCTGGATTTGCGGCAAGCGGAGATATTAAGTCGTTGTATTTACTATCTCATATGCAAAAGAAATACAGTGCCCCATCTGGCGAGTTTATGGTACTACTTCCAGCAGTAGAAAGTTTTTTCTTTGGGGGATTGCTTAAAAATTTAGGCGTAAGCGTAGAGAGTTTTGCTTCAGGTCCTTATAAGTCCTTTGCAGAAAGTTTTAATAGAAATTCGTTTTCTATTCCAGCGAAAGAAAATCTAACAATGCTTATCCGGTCGATTAAGACTCAGCTTCTAGATACATTTTATGATAATGCAAAGTTGGAAAGTAAAGTTTTGAAGCGTCCTATACTTACTTCTCAATATTTATTAGAGCTTGGATTTTTAACAGGTTACTTAGAAGAAGAAAACTTCACAGAAAATTTTTGCAATAAACATTACGAAGAGACGGATAAGACTGCAAGCAATATAGAAGACGATGAAGCTGATATTTCTGATATTCATTTCTTTCATAAGAAAAAACAATTTAGATTTTTTCCCCCTAAGAAAAAGAAAATTGTTATCCTTCCACTCAAAGGAAATATTGGAATGGGGAAAAAAGAAGAAGAGGAAATGAAATCTGATGCCATTCACGCCTATCCGGTATTAGCTGCACTAAAAAGTATTCGTGAGGACAAATCAGTAAAAGGTGTCATCTTAGAAATTGATTCCTCCGGTGGATCAGCATTTGCCTCTGAATTAATTTACCAGGAAATTTTAAAGCTAAAGAAAAAAGTAAAAGTTTATGCTTATTTTCAAAATGTTGCTGCCTCCGGCGGTTACTATATAGCAGCCGCTTGTGATCGAATTATTTCTAATCCACTTTGTATTACAGGCTCAATCGGAACGGTTATGATTCGACCCAACCTGAGAAAGCTTTATAACAAGTATGGAGTAACAAAACAAAGACTAGAATTCTACCCACTTCGAGAAATTTTTTCCGAATACGGGAAATTATCCCCTGAGTCGAAAGAATTTTTAAATCAAGAAATCGCAAGAGTCAATGGGCAGTTTTACGAAAGGGTAATTCTCTCTCGTAAAAAAACTTTAAAAGAATTAGAGACTCTTGCACAGGGAAGAGTATTTACTGGAAAAAGTTTTCTCGCAAGTAGTATGGTTGATTCCAATCAATCCTTTCTGGAAAGCGTGGAAGAATTAAAAAAAGATTTAGGTTTGGAACAAGTCCTCGTTCAATATCTCCCTTCCATTTACAGCTTTAAATCTATGCTCAGGGAATTTCGCTTTGGATTAAATTTAGTTTTTCATCCTAAGTTAATTCTCAAGCAGATAACTGCGGATAAGGGTATACAGCTAAAAAGTGAGATTGCGAGTGTAATAGCTAGTAGCCTTAAAGGCTAATATTCTTTTCAAAAAAAACATCCATGATTTCAATTAAGACTTCCGGTTTGTCGTGGTGCATATTGTGACCGGCGTGTTCGACTTCGTGGAGCTCTACATTTTTGAAATGAGAAAGAATTTCTTCTAAGTTCTTGGGGCGAATATGGGTTTGCTGTCCAAAGAAGATTAGAACGGGAGATGTAATTTCACTCCAGAGTTTGCGGGAGAGTTCAGGTGGAAAGGGAATTGGGGAGGATGTTTTTAGGTTGGGATCATTTTTCCATTTATAATTTCCATCGTCAGTCTCTCTAACTAATCCTAGAATCAATGCATCAATTTTATCACGGGAAAGCTTTCCATAAATTAGGGAGAGTTTATTTTTGGCTTCTTCGAGAGTCATGTTTTTTTTTCTCTCGGTGGGCGTGCTATTGGAGCGTTCATTTCTGCGGCTCGTTGTAGTTAGCCATTCGCGTAGGCGCTTTCGTTCGACTTCTTGCGGCTGAAGCCCGCTAAAGCCTTCGAGGCATACCAGGAGCGAAATTTTTTCAGGAAAGAGTCCTGTATAGCGGGCTGCCATTCCAGCGCCCATAGAGTGACCTAATAGGAAAATCGGTTCTTGAAAGTAGTGGTCTATTATATTTTGGACATCGATTAGGTTTTCGCTGTAATTATAAAGGGAATCCTTTTTCCAGTCCGAATCCCCATGTCCCCTAAAGTCAAAACTGTAAATATTAAATCTTTTGCTTAGAAATTCTTCCAGGAAAACGAACGTCTCTTTGTTATCATTGAACCCGTGTAGAAGCAGAATGGATTCAGACTTTTGGTTGTCAGTGATTTTTACGCTGATGTTGTGACCGAGAGAAGGAATTGTCTCATAATAGGTTGGCATATTAGGGGTAAAAAAACACCTACTTGCTTATAGTCTACCCATTTTGAAAAAAAAAATCAAAAAACCCTGAATTTATAAAATTTATCTTGTCTTTATTTTCATCTTAGATTTTTTAATTTCTTTTTTATGACCAAGAAGTTGCAGAAAAAAGTAGTCAAGAAGCCGGAGACCAAAAAGGCAGAGCCTTCCAAAAAAACTGAAACGAGTAAAAAGGTGGAAACATCAGCTCGCCCAGTCAAGACAGCTCCAAAGAAAACGACCCCCGCTACCGAAGCCGGTGGGCTAGGGAAAAAGCATACCTGTTATAGTTGTAATACTAAGTTTTATGATCTAGGAAAGGAAGAAAAACTCTGTCCCAAATGTGGTGCCGATCAAAATACGCGTCCCGCCATTAAGATTAAGTTTCCAAAATCCTCTCCCAAGCTCAGCGAATTTGATGTAGTCGATGAAGACGTTGTGGCTGAGCTAGGTGCGGAAGAGGATATTTTACTCGAGCCAGACTCTGAGATTGATGATCCTGAGCCAATTCTCGACGAAGAAGATACCTGATATCAAAAAGTTGATAATTTTAGCCTCTCCAACGGGGGGAGGCAAGACTGAGTTATGTTTTCATCTAGACCCATCTCTTTTTGAAATAGTTTCTTTCGATTCCAGGCAAGTGTATAAAGTATTGTCAGTAGGCACAGCAAAGCCTGATAAACTCATTCTAGAGCAAATTAAACATCATCTAGTAGATTTCCTTATGCCTGATGAGCGTTTGAATGCTGCGTCTTTTACAAAGCTAGCTGAGCGAGAAATAGAAGATATATATGCGCGGAATAAAATTCCTATTATTACCTGTGGGACAGGCTTTTATTTAAAAGCTTTCCTTTATGGAATGTATCCTGTTCCTGAAATAAAATCGGATGTCAGAAGTAAGCTAGAATCAATCTCTCGAGAAGAAAGGTGGAAGTTGTTACAGGAAGTAGATCCGAAGACCAGCGAGCAAGTTAGCTTTGCAGATGACTATAGGGTTGTGCGTGCGCTGGAAGTTTTTCAATCCGGTGGAATCAAGTGGTCAGAATTAAAAGAAAATAAGAATGACGGCTTTCTCGCCAAAGGAAAACTGGAAGTTACAGGTATTTTTATTCATAGAGATAGAAGCCAATTGTATGAAAGAATTAATCAGCGTTGTAATTTGATGATGCATTCAGGTCTTTTTGAAGAGACCAAGGAAGTTGTTACAAAGTATGGAGAAGATGCACCGGCTCTAAATTCTCTTGGCTATAATTTTGCACTTGATTATATCAACGGTAAAATGAGCATGGAATCCTTTTTAGAGGAGTTTTCTCGCTCGCACAGAAATTATGCGAAGAAGCAAATTACTTGGTTTAAAAAAGAAGAAGTCTTAAAAGAGATGGATTGGAATACTGCTTTAGAGCAAATAAAAAAAATATAAGATGGTAAAAGGGATGTCTACAAAAAATAATATTCAAGATTACATTCTGAATACAGCTAGAAAAGATAAGATAGATTTAACCATTTATCTTTTAAATGGTGTTCCTTTAAAAGGAAAAGTTTATAGCTTTGATAATTTTACAATTATTATTGAGAACGATGGAAAGCAGCAATTAATATATAAACATGCGGTTTCTACCATTATTCCTTTAAAACCAATTAAGTTTGCTCCAGAAGACATCAAAGAAACCTAATTTGACTGGAGTCAGTATGACGGCTAAAGACAAACCAGTAGTGTTGATTATGGCTGGAGGCAAGGGCGAGCGATTCTGGCCTCGGTCTCGGACATCCACTCCCAAACAATTACAAAAGGTATATTCTAATAAGACGCTCCTTAAAGAAACGATAGATCGTGCTTTAACGTTGACAAGCATTGATAGAATCTTTATTGGAACAAACGCTGCCTTAAAGAAATCTATTTTACAGCAGGAAAAAAGTTTTCCCGAGAAGAATTTTATCCTTGAGCCAGAAGGTAAAAATACAGCTCCAATCGTTGCCTTAGCCTCCCTTTATTTTAAGCAAAAATTTGGAAACCCTACACAAATAGTATTATCTGCTGATGCATTTATTAACCCAGTTAGTGAGTTTACCAAGACTATGAAACTTGCTATTCTCGAAGCAGAAGAAAATTTAGTGCTACTCGGGATAAAGCCTGTTAGACCCGAGACTGGTTACGGTTATATTGGAACCGGAAAGCCAACTAAGTACGGAATGGAAGTAAAAGGTTTTTTTGAAAAACCTGATTTTAAAATAGCAGTAAAATACTTAAAACGCAAAAATTTTTATTGGAACCCTGGAATTTTTATTTGGAAGACTGATTTTATTTTAGGAGAGTTTGCAAAACATGCTCCTTATATTCTTACACCGCTTAAAAATAAATTTCCATTTGCGAATTTTGGAGAGCTTGCTAGTGCCTTTAAACTTTTACCATCAGAGGCAATTGATACTGCTATCATGGAGAAAAGTTCTCTTATTCGTATGGTGAAGGCTAGCTTTGATTGGGATGATGTTGGATCATGGCTTTCTCTTGAAAGAGTTCTTAAAGGTGACGCAAATGGAAATCACCACACAGGAAAAGAATCATTTTATTTTCATTCAAAGGGAAATATCTCTTCTACCAAAAAAGAATTGGTAACATTTCTGGGAGTAGAGGATTTGATCGTGGTGGAAGAAGATGACGTATTGTTTATTTCCTCTAAAACAGGAATTAAAGATATAAAACTTTTATTATCTGAGTTAAAGAAAAATAGAAGTTTACAAAAGTATTTGGAATAGTTTTTTAACATTATTAAGGAGTTATGAATGCCGTCTGGTAAAAAAAGAAAAAGAAAAAAAATCGCTACTCACAAGAGAAAGAAAAAGCGTAGAGCCAACAGACATAAGAAAAAAGGCAAATAGAATTTTGCATTAATCTAGGTCGTCCCTCCGAAAGGAGGGATAAAACGAATACTTTTTATCCGACCTTAGAGAATGTATCTTTAGCTATTTTTTTTACTATCCGATAACTAACGTATGCTATACGATTCGGATTATGAAGGATTTAGAACCTGGTGGAAACGAAGCAAGAGTCCTGCAAGAGGTTATTTTAAATCTTATAGGGCTGTCTCTCCAGTAGGGGATGTTTTTGTAGTAGATTATAATTTTCACGAAAGTTTAGTTCGTTTAAGTTTAGAGCCCGCCTCAGAAAAAGGTAGAACCTACACCACAACAATTAAGAAAGGAACGATTATAAGGGAGCGAGATGTATTCAATGCAACGAATGCATCTTTAAAGCGAAAATTCATTCCGTTTAGGGATGTATTTTCGTGCATTCCAGATGACGATGTGCTTACTTCCATTGGAGGTGTGTATGATATTTCCAGAGTTTCCCTCGGAAAGCGAATACAAGACGCGTCCTCTCTTGTTGCAGTTGATTCTGAAAAAACTACACTTCCGGGGAAATCTTATTTTAATCGACTAGCGGATCGAGCTAGATCAACCTATGTAGAGTTCAAGCTTAGGTTCTTGGATGATTTGTATGATTCTATACTCGGGGTCTCAGTTTGTGTTGCAATTTATTTACATTTTTTTGATTATGTTGTTTTAGGATTCTCATTAGCATGTATGGGAATTTTATTTGGTGGATTAGATTGGATTTTAAGAAATAGAACTCCCTTTTATTTAAAAGTGATGAGTTTTCTATCTTTCGGTGGATACTATTTCTATACGGGGTTTACTAGATTTTAAGGGGGATTGATGGCTAAAGATGATAATCATTTAAGTGAGCAGTATATAACTTTTACGATTGGAGAAGAGGATTATGCTATATCTATTATCAATGTAGAAGAAATTGTAAAAGTCACAAATCTGATTAAAGTTCCTAAGTCGCAAACTTACTTTGTGGGGCTAATGGATATTCGCGGCAAAGTCGTAAACATGATTGACCTCAGTAAAAAAATCATGAACAAGAAAGTAGGCGATTCCCCCATGAACCGTGCCATCATCGTTAAAATTGACGGCAAGTCGTTAGGCGTTATCGTTGACAAGGTTTCGCACGTAGTTCATTTTGCACCTTCTCAAATTGATCCACCACCTCCATCTGTGCGAGGCATGTCATCCCGTTATATCATTGGAGTGGCTAAGAAAGAAAACCGCTTCATCATCATCATGGATATAGAAAAAATTCTATCATCCGAAGAACTCGCCGAAGTCACGAAATAATTTTTACCTAACTCGACCTCACCCCGATTTTGGATTTTCTGAAAAATTTTCTACATCTAAGCCCCTCTCCTTAAGGAGAGGGGCGGGCTGGAAGCCGGGGTGAGGTCAAAGACTACAAAGTTTATCAAAATATTATTTCTACCGATAATACAATCATGCGCATACTCTTGCTATTACTTATCGCTTTTCAATTTTCCTTTTCTCTACTCGCTCACGATTTCAGAGATGATCCTAAAAAAATTTATAAGACTCCTATTGAAGTTATTACAGGGGAAAGACAAAACGAGTTAGAAAAATACATCCAGGAAAATCCAGACAAGTTATATAATCAGATAGACCAGATGAAAACGTTGCTTAATGAATATTATGCGCAATTCGTAGAAAATAAACGAATTTTGGATGTAAGAGAAAAAGCAGGCAGATACAAAGACAGAAAAGACAATGTAACTGACGAATATAAAAATAATTCGGGAATGATTCCCGTAAACGCAGATGTAAATTCTATTCGACTTTTTATTTCGGGTACAAGGTTTAAAAATACGGAATCGCATCTAGCAAGAGATTCTGATTTGCTCTTTGATTTACATCTCCGTATGGCAAGGCTTTATGAGAAAGTAGGGGAGAAGCATAAAGCAGTTGAGTCATACATGGCTGGACTTAGGTATAGAGATTTTTCTAATACGGAAGAAAGATTTTATAATCCAACCCTCTTAGAAGAGTTAGGACAAGAAGAGGTTAATAAGAGACTCGCCCACAAAAAAATTAAAACGGATTTGGAAGTTTTAAAAAATGATTTAAAGAAAGCAGAGAGTAACGCATATGCAATCGGCTCTCGCTACGCCAAATCAGAATTATCCGAAGCAGATGCAAATAAAGCTATGGCAGAGAATACTGAAAGAGTAAATGGACTTAAAGAAAGTGTTAAGGCAAAAGAAACAGAATATTCCGATTCCCTGTTAAATAGTTTTGGTTCCTACGTTTCTAAAAAAACAAAAGAAGATTCGAATACAATTGTAGATTTTGCGAAGCTCATTAAACAAATTGAAAATGACAACAAGGAAAGAGCAAAAGTAGAAAATAAATCTGATAATTTTGGAAGAGGAATTTTCGTTGCAGCCGACAACAATCGCAACCAGGATTTTACAGGCTATTCGCAACTTTTAGAATTTGCAATCAAGATAAATCCAAATAATTCTGAAGCAATTTTATTTCTAGCAGATGAATATAAATCCTCTTCTAAAAAAAGAAACGCAGTTGATCTCTATTTAAAATATATACGCTTCGCTAATCTTCCAGAGAATAACGGAAAGTATCCACTATACGATGTGTACAAGAATGTTGCAGCCCTCTACACAGACTTAAAGCAATACGTAGTAGCTTCTAGCTATTATGAAAAGATGATAGAAATTCTAAATGCGGATAAGAAGGATGATCCGTATCTCTATTACCAACTAGGAGATTTTTATTCTCATAGGCTTGGCAATGCTGAAAAAAGCTCCGAGTATTTTATGAAATATTTAAGCTGGTTAGACCAAAAAAGAAAAGAAGAAAAAGAAAAGCGGGAGAAGGATAAAGAATTTGGAATTTCTTTAGAAGAAACTGTTCGCCGTCTTTCGTCTGAGTTTACTGCCTCTTATGCGATATCAACCTATCATAAGCAAATGCAATATCCAGATTCAGAAATTCTTTATCTCGAAAGGGCTTATAATTCCTATAAAGAAATTTTTAATTTGATGAAGGATCAAGATATTTCTGTTGCGGATGCAAGGCGCGATGTTGATTTACTAAAACGTGATTTACTTACTACCTCTACTTCTGAATCACTTGCTGTCTATAAACAAGAGCAAGAAAAATTAGAAGAATCTGTTTACCTTCTAAAATCAATGAAGACAGTTTATGATGCTCTTCGTAAAACTAATTTGCTATTTCGTCTAACGGCTGTAGAAGAAGAAAATCGTAATTTCAAGCGAGTCAAAAATCTCTATGAAGAAATTGTCAACGTGGGAAACGAAAATGAAATTGCTAACGCACTGCGTAATTTGGAGCGCGTAAAAAAAATTGAAGCTGATGGGATAACTCGCAGGCGTATTGTGCATTAAAATGTATATTTTTCATTTGACTAATCTTTCCTACAAGTAGGATTAACAATATGGCAATTACAAAAGATGATTTCAAAAAGGCAATGGGACATTGGGCTTCGGGGGTAACAATCGTTACCTATTCAGAGAACGGAATTTATGGGGGATTGACTGCGTCTAGTTTTACCTCCCTTTCTGTAGACCCCTTTCTAGTGTTATTCTCTGTCTTAAAGACAGCGGCAAGTCATGATAAGATTATAAACCTAAAAGAATTTGCTATTAATATTCTCTCAGCAGAGCAAGAAAATGCTTCTAATAATTTTGCAAAACCTGATTCGGATAGAGATGCTTTAGTTCACGAAATAGGTTTTACTCACCAGGTAACGAAAGCACCACTTCTGAAAAATTCTCTCTGTCATCTAGATTGCACACTGGAAAATGTTTATGCAGGTGGGGATCATTCAATCATAGTGGGTAAAGTTCATTATGCGCATACGGATGAAACAAAGCGCCCGCTTCTTTATTTTTATAGAAAGTATTATAGTATTTGAAGAATGGCGATATTTTTTTTATTCAACGTGTCATTCCTGCGAAGGCAGGAATCCAGAAATACTCTGCATTCTAAAATAGAAAAGCTCAATTTATTTCTGGATTCCCATCGCCATGGGAATGACTCTGCAATAGATAATCCTACTAAATATAGAATCTCCTAGATGATAAATCTTCTTCTCACTCTCATTGGATTATTTTTAATTTTAAACTCTAAAGAAATTTTATTTTTTATCCTTGGAGTTTTTCTAGTTGTGCTTGCAGTGAGGCGAACACTGGATGAATTTAGTGGAGAGACTGTTGCGGATAACCGGGAGTATCTGAGTGGACTCATTTTTAAAATTCGAAATGAGATAACAGGGTATTCGATCCTGGAACAATATGCAGCGATTCTTGCTTCTGCCTGTATCCATATTGCAAAATCAGACGGAAGAATTTCTGAAAAAGAAATTTTAGTCATACGTCAGGCGATACAGCGAGAGTTTCAGGGAAATGTAGATGAAGCTCTGATTGCCCGTATCGTAAGTTATACAAAACAACATATTCAAAACTTTTCCAAAGAAGAAATTTTCCAATCTCTAATTGAAGTTGTAAACCTGTATTTTCAACATCTCAATTCAGCCGGTTGGGAGGCGCGCATTGAGCTAACTAGTATGTTATTTCTCATGATCTACGAAGTTGCTCTTGCTGATGGAGGAATTACCCAAACAGAAGAAGAATTATTCAATCGACTCTGTTTTCATTTTTCGTTACCTGGAGCGTATGTTCAAAATATAAAACGCACCGCACAATACAATGTAAACGCTAGATCGAATCGAAGTTCAAGTTCAAACTATAGCGGTCAAGCGTATAATTATGAGTATGCGGATAACGCCAAATTAAAAAACTCTCTTGCCCTGTTTAATTTAAAAGAAACTTACACCTTAGAAGAACTCGAAAAAGCCTGGAAGCAAATGGCTATTATGTATCACCCCGATAAATTTCACAATGCCAAACCAGAAATATATGAGCTAATGAATAAAAAATTCATCGAAGCCAAAGATGCCTATGAGTTTTTGAAGAAGAGGAAGTAAAAAAATTATGAATTGATTTATATCAAGGCATTATTTCTTGCTGTCTAGTATAGATAAAGAGAGGTAAGAAAATGTATAGATTTCAATTCATTTTTATTTTAAAGATAATCACTATTTTAGTTTTCTCACTACTACAAATTAATTGTAGTGGTAAGCCAATTGAAGAAGAGGCAAAGTTAACGTATGCGCCACAAGTTCCTCCTGTTATTGAGCGAAGTCGGGAAGCAAAAGTCATTGTGAACCTAGAAACAAGTGAAGTTGTAGGTAGGCTTGCCGATGGAGTCGAGTATACTTTCTGGACATTCGGTGGCTCTGTTCCGGGACCGTTTATTCGCGTCAGAGAAGGAGATGATGTAGAGTTTAATTTAAAAAATCACCCTTCTAGTAAAATGCCGCATAATATCGATTTACACGCAGTAACAGGACCAGGTGGTGGAGCAGCATCTTCTCTTACCATTCCAGGTCATGCCTCTAAATTTTCTTTTAAAGCAATTAATCCCGGACTTTATATTTATCATTGTGCGACTGCTCCTGTGGGAATGCATATCGCAAATGGAATGTATGGGCTAATCTATGTTCAACCCAAGAAAGCACTTCCGAAAGTGGATCATGAATATTATATTGTGCAAAGTGAATTCTATACAACTGGGAAAAATGGCGCTCCCGGATTACAGGGATTTAACATGGAAAAGGCTCTAACGGAAACTCCTGATTATGTGGTGTTCAATGGCTCTGTGGGCGCACTTACAAATGAAAAAGCGATTACCGCAAAAGTGGGAGAAACCGTTCGTCTCTTTGTGGGAAATGGTGGACCAAATTTAGTATCTTCTTTTCATGTGATTGGAGAAATCTTTGATCTTGTATATACGGAAGGTGGAACAGAGGCTAATCAGAAGAATGTGCAGACTACTTTGATTCCAGCCGGTGGTTCCGCTATTGTTGATTTTAAAGTCGATATTCCTGGAACTTATATCGTAGTAGATCACTCTATTTTTAGAACGTTCAACAAAGGCTCACTCGGGATGATGAAAGTAGAAGGTGAAGCGAATAAGGCGATCTATTCAGGCAAGCAAGAGGATACTGTTTATTTGCCGGAAGGCGGTGCTATTCAAAAAATCAAGGATGATTCTAAAAAACCGGAAGCTCCTAAAACAAAGGCAGAAAAAATTACTGATGGTGCAAGGGTATTTGCTGCTAATTGCTCCGCCTGTCATATGAAAGAGGGGCAGGGTCTTCCAGGAACTTTCCCTCCACTTGCAAAATCGGATTACTTGAATGCAAATAAAGAGCGCGCTATTAAAATATTAAATAAAGGTTTAACAGGTGAGATAACTGTAAATGGTCAAAAGTATAATAACGTTATGCCGCACTTAGAGTTATCGGATGACGACATTGCTAATGTGTTAACTTTTGTTTATAATAGTTGGGGCAACGCAGGACATGAAGTGGATGTCAGTGAAGTCAAAAAGAACAAGTAAAATGCTTGTGCAAATTGGCTGGGTAGTAGTCTTACTATCCAGTTTTAATTTGGTTATTGCGTCGGACATGGTCTTGGTTCCCAAGGGAGCATATCTTCCATTTATCAAGGCTGACTCTACTACAAAGATTAAACCTAAAGCGGTAAATGGATTTTACCTCGATAAATACCCGGTTACTAATTTTGAATACTTAGAGTTCATTGCAAAAAATCCTAAATGGAGAAAAGGAAATCCTACTTCTCTTTATGCGGATAATGGATATCTTGCTCTTATAAAGTTTGATGAGTCGATAAAAAAGGATGATTCCCCTGTGACTTATGTTTCCTGGTTTGCGGCAAAAGCATTTTGTGAATCGCAAAAAAAGCGCTTACCGACTACCGACGAATGGGAATATGCCGCTAGTATTCCGGGAAAAAATGAAAACAAAAACGACATTCAAAAAAAAATCATGCAGTGGTATTCCGAAAAAAAACCAGATGAAATTCCGTCTATCGGTCGGTATCAAAACCGGCTTGGAATATTTGATATGCACGGGCTCATTTGGGAATGGGTGTATGATTTTAATTCTGCCTCTGTGACTGGAGATTCAAGGGCAGACAGCGACATTGAAAGAAATTTATTCTGTGGAGCAGGGGCAATCAAAGCAAATGACTTTGCGGATTACGCAGCTTATATGCGCTTCGGGTATAGGTCT
Source organism: Leptospiraceae bacterium (assembly GCA_031368925.1). Lineage (GTDB taxonomy): Bacteria > Spirochaetota > Leptospiria > Leptospirales > Leptospiraceae > UBA2033. The sequence goes on from JANMOF010000606.1 coordinate 23,873, forward strand.
GGTTTAAAGGGAAATTACACAGCAAAGTATTTGGGATTTAGATGTGCTGCGGACAGCTTAATAAAAAGGAATTAAAAATGAAAAAACAAATGAGATTAATTTTTATAATCATTGGCTTACTGGTATTTGCCTGTAAGGAAGAGCATCATCATGAACATAATCAGGATAAAAGTAATATTCCTGCAAGTAAGGCATCGGAAGGTTCACTGTATGAATTGGACGAAAAATGGACTACACAGCAGGGAACGACGATTATGCTCTCTGAATTTAAAAAAGAACCAATTCTAATCAGCATGTTTTATGCTTCATGTCAAAGTGTATGCCCTAGAATTGTATCGGATTTACAAAAACTAGAAAAAGAAATTCAAACTAAATCAGGCAAGATTCCTAAAATAGTTCTAGTTAGTTTTGATCCAGAGAAGGATACGAAAGAAGTCTTACTGGCATATGTAGGTAAAATGAAATTAGGCAACAACTGGATTTTACTAAATGGAACGAATGATAGTGTTCGAATGCTTTCTGTCCTGCTTGGAATCAATTACCAGAAAACAGAAACGGGGGATTTCAATCATTCAACAGTGATTAGCCTCATTTCCTCGGATGGAAAAATTGTAACTCGTGTGGAAGGGATTGGTGCTGACAAGGCTGCGATTTTAAATTATTTTAAATAGTAGAAATAAAAAAAGTTTTAAGTTGACCGACTGAATGTAGTTTGCTTTTTTTGGACAGGATAGATTTTATTTTCAGGAGATTTTGCATGAATGATAAAGTGGAAAAAAATAAAACAACATCAATTATTTCCCGTCGTGATTTTCTGGCTCTACTTGCTGCTGTAGGCGGTGCAAATCTTATGGGTGGAGCAACATGGGGCGCGTTAGAAGCACTTCTTCCTGCTGGAAATGCGGATACGTGGACAAAGGCTGTTTGCCGCTTCTGCGGAACTGGCTGTGGCATTCAGGTTGGAATGCGGGACGGGAAAGTCACCGATATCCGCGGAGACCAAATGGCTCATAACCAGGGCGTGATTTGCGTGAAAGGCTCTATGCTTCGCGCACTTCCTTATGTAGAAGGTCGTCTAACGGTTCCCAAAATTCGAAAAGACGGCAAATTCGTAGAAGCCTCCTGGGAAGAGGCGATGAATCTTGTAGCTAGTAAATTTAAAGAGTCAATCAATACATTCGGGGCTGACTCAGTTGCGTTTTATGGTTCAGGACAGCTATTTACAGAAGAGAGTTATACAGCGAATAAACTCTTTAAAGCAGGAATTGGAACTAATAATATTGAT